>CALMIS010000156.1 GCA_937864185.1 uncultured Chloroflexota bacterium
ATTTGGGGCAGCACAAAGCGCTCGACCATCACGGCCGGTGAAATAAATAAGTCCATAAAGAGGGATAAGCGACCGCTAACGGTTGGACAGAGCAAGATCAGGCGTTCAACTAAATCGGGGTACTTGGTGGCCAAAGTTAGCGCAATCATCCCGCCCATTGAATGCCCGACCACTACCGCGCCCTGACTGGGGTTGGTTTGCCGGATCAGTTCCGCCATCAACTCGGCATAGTGTTCAATAGACTCAGGCTGAGCGCTAGGGGCGGAGTCCCCATAGCCGGGCAGATCGACCGCCAGGCAGTGGTAGCGCCGGCTCAGCATGGGCAGCAGCGGCGACATAGCATAAGACGAGCTAGACCAGCCGTGAATCAGCAGCGCTAGTTGCTTTTTGGGATTACCTTCTTCTTTTACGTGAATCGCTTGGTTGTTGATGGTGAAGAACGTCATCAAGTCCCATCCCTGCGGTCTGGTATCTGTCTATTAAGTTAATCGGGAAAATGTTAAAGTTCAATAGGAAAATAGGATGGCTACAAAAAAAACGGCTGGTCCAAACTGGATCAGCCGTTTTAATGTTTTAAGACGTCAGAGGCGTTAGGCCGGGATCAATTTCCGGATTGCTGTGGCAAGATCCTGCCCCGCTTCGATGTGGAAGCGGATCAGCCGCCGCTCACTTTGCCGCAGGGCCTTATAATCGCCCTGGGCTTGCGCGGCGACTAGAGTCGCAAAGTCGTACCTTTCGCCGGGGATCTCCACCGCCGCTGTTGGAGTGTGGGTAATCTGAATGAACAGCCCGTTATTGCCGTCACCTTTGTGCAGTTGGCCGGTCGAGTGCAAAAAGCGAGGTCCATAGCCGACTGTGGTCGCGGCCCGTAACCCGGTTCGCAGGCTCAGGCGCAGATCGTTCAGGGCGGCATCAATTTCAGGATTGTAGGGTAGGTAGGCCATAATCGCCACGTAGTCGCCGAGCCGGAAGGTGGTTAAAAAGGCGCGCAGCGCTTCGGTCACCGTGCTGCCCACAGCCGATCCGTAAGCGTCGATATCGTCAAAGTCGAGCGTCGGCGCTTCGCCGGGCAGTGCGCCGCTCTTTTCAAACTCAGCCATAAGTTCCCGAGCTTTACTCTTGGCCAGCTCGACGTTGGGTTGGTCGAAGGGGTTGATTTTGAGAATTGCCCCGGCGGCCGCCGTCGCCATTTCCCAGCGGAACAGCTCCTGGCCAATGTCTTCTAACTCATCCATTTCGATCCAGATGACGGGGTGACCGGCCGCTTCCAGGACCTGAACCTGGCCATCGAGGGCGGTGTTGTCGTCGCCGGCCAGCCGCAAGTAGACAAAAACGCGATCGTTGCTGTAAAAGGCCGGCTGGGTCATTGCCTCCCCGACAACCGGCAGAATGCCTTTGCCCAGCTTCCCCACACTTTCGGCGATCAGTTGCTCCACCCAGTCACCAAATGCGGCGATTTTGGGAGACTGGAAGAAGGTCAACTTGTCGCGCCCTAGCAGCGCTAGCTCGCCCATCACTGCCCCGAGTTGAAGGCCAGGGTTGTTCATCGCGTGGCCCCGGCAGGCATTCGCCATCGTTTTGGCCCGACGCAAGAGTTTGGGCAAATCGACACCGATGAAAGCAGCCGGAACCAGGCCAAAGTGAGTCAGCGCCGAGTAGCGCCCGCCGACATCGGGGTTAGCCAGGAAGACCCGGCGAAATCCTTTGTCTTGGGCTAGCTTTTCCAGACCGCTGCCGGCATCGGTGATGGCGATAAAGTTTTCGCCGGGATTTTGTTTTTTGTCCGCCACCAGCTTAAAAAAGTGCTTATAGAATGACATCGGCTCGATGGTGCCGCCGGATTTGCTGGAGACAATAAACAGGGTGGTGGTCACATCCGTTAGTTTAGCCGTAACGGCGGCGACCTGATCCGGGTTGGTGCTGTCCAGGACGGTCAAAGGCAGGCCCTGGTCTGCGCCAAAGGTGCGCATATAAACTTCTGGCGCCAAACTACTGCCTCCCATCCCGAGTAAAACAACCTCTTTGAATCCGGCGGTCAGGACTTCAGCGCTAAAGGCGGTCAGGACTTCAACCTGGGCCAGCATCTCGTCCGGTAGGTTGAGCCAACCCAGACGGTTGGTTAGATCGTTGGTTTGAGCTGCGGCTTGCGGATCGGACACCCAGACCGTGCCGTCCATCTTCCAAATCCGAGTGGCCACATTGGCCGCGTCCCAGGCTCGCAGCCGAACGTTCAGGGTGTTCTGGTAGCCAGCCACGGCGAGCGTCATGGGGCTAACCTGGCTAGAGACGATAGCTTCCCGTTTGTCTTCCAGGGTTTTGAGCAGATCTACAAACGCATCGGCAAAAGCAACCACGCCATCGTCTTGTAGTTTCTGCGTCGCCTCTTCGTAGCTGATGCCGAGCGGTTCTAGCTGGGCTAGGACAGCGGGCGCTTCCTCCAAGCCTTCTTCCAGGCTAGCCCGAATTTGGCCATGATCTTTAAGTCCCTCGAGCGTCACTGGCGGCATCGTATCGACCGTATCCGGCCCGACTAACTCTTCGGCGTAAATTACGTCCCGGTAGTTCGGGTTTTTCGTGCTGGTGCTGGCCCACAGCGGTCGCTGAACACGTGCCCCCTTGGCGGCCAGCTTCTGGAAACGCTCGCTGCCAAAAATCTTCTTGAATTCAAGGTAGGCCACTTTGGCGTTGGCAATGGCCATTTTGCCTTGAAGCGCTTTAGCTTCAGCCGTACCAACCTCTTCTAGCAATCTGTCCAGCAGCGTATCGACCCGGCTCACAAAGAACGAGGCCACCGAAGCAATCTGGCTAAGATCACCGCCGTCGGAGTCAAGCTTTTCCAGGCCGGCAATATAAGCGTTAGCCACGGCGATATAGTTTTGCAGCGAGAACATCAGCGTCACATTAACGTTGATACCTGCGCCGATGACTTCGGTAATGGCCGGCAAGCCGGCTTGTGTTGCCGGAATCTTGATCATTAGGTTAGGGCGGCCTACTTCTTTATAGAGTCGCTTGGCTTCCTCAACGGTACCCTCAGTATCGTGAGCCAATTCCGGCGAAACTTCCAGGCTGATATAACCATCGTCGCCGTTGGTGCGTTCATAGACAGGGTGTAGCACATCGGCGGCAGAGCGGATATCGGCGATGGCGAGTTTTTCGTACAGCTCTTTAATCGGCAGTGTCGGGTTTTCGGCAACAATTTCTTCGATTTGAGCATCGTAGGCAGTGCTGCCGGAGATAGCCTTTTGGAAAATGGCTGGGTTAGAAGTGACCCCAACGACGTGATCCTCGTTGATCATGCGAGCCAACTCTCCGCCTTCGAGCATGCCCCGCTCGATATTGTCATACCAGATGGACTGGCCAAGATGAGAAATGCGTTTTAGGGCGTTATCAGACATTGTCCCTCCTTATGAATTCTTGAGATTTTATACTCCCTGCAAGAGTATAGCTGCCCCTGAAATCGCCAAATCCTCGCTGCATAAAAACAACAGCGTGTTCGCGATGGTCTGAGGCTTGAGCCACTTGCTATAATCGGCCTTTGGCATTGATCTACGGTTGGCTTCGGTGTCGATAATGCTGGGCAAGATGGCATTGATTAAAATATTATGCGACTTCACTTCGTCGGCCATCGATTCGGTCAGGCGAAGGACGGCTGCTTTGCTAATGGCGTAGGCACTAAATTTGGCTCGCCCTTTGAGCGCATCGTGCGAACCGGTGTTGATAATTCGTCCCCAGTTCTGCTCGATCATCGGTTTGACGGCAGCCCGGCTCATCTGGTAAGTGGTCCATAGGTTAATCTCGAGCATTTTATAGAGGTCGTCATCATCGCTTTCATGGACCGGTGTGCCGCCGGTGAAGCCGCCCGCCAAGTTTAGCAGCACATCGACTCGGCCAAATGTATCGAGCGTCGCCTGGACCACCGCCTCGGCTCCCTCGGCGCTGGCGAGGTTGGCTGCTACCGGCAGGGCGCGGTCACTTTGAAGGGTGTCGACCAGCGGTTGCACACTCTCCAAGCGCGATCCAACTAATACAAGTTTAGCCCCGGCTTCAAAGAAAACCTGACTCACGGTTTGACCAAGGCCGCCACTGGCACCGGTAATAATCGTTACTTTGTTCTCTACACTCACGAAATGCCTCTCTCTTGATTTACAGCCTAGATGGTAACTAAGTGGATATTAAGGGGACGTCTTGAGAGTATACCACAATCGACACGGTCGGACTACAAACCAGAATCGCTCGCGTTCACTAGAAAATCAAACAAAAATCTAATTGTTCATTAACAGTCTTCCTATGTTAGATAACTATACTGAGCTTGTGTAAGGGTTCATCCTTCACCAAAAAACCTCCTCTCTCTGGAAGCCGGGAAATTTCCCGGCTTTTCTTTTTGTCGAGATTTTTTCTGGGCGTTGACCTCGATTGTCTCCCCGCTTATACTGATAATAATATTTTCACCAATGATTTACGTGGGACCACAATTGATGATCGGTGGTGCAGCATTGGGACATCACCCTGCCGCCCGTGGTATAACAGAATCAAAATCCCTTGTTCGTGTCATTAGATATAGAAAGGAGATCCAATGGCCCTGAAGAAAATACGTAGCGCTATTGACGTTGCCTCAGATGCGCTGGAGGAGAATGACTTTAAGATTGATCCTCGAGACTTCTTTTCGGCGCAGGAACGAGCCGGCTCGGTGGGGACCCAGATTGCCCAATTAACGGCCTCGCTCTCTGAGGCGGCTCAGATTTTGAACAGTAGTCGGGCTCAACAGGGGCAGGATGGCCGTTACACCAATGTCATCTCGCCGGTGATTATGCCCAAAGAAACCCGATCTTATGTGTGGGTTATGTCGGCATTGATGTTGGCGGTCATGGGCGTGCTCGGGTTTATCTTTACGGTAGCCCTTTTCGACAGTCCTTTGTTAGGACCATTTGGTCTGCCTTATCTGCTGCTCTGGTTGAGCTATGTGGGCTTTAGTCTTTGGAAAAACACTTTTGTGATGATCCCCGATGGCTGCCAGGCTTTGATCACGAAATATCAAAAGGTCGAAGAGATTGTGGGGCCAGGCCGCAAGATGCTGCTCCATCCGCTGAAGCGGGTTAGCTACATTGTCAATACGACCAAAGAGTATCCTTACAACGCGCCGATCCGCGAAGCCTTTACTCAAGAGCGAGTGGAGGCCTCGGTCGATTTGTTTTTACAATTCCGCATTGAAAATCCGAGTGAGTTTATCTTTGCCCTCGGCGGGGCCAAGGGGTTTTCTGAAAAGTTGCACAATGCCATTAGCGAAGTCACTCGGGGCTTGATTTATGATCAAAAGGCCGAAGACATCTACGATCTGGTTGGGGAGAGTACCCAAGGTTTGTTGGAAAGCCTCAACCGTCAGTTTCTGCCCGCGGTTCGTTTTGTCAACGCTAATATCACCCACGCCGAACCTTCCAGTCAGGAGTACCGGATGGACTTGGCCGCGGCTGAGGTAGTCCGAGTGGCTAAAGAGGCCTACACCTACCAATACGAGTTGCAGCTGCGCAAAGAACAAGACGAGGGTGAACTTAACAAAGATCTGGCTTCCCTCCGTGAGCAGTTGTCGGAGATTCGGGCGGAGATAGCCACTTATCAGGCTCAAATCGATACAGCCAAAGAAAAGGCCGTCAACCGGGCCAACGCCTATGCCAAGCAACTCTTGATCGAGGCCGAAAGCGAAGCTCGGGCCAATGCCGCGCTCCTCGAAGCCCAAGCACTCGATATTAAGTTGCTGAACAGCGCGATGTACCCGGAAATTCTAGAGTACCGCTTTCGGAAGGAGACGCTCAATAAGTTGGAAGCGGTAGCCGACAAGCTGCCGCAGATCATCAATGTTGGGCCGTCAGAGGTAAATGACATCGATTTTATGGCTACCGCTCGCAAGATGCTGGGTGTCAAAGATAAGCCACTTTATACTGCGGCTGACATTCAGGAGATCCGGCAAAAGCTGGATGAAGTTCGGCGCCGGATTCAGCAGCGCAGCCGGCAAATCGAGACTTTGGCGCCGGCCACCGAGACGACGTCCAAAGATCTACAGGATAGAGTAGCTGATTTGGTTCCGGATGAGCCAGAATTAATGGGGGGAGGTTTAAGTTCATGACCGTTCAAACACGAGGTTTCTCAAAGGTTAAAGAGGCTGTCGCTACCTGGAGTAATATTCGCCAACTGCTGCGCTCCGGAGAGGGTGAACACCTTGTTCCGGTCGTTATTCCCAAGGATCGTCGGGGATATGGCTTTCTATTCTGGTTTGCCCTCGCCGCTTGGATGGGGCTGGCCGGATTACTGAGTTTTAGTTTGGGGGGTATCGCCTTGGGAGTTGCGGCAGCCATTGCTCTGATCGTGCTTGGCGCTGCCTCATGGTGGTTTAGTGCCAAAGTTGAAATTGAAGAAGGGACGACCGGAATTTATTCCCGCTTCGGTAAAATCGAAGGGATACTTAGCCCAGGTCGCAATTTTTTGTGGTGGCCCTGGGATAAGGTGGAATACATTGTCGATACCTCAACCGAGATCCCCTACACGGCGCCAGTGATGGCGTCGCCCACCCAAGAAAATGTCCCTCTCAAGTCGATTGAGTTTTTCTTAAAGTTCAAGATAACTGATCCGGTCAAATTTGTGCGGATTATTGGTGCCACCAACTTCGACTCGGTCTTGAGTAGCGCGGTCCAAGATGCCATTCGCCGCCGCAGCCGTTTTATTGAAACGGCCAAAGCTTATGACCTGCGCGGGAGCAACGTCGAAGATATGCAGCAGGATCTCAATAAACAGATGGAACGCTACGGTGTCCGGATTATCGGTGCCAACATTCCCGATGTGCAACTGCCCGATCAATACCGCGAAAATTTGGCTACGCGGGAGCGAGTCGCCAAAGAGCTGGTCGCCTATGAAAAGGAATGGGAGCTGATCCGTAAGCGCAAGAATGACGAAGTTTTGATGCAAATTGAACGAGCTAAAAAGGAGCGCGATGAAAAAGTAATCGCCGTCAAAGAGGCGCTTAACCGGGCCCGGCAAGAAGTAGCCCAGATGTTGCAAGAAAAGGAGACCGAAGCCGAGAAGGTTCGGTTGGAGATCGAAGCTCGGGGCCGGGCTGAACTCAAGGCCGCCGAGAACGAGGCGCGGGCTCTAGAGAGCTTAGGCCAGTCATACCAGGATAATCAAGCTGTGCTGAAGTATCAATTAGAACTGCAAGGCTTACAGGTAGCTAAGAAATTAATGGAAAATGCTCCGCGACCACTGATCGTCAATAGTCAGGCGGAGAGCAGTTCGTCGCCGCTCTCGACGCTGCTGCTAGCACAAATATTACCGGAGATGATGCAGCGGGAGAAAAACGGCCATCAATTCCAGATGCCGACTTGGGTGCAGCGAAATGATGAAGCCGGCACGTAACCTTAACTGAACAAGTCGCCTGACTCCCTCGGGGGTTATTCATAGGAGTGCAAGAGTCCGCTTTTGCACTCCTTTGCTTTAATGCCGTACTCGAGGGCAAGATTTGTGTCGTTTCTCGCTTGACATTATTATTCCCGATCCGAGGTAAACACAATGAGTGTAGCTGTTGGCTCACCTTCCCTGACAGCTCGTCTAGCTGTCCGCGAGCGTCCCAAACACCGTCCGCCGGTAATGTATCAAAGTTGGCGTGACTTGCTGTTTCTGCATTGGGTAGTCGAGCCTGATATCATTCAGTCCACACTACCGCCAGGGCTGCACGTTGATACTTTTGACGGGCGCGCCTATCTGGGTGTCGTTCCATTTTTTATGTGCAATATTCGTCCACGCTTTTGCCCGGCAGTGCCGGCTATTTCTAACTTTCTAGAGCTCAATTTGCGCACCTACGTCTACAATGATCGCGGGCTGACCGGGGTTTGGTTTTACTCGCTAGATGCAAGCCAAAAGTTGGCCGTTAAAGTGGCCCGCACCTTTTTCAAGTTGCCCTACTATCACGCCCAGATGCAGGCTGAGCGTGACCTGTATAATCAAATCCATTACACTTCAAGACGGTATGGCGCTCAGATCGATACCTTGTCTCGCTTCCGGTATGCTCCGTATGGCTCTCCCCGGGTCGCTGAACCGGGTTCACTAGAGTTTTTTCTCGTTGAGCGCTATGTACTCTTTGCCTATGATCTGGAGCGAAAGAAACTGTTTTCTGGCCGAGTTTACCATTTGCCCTATCTCATCACGGAAGCAAGTGTCTCGGTTTGGAGCGATCAACTGTGGAGTTTAGCCGATTTTGAGAGACCAGGACGATTGCCGGATCACAGTTTATTTTCACCAGGGGTGGATGTTGACGTCTTTGCCATTGAGGCGGCTTGAAACAGGGGACTCTAACTTAATTCTAAGGTCGTTAACATGAACTTCACAAGCTTCTGGATTATGATCAAGTACTGTCGAGTTAAGCCGCACCTTTATCACGTAAATATTAAAGAGGATTCGGTTTTATGTTAAGCCGGCGCGAATTCTTGTGCCAAAGTGCGCTAAGTACCGTTTACCTACCTCTCGTTTTTAAGGCTCCCAGATTTGACCCAACTCCTTTAATCGAGTTTAGCTGGTCAGGGGCTGTAACACCAAAATCGGCTACAGTTTCCGCTAAACTGCGAGAGGATAGTGAGTGGGTACGGCTGCTAGTGAGCCAAAATGAAGATTTAAGTTCGCCCCTCTATTCTGACAACTACCGGGCCCTAACAACGCTAAACAACCGCGTCGTTTCTATTGTTGTCAATGACTTGACCCCCGCCACCCGGTACCACTATGCTTTTGAGTCCAGGGGAAAGCTCGATCCGGTTTACCGAGGTAAATTCCGTACTTTTCCCGACGGTCCGGCCTCATTTATGATCGCTTTTGGCTCTTGTGCCGAAACTGGATCGAGCCACCCAATTTTTGAAACGATCCGTAACTTAGACCCTCTCTTTTTCGTTCATACAGGGGATATGCACTACTTAGACATTGACACCAACGACCGAGCGCGTTTTCGACAGGCGTATGAAATGGTCTTGGCCTCGCCTAGCCAATCCGCGTTATACCGAGTTATACCCATCGTTTATACCTGGGACGATCATGATTTTGGCCCGAATGATAGTGACGAGTTGGCACTAGGACGGGAGGCAGCGCGGTTGACTTATCAGGAGTATGTCCCCCATTACCCGCTGGTTAGCGGCAAAGGTAATGTGCCTATCTATCAGGCATTTACCGTGGGGCGGGTTCGGTTTATCGTGACAGATACTCGCTCGGAACGTAATCCGAGTTCTCTGCCGGACAACGTGTCCAAAACTATGCTGGGGAAACTACAAAAAGCCTGGCTTAAGCAAGAGTTGCTGAATGGTAGAGACGCTTACGCGCTGATCATCTGGATTAGTGCTTCAGATTGGTTAGCTGACTTGAGCGATGGGTGGCGCTCATACAAAACCGAGCGGAGAGAACTCGCCGATTTCATTAAGAACAATCAGATTAAGAATTTGGCGATGATTGCTGGAGATTTGCATATGCTGGGCATCGATGACGGCTCAAATAGCAGTTTTGCCACGGGCGGAGGTGGTAATTTTCCGGTCATGCAAGCTTCACCGTTGGATCGCTTTGGCTTTGAGGCTGATGCCCCCTACAGTGAGGGTCGAGTGGCTGAACGGGGCCAATTTGGCATTATGAATGTGATTGATCATGGCGGCGCTGAAGTCGTCGTTGAGTGGAGTGGTAGGAACTGGGCAAATGAAGAAGTTCTAGCGTACCGCTTTACTGTTAAAAACCAAGTAGTATAAATTCTAGTTTTCAGTCCAACTCTATCTAGTAAGGAGTAGCATAAAATGACAAATATCTTGTGTATTGGCGCCGGTTACGTAGGTGGCCCAACAATGTCGGTGATTGCCAAGAACTGTCCAGAGCATCGGGTGACGGTGGTAGACATCAATGAAGAGCGCATTAAAGCGTGGCAGTCCGGCAACTTGCCCATTTACGAACCCGGTTTGGACGAGGTGGTCCGAATTGCTCGGGGGCGAAATCTTTTTTTCTCCACCGATGTTGACCGAGGCATCCGTGAAGCCGATATCATTTTTGTCAGCGTCAACACGCCAACCAAAACCTTTGGTCAAGGCGCCGGCAAAGCGGCTGACCTCCAATACTGGGAGAAAACTGCTCGTCAGATCTTAGTTAATTCTGACCGTTCTAAAATTGTGGTGGAGAAAAGCACCCTGCCGGTTCGCACCGCGGCGGCAATGGAGCGGATCCTCAACTCCAACGGGATGAAGTTCGACGTGTTGTCAAACCCGGAATTTTTGGCCGAAGGTACGGCTATCGAAGATATGGAAGATCCCGATCGGGTGTTGATTGGCGGTCGCGAGACGGCCTCAGGCCAGAAAGCGGTTCAGACTTTGGTGGATATCTATGCTCACTGGGTTCCCCGTGAGCGAATCATTACCACTAACCTCTGGTCCAGCGAGCTGTCCAAGCTGGTCGCTAATGCTTTCTTAGCACAACGGGTCTCATCGATCAATGCTATTGCCAGTTTATGCGAAAAAACTGAAGCAGACGTGTCTGAAGTCGCCCACGCGATTGGGCTGGACAACCGAATTGGCTCACGTTTTCTGCGAGCCAGTGTGGGATTTGGCGGTTCGTGCTTCAAGAAAGATATTCTCAATCTAGTTTACTTATGCGAATACTACAACCTACCGGAAGTGGCGGCCTATTGGGAGCAGGTTGTCACAATGAATGATTACCAGCAAAAACGATTTGTCTCCCGAATGGTTTCATCAATGTTTAACACAGTGGCCGGCAAACGTATCGCACTGTTCGGGGTAGCATTTAAGGCGGACACAGGCGATACCCGAGAATCCCCGGCTCTTAATGTGACTCGCCATCTATTGGAAGAGCGAGCCGAGGTCATTATTACCGATCCCCATGCCTTGAAAAACGCTCAGTATGATCTGGCGGATGTTGCTGATCAAATCACATTCGAGCCCGACCCGTACAAGGCGGTTGAAGGCGCTCACGCCGTGGCCGTTATGACCGAATGGAAGCAATACGCCAATCTTGATTACCAGAAAATCTTTGACGCAATGGTTAAGCCGGCATTTATCTTTGATGGGCGAAATATTTTGGACCATTGCCGTTTACACAAGCTGGGCTTCAACGTCTTCGCTATCGGTAAGCCGGCGCTGACCAACTTCCCGGATCATATGTTTGGGTACGAAGTCTAAATTTAAGAAACCTGATGAGTAACTTCAATAGAAAGCTGTCGCCTATTTATGGCGATGGCTTTTTTGTTTTCTCCCCTCAAAAGTTTGAATGGGCACTGTCTCATTTTTTAGCGATCACTCCCTGACTTCGCGTATTTTTCTGGATTGGAGCAGCACGTGGGATGTCCCGTAACTGGTACTTTTTTGTGGCAAACGCACACCATACACGGAGAGTACCAGAAACTTTGGTGATTACCCAAAACTAAAGGATGGATAGAAAAAGCCTCGTCTCCGTGGTAAGTTAAAGTGAGCAAACCAAAACTAAACCAGGAGACGAAGCTCATGATAGATATAGCCATAAAGAAAGTTCTGGACAAATTACCAGTGGCCGAATTGGAACAGAGTTTAGAGACATTTTTAGATCCTTTAATGGCCGGGTTGCCAGAGCGGCGGTTAAAAGAAGTAGTGTCGCTGAATGTGCGCGGCATCATCGGCAGTGAGAGCCCGGTGGTGACCCAAATAGCGCAGCAGGTGGCCCGAAACGAAAGCCAGGTCTGGAAGCGGGCAAACGGATCTATCGCTTTTTGGGCAACCAGCGCTTTGAGACGGCCAGCTTGAGCCGTGGGCTGTATGAACGGTCTGGTCAGAGTGTCCGGGCGGCGGATCCAGCCCATGTGGTGGTGACTTTGGACCCGGTCAATTTTGAGAAACCCTACACCACCAAACTGGAAGGGGTCAGTACCGTCCCCAAAAGCAGGCCACCCGCCTTGAATGGTCAAGCGCGGTTAACCCGAGGCTATCCGGCGATCACCGCCACGTGGTCAATACCTAGGTGCCGGTCACGACCTAGGCTAACTGGTTTTCTTACACGACCGCCGACTTTATCAGCCAAAACCACGAAATCAACCAGGCTATTGCGACCACCAACCAATTGTTGCCCGAATACCGGCGGCGTTACTTGGGCGATGCCGGGCTGGATGACCAGAAATTGTTCGCCAGGTTGGCTCAAGATGAATTTGTCATTCGAGCCAGCCACCTGGAACGGCGAGTCGAAGTCTACAATGACCGGCTTGACCGCTGGGAACAGGAACATTTGCGGGACCTGGTGGACACCATCTATTTCAGCCATACTTTGACGGTGACCTTTACTCACGCCCGCAAAAAGCGGCGGGCCAAGATCCAACTGGGCTGGTTGGCCTTGCGCTTACCTGATACCCCTCAAGCCTTATGGGCCATTGTCGCTTATGACCCGGCTCTGGATCGCACTTTGGTCTTGTTAACCAATGTCCCTCTCGACACAATTCGCACTGTCCGCCAGGTCTATAATGACTGGCGGCTCCGGGCTCGCATTGAACACGGGTATCGCTTTGATCAGGAGCAGGGCTTGGATGTCGAAGATATGCGCGTTCAGTCTCTGGCTGGTATGAAACGCTTGTTTATCCTGGTCCTGGCTGCGGCTCAATTTGTTTTCCACCTCATTAACACCTGGCCCCCTCGGGCTGTTCAATGGCTGCACTACTTGGGTGGCAAACTGGGCTTAACCAATGATCTGGATGGTCCTTATCTGGTCTTACGCGGCCTCAGCGCCGTTATTCAAACGATGGCGACCCTCACCTTTATATCTGTTTATCCTTTTCCCCACCAGGATTTCACTTATGGGTAATCACCAGAGAAACTACCTTGTCTTTACAAAGATTCGCGTTATACTATCCGCATTTAAGGATGGTATATGTCACTTAACCCAAAGTTCTGCAGATTTTGCAGCGGTATGCTTCCGATAGAGCATTCCAAAACAAAGCTTTCGTCAATCGTTTCCGATTTTGATGGCAAAATTGCCTTCGAAAAAGCCAAATTTTGAAGAACTCATCCCAAAATAAGGGTAACTTAACCCAAGGAATGGGTCTCTGGACGGTTTAAATTTTGGTAACTCTCGGCAAGGCTATGTTTCCAATTTTTACTTTCGGCAAAACTATGGTTCCACTCCTTCTAATGCGACCCTCATTTCATACCGAAAACAACCCCAAAATGGGCGATTTTGTGCAATCCTATGCTTCCAGCCTGTGCAAAACTATGGGTTAAGTGACAGTATAGAACGTAAAATATATATTTGGTCAGTGGAAGGGTAACTTTTGTATGAAGCTTAAGTTAAGGGATATTAAGAGTGGCAGACAATAGATCCATAACGAGTAATGGTTCGAATGGTAAGTCTTCTCCTCAAAAACGTCGCCCACCACGACAGCCCGAAAACCAACAAGCAAAGTTTTACGAGCTGTTGGGGGAAGGAACGCAGGCCCTCCAGCAAGGATGGGTAATTGAGGCAATGGATCTACTCGAGCAGGCGTATGAACTGGAACCGGAGCATCCCGATTTGCTACTCAACCTGGGCGGTGCCTACATTTTGGGCAAGCAGTGGAAAAAGGCTGTCGCTGTTTTAGAACCATTAAGCGAGCGTCAGCCCAGCAACCCTATGGTTTGGACTAATCTTGGAGCAGCTTATCTAGGGAATCCCGTTTTGGCCACCGACGAGAAGCAGCAACGGGCGATAGGGGCTTTTAAATTAGCTATTGCCCTCGACCCGAAGGCGCCAAATGTAGCTTATAATTTAGGCCTGATCTACCGCGATCGGAAAGAGTATGAAGAGGCTGTTAGTTGGTTTAAGCGTGCACTGGAGAGTAATCCCAGCGACAAGGATGCCCGCAAATTCATAGCCCGGCTGAGTCAAGAACTGGAATCCGGCGGTTCTGCCTCCAATGAGGAACACCCATCCGATTCGAACGACTAGGAACATTGCCTGGAAAATTAGTTGAGTGAGATGGAAACCGTGCGGGGGACTCAACTACTCTGACGGAAAGTCATTGTACAGACGTGACAATACTGTCACGCAAACTCTACCTGGAGGAGATATGGCAAGTTCAAACCTAATTTTGACCTTAGGTAAAGTTATCGTCGCGGCTGCTTGGGTTGATGGCGAAGTCACCATGGCTGAGATTAATAGTCTTAAGGATCTGCTTTTTCAGTTGCCGCGTAATAGTGACCAACCTAACCAACGTCTTACTGAGCTAGAGTGGGCTCAGTTGGAAATTTATCTTGACTCGCCGGTTGAGGCCACTGAACGGACCCGGCTGATCGAAGAGTTGAAACAAGCGGTGCGCACATCAGCCGACAAAAAGCTGGTCATGTCTACGTTAGAAAGCGTGATGCAGGCGGATGGCCTGGTTAGCTCCGAGGAAAGAAAAGTGCTGGCAGAGGTGGAGGCGGCGTTAGATGAAGCTGATACCAGCCTTTTTGGTCAGTTGGCAAAGTTAGTTAACGGTGCTGTTGCTCGTCGGTCTGAGGCCATCGCTAATGCGCCTAATCGAGAAACTTACTTTGAAGATTTTGTTAAGAATAAGGTCTTTTTTGCCTTAAAGCAGCGCCTAGAGCGGGAAAGTAAGGCTCTTGATATCTCCGACGATTTGCTGCGCAAGCTAAGTTTGGCAGGCGGGCTGATGGCCCGCGTGGCCTATGTCGATGAGCGGGTGACCGTAGGCGAATTCAGTTCAATGGTGCACGAGCTGCAGAACAAGTGGAATATAACTCGAGAAGCAGCGATGCTGGTGACCGAAGTAGCGGTTTCTGAGGTAAGTAAGAAACTAGATTATTTTCGGCTCTCGCGTGAATTTTCAGCAGTGACCACAATTGAGGAGCGAGTGGCGTTTGTCGATGTGCTGTATGAGGTCGCCGAGGCTGACGGCGACACTTCCTTGGGCGAGCTAAACGAGATTAACGACATTGCTCACAGTTTATACGTAACTCAGCAGCATCTTAGTGCCCATCGTCGCAGCAAAGACAAAACGGGTAGCTAAACTGCTACAATCTCTCTTAAGATGGCTTCTACCGCAGCATCGGCGAGGGCTCTCATTTCTGAGTCAGTGCGATCTTGAATGGGATGGGCGACATAGACGGCGGCCGGATCAAAGCCAAGAGCCGCAGCCTGGGCGCGCGCTGCCTCTTTAAATTCGGTGGAAGCGACAAAGACGGAGGGAAGACCCCGGCTTTCTAAGTCAGTGATGTCGTGCACACTGCACGTCGTGCAAGAGCCTCAATCAGCCAAGGCTTCGATGACGACATCACATTGAGCGCTGATGACTTGTTTGAGTTCGGTAGGAGCGACGCGGGCAAAGGTGGGTTTCTTGAAACGTTTGACCGTCAAGCCTTGTTCGGTTAGGTGTTCGGCTACCCGGTCGAGGAAAACATCACCCCGTGCTTTGGAAATATCCAGGAGGCCAATCGTCAGACCTTCGAGCGAGGCCGGACGCGGTTGGCGTTCGCGATGGGCCGGGGTTAATTCTCCCGTTGGATCGAGCAAAATTTTCCGTTCAGTCATAACTTAATCTCCTTGGTCACCGGTTGACTGCCCATGGCTCCGCTGGCTACCCAGCCATTGATAATGGCAGAGAAGAGGCCGGCTGATCCACCGGCCCGGACAATGGTTAAACCCCCGGGCCGAAATTTAGGGACGAACTCCGCAATTGGAACAGCAGATTCTTTACGACGGAGAATTTCATCGGCTGGACAATGAAGCAGAGTCTCTAGGGCATCATACAGACGGGTTTTGTTCCAACCCGCTTCGGCAAAGACGCGGCTGTGTTCCGGCGAAACGACCAGTACGGCATCGGCGGCTGTAGCCACGCGCGGGTGGGCCACGGCCCTGAGACACTCGGCAAACGAGCGGGCCAACGCTTCCGGGGTCCGGGAGAGTTGGTCGTAAATCGGTTGGATGCCACCACCGGCGAACAACGTCACCGTGGAGGCGGTGGTGGCAAAGCCTCGTTCGACAGAGAGAGGCTCCCAGGGCGAGCCCTCTTCGTTCTCGGCAAAGCAAAAGGTGTACTTGCCGGGCGTGCCAAAGGTCGCACGATCGACTTCGCCAGGGCGCCCGCCACCGACGTTACGGACAATCAGTTGCAATGCCCGTCCGATTGTGGCATTAGCACGGTTACCTGGCCCAAAGACATTGATGCCTGCGTTCATGCCAATAGCTTTGACGATGGGGCCATTGACAATGATGACCGGGCCGGGAAAGTAAGTGGTAGCCAGGACGCCGTGCATAGCGAACTCATCCTGACAAGCGGCTTCAACGGCGGCCAATACGACCGGTAGATACTCGGGTTTGCAGCCGGCTAAGACCGCATTAATGGCGACTTTCTCGACCGTACATTCGACTTGATTGGGAGGAATGATGCCGACAATTTCATTAGGAGCGCGGCTGGTACCTGCCAACATTCGTAGAACCCGAGTTTCAGTCGGAGGGACAACGGGCAGACCATCGCTCCAGCCCCGAGCGAAGCAAGCTTCAAGCTCATCTTCCAGGGCGGCGATTTCGATGCGGCGGGCGTGGAGTTTGTGACCCCCAAAGCGCACAGCCAGCTTTTCCGCCACACTCGGCTCGACATTTTTGGCGCCACAGCCGGGCCGGAAGGGAGGTAGGTCAGCCCCCAGATCCTCGATGTGGGTGAAGTTTTGCCACTCGCTTTTGTTCCAGCCGTAGATGCGTTCAACTTCCTGTCCGTTTTCGAGCCGGATCAGGGTGGGAACAATTTCGATGTTGAGTTTGAATGAGACTTCCAGATGAGTATCATCGACCAAGCCGGGGATGTTGCGGGGGAAAGCGGGATCATCCTGAGTGTAAACCGTTAGCGGAGAAGGGCCAGCGGCGAGACGTTGCAGCACCGGTTCGATGAGCCGGCAGGTGGGACAGTCAGATTTAACGACGGCAACTAAGCTACTTGGCAAGTCAACCATTCCTTCGCCTCAAGGCGGTAATTGTAGGGAATTATGCCTTAGACAGTAACGAAACACAAAAGCAAAACTTGACACCTGTGGTACAATACGGGCCAATGAGCAAAGATCAACTTTCTCAACAGTTATTAATCGTGGCTAAAACGGCAGCCTTCAGAGCCGGTGAGATGCTTATCGAAGCGTTTGCTGGCAATAAGCCAACGAGCGAAAAATCGAGCCGGCACGATTTGGTCACCGAATACGATCACCAGGCCGAACGGATCATCATCGACCAAATTATGGGACAATACCCGGACTCCACTATTTTGGGGGAAGAAGGGGGCTCACAAGGGAGCGGCGCGGTCCAATGGTTTGTGGATCCGATTGATGGAACAACCAACTTCGCGCTGGGGATTCCTTTTTTTAACGTATCCATTGCCGCGGCGTTAGAGGGAGAAATCTTAGCCGGGGTAGTCTACGATCCGATGCGACAGGAGCTGTTTGCAGCCTCAAGACAGGGCGCGTTTCTTAATGACCGTCCCATCCGGGCGCGACAGGGCGTGGCCGAGACTGAAGCCGTGTTGGTGACAGATTGGCCTTACCCGGACTACAAATTTACCGATAACGACTTCTTGGTTTACAGCGAAGTTGTTCAACGATTCCGAGCCGTGCGGCGCATGGGCTCGCTGGCCTTGGAGATGTGTTACGTGGCTTGCGGTCGCGTCGATGTTTGTTTTTCGCTGTTGGGGAAAGCCTGGGATGTGGCCGCCGCGATGCTGCTACTAGACCAGGCGGGGGCTCGCTACAGGCCGATACCGGGACTCAACAAGGGAACCTGGCCACCATCGAAGTTTATTGCCAGCGGTCCCGACTTTGAACTGGAGCAGTCCAGCCTAAAGTTCTTACTTAGGCAGCCGTTCACCAGAGATGGACTTTAAATCTCAAGAGCCACTAAATCTACCCTTAAAAGGTTGATTTAAATCTAAAAATCTCTAAAATATGCCTCGTCTATGGGTTTGAATATTATTTCGTGACTGTATCTGTGAATACGTAGCGTAAACAGCAATTTCTGCCCTCATCAATACTGTGGCCTACCGCGGTGAAAGTTTTGATCTGAGCAAGCTTCAAGGCTTTACCAAAGTCATTAAGAAAGACCCTTATTGATAGAAAGCGGAGAAATAAATGAAAAAACTTGCATAGACTAGTCAATGATCCAGGGTGAACCTGTTCACCTGTCTATTGTTCAGGGCTATAGAATCAATTACTCTCTTTATGGCAGGTAGTCTAGAGAGAGTGATCCTTATACCAAGGTACGGTCTCCAAGATTGGAGACCCGAACACAGTTGTTCATGTCGGTGGCGACTATTAACCAAATAAAAAAATCGGAGGAAGACACTGTGGAATTTCCCGCAAATCTAAAGAATGAAAGAGTCAAACACTGGGTGCAGGAAATGGTAGAACTCTGTAAACCTGATCAGGTTTACTGGTGCGATGGATCCAAGGAAGAATATGACAATCTGTGCCAAGACTTGGTTGACGCTGGCACTTATATCAAACTTGATCCGGAGAAGCGCCCTAACTCTTTCCTGGCCCGCTCGGATCCCAGCGATGTGGCTCGGGTAGAAGATCGTACCTATATTTGTAGTCTGAACAAGAATGACGCAGGGCCAACCAACAACTGGATGGATCCCAAGGAGATGAAGGCAACTTTAACGCCCCTCTATGATGGCTCGATGAAGGGCCGGACGATGTACGTCATTCCCTTCAGCATGGGGCCGATTGGCTCGCCGATCTCCTATATCGGTATCGAGTTGACCGACTCGGCCTATGTGGTCACCAATATGCACATTATGACCCGAGTCGGGAGCAAAATTTGGGACGTGCTGGGTGAGGATGGCGAGTTTGTGCCGGCCCTTCACTCGATTGGGGCTCCTCTGGAGCCGGGCCAAGAAGATGTGGTCTGGCCCTGTAACCCAACCACCAAGTATATTGTTCACTTCCCGGAAGAGCGTCTGATCTGGTCTTACGGGAGCGGTTATGGCGGCAACGCGCTTTTGGGCAAGAAGTGCTTTGCCCTCCGCATTGCCGGGGCTATCGCTCGAGACGAGGGCTGGATGGCCGAACACATGTTGATCTTGGGCGTCAAAGACCCGACTGGTCGCAAAACTTACGTAGCGGCGGCTTTCCCCAGCGCCTGCGGCAAAACCAACTTTGCCATGTTGATCCCGCCTAAACCCTTCCAAGAAGAAGGTTGGGAGGTGACGACGATCGGCGACGACATCGCCTGGATTAAGCCGGGTCCAGACGGCAGACTCTATGCCATTAACCCTGAGTACGGCTTCTTTGGAGTAGCCCCTGGTACTTCATATTCTTCCAACCCTAATGCGATGGACTCAATCAAGGAGAATTGCATTTTCACCAACGTTGCTCTGACCGACGATGGCGACGTCTGGTGGGAAGGCATGACTAAAGAGCCACCCGCCCATGCCATCGACTGGAGGGGGATGGACTGGACGCCGGAGGCCGACCGACCGGCTGCCCATCCGAATGCCCGCTTTACAGCCCCGGCCGGTCAGTGCCCCTCTATCGACCCGGCCTGGGAAGATCCCAATGGCGTGCCGATTAAGGCTTTCATCTTTGGTGGCCGCCGGGCTGATGTGGTGCCGCTGGTTTACCAGGCCTTCAACTGGAACTACGGCGTCTACCTGGCCGCGACAATGGGTTCTGAAATGACGGCGGCAGCCTTTGGCGCGTTAGGTAAAGTCCGGCGCGATCCCTTTGCCATGCTGCCGTTTGCCGGTTACCATATGGCTTCCTACTTCAACCATTGGCTCAACCTTGGTCGTAACATCCCCAATCCGCCGCGCATCTTTGCCGTGAACTGGTTCCGCAAGGATGAAAATGGCAAATTCATGTGGCCCGGCTTTGGCGACAATATGCGCGTGCTCAAGTGGATTGTGCAGCGGGCCAACGGCGAAGCGGTTGGGATTGAGAGCCCGATTGGCTGGATGCCTCGTTACAATGATCTGGATTGGCGGGGACTGGAAGATTTCACCCAGGATAAGTTCAACAGATTGATGGCCGTCAATCGAGACAAGTGGGTGAATGAACTTCTGTCTCATGAGGAGTTGTTCTTAACCCTGTACGATCGTCTGCCAAAAGAGTTGATCTTTTTGCGAGAATTGATCCTCTCCGGCCTATGGCGTTCACCGGAAGAATGGGGTTTGGCACCTGAGGTCGCCTAGCAATCAGACCATAGCAGGCAAGGGTTGAACTCGGCTTTTTCTAGAAGTTTAACCTCGGGAGGTTTGGATTAGCTAGTAGCGACCGGCCTTAGATGAGATTTAAGGAGCCTGATTGTCCCTGTCAGGCTCCTTTTTCTTTGATAGTTTGTTTCGATAATGAGTGTTTGTGAAAAATATCACAATATAACCCATCCTTGACGAAAATTAACTTCTTGTGTATCATACAACATCAATCAGGCCAGCCAACGTCGCCTGCCTGGACAATCAAAATGGGAGGAGTGATGTGCCTATGGCCGGCAAGGGTATGAAGGCCCCTTTTTCAGGATATGAATTGGATGGGGCTTATGATGAAATGTTTAAGAGCAGTGGAGAGTCGCGCCTGCACTATCAAACGCTTCATCAACGTCTCTTAGAGCTTCCCGCAGCAGAACTACACCGTCGCCAGCAGGCGGCCGATACCTCTTTTTTGCACCAAGGGATCACCTTCACGGTTTATGGACGTGAAGAGGGTACCGAACGTATTTTTCCCTATGATTTACTCCCCCGCATCCTCACCAGTGCCGAATGGACTACGATCGAAGAAGGGTTAAGCCAACGCATCACCGCCTTGAATGAATTTCTGAAAGACATTTATGGCGACGGCAAAATCTTTAAGGATGGGGTGGTGCCGCGCGATCTCGTTTATAGTTGCAAACATTACCGCTTGGAAATGCGAGGCATTCAGGTGCCTGGCGAAATCTATGTCTCCATCGTCGGGACTGATCTGGTCCGCCTGAACGATGGCCGGTTTGCGGTGTTGGAAGACAACTTGCGTGTCCCCAGCGGCGTTTCGTATATGTTGGCCAACCGCCGGGTAATGAAACGGGTCTTCCCTACCTTATTTGGTAACTATGGCGTCCGCTCGATCGATCATTACGGCCGGGCGTTATTTGATACCCTCCGCTCACTGGCGCCACAGTCGGCCGGATCGGAGCAATCGATTGTCCTGCTGACCCCGGGGGTCTTCAATTCAGCCTATTTTGAGCATACATTCCTGGCCCAGCAAATGGGGATCGAACTGGTTGAGGGGCGTGATCTACTGGTTCATAACAATGAGGTGTACAGACGCACTACATCTGGCCTGCGGCGGGTCGACGTCATCTACCGCCGCATCGATGACGATTTCATCGACCCCCTGGCTTTTCGATCAGACTCAGTCTTGGGTGTGCCCGGTCTCTTTAATGCCTATCGAGCCGGCAAAGTCACCTTGGCCAATGCTATCGGCACCGGCGTGGCGGATGATAAGGCTGTTTATGCCTATGTGCCGCAGATTATCCGCTACTATTTGGGGCAAGACGCTATCTTACCCAACGTTGAAACCTTTCTTATGGAAGATGAAAAACAGCGCCAGCATGTTCTGGAAAACCTCGACAAACTGGTGGTCAAAGCGGTGGGTGAATCGGGCGGATACGGCATGCTGATTGGTCCGCACAGCACGGCCAAAGAGCGAGACAAGTTTAAGCAGCTTATTTTGAGCAATCCCCGCAACTATATTGCCCAACCCACACTTAATTTCTCACGAGCGCCGTGTTTTGTCGAAGGGCAAGTTGAGGCTCGCCATGTGGATCTGCGCCCTTACATTCTATACGGACGCAACGGCATCAATATTGTGCCCGGCGGTCTGACCCGCGTTGCCCTGCGGAAGGGATCTTTGGTGGTGAATTCCTCTCAAGGTGGCGGGAGCAAAGACACCTGGGTGTTGTACGACTAGTGGCTTAGAAAAGGAATTTTTATGCTATCACGCGTTGCCGATCATTTATATTGGATGAGCCGTTATTTGGAACGAGCGGAGCACGCGGCCCGCTTGATCGATGTGCAGCTCTACCGGCGGTTGGACCAATCCCCGGCCTTCGGCGGCTCGCGTTGGGAGAGACTGGCCGCCTGTTTACGGGTTTCCTTGCCAGACGAAGACTTACGAGATGATTACAAGACTATTCAAGCTTTGACATTTGATGACTCAAACCCTGGCTCGCTCATCTCCTGTCTGGCGTCCGCTCGTGAGAATGCCCGCAACATCCGCTCGGAAGTTAGTTCTGAAATGTACGAAGAGTTGAATCAGCTTTATCTATCCATTCGGCAAGCCAGGCAACAGAGCGACTGGCTGACCGCGCCGCACGATATATTTCAGTTGGTCAAAGATGGAGCCTACTTGTTTCAAGGTATTACCGATACCACCATGAATCACGGGGAAGGCTGGCACTTCATCCACCTCGGCCGCTATTTAGAGCGAGCCAGTTCGTTGGCCAGGTTGTTGGATGTTCATTTCAGTACCTTTAGCACCGGTCCAAATGAAACCATTACGTCTGACGACTACCTGGAGTGGGTAGGTTTGCTAAACAGTTGCACCGCTTTTGAAGCCTATCGCAAAGTCTACACCGCCGATGCTACGCCGCGGAATGTGGCCGAGTTTTTGCTGCTCAATCCGGAATTTCCCCACTCGGTCTGTTTCTCAATTGAGAAGTTGCAGCAGTCCCTCGATGGCATTGCCGTGGCCACAGAGATGAAACGGGTGGGTGGTGTTTTTCGGGTGGTTGGCCGGTTACGGGCGGCTTTAGGTTTCGACCAGGTTGATGAAATTATCCGGGAGCCCGGTTTACACGAGTATCTGATCGATGTCCAGAAGCAGTGCGTTCAGATCCACGACTCCCTATACAGAACTTTCATCAACTACTCGGCTGAGGCGGCTTTGGCAGCGTAGACGCTAATTCACTAAGCAAGAGGAGAGTTACGATGAACTATGCTATTGAACACGTCACGCGTTTTCGTTATAGCGTTCCGGTCCGGGAAAGTGTGATGGAACTTCGCATGCGCCCTCATCATACGACTCAGCAGCGCCGGCATACTTTTGAGCTCTCGACCACGCCGCAAGCGCAAATTTTGAACTATTACGATCATCTGGGCAACCAGGTTGATCACTTCAATATTCCGGGCGAACACTCACGTCTGACGATTAGAGCCTATTCACGGGTTGAGGTGCGTCCGCTCTTGAACCTCCCTCCAGCCCTGCCTCCTACCGCCTGGCAGGGGTTGGACCAACTGACCCGCGAAGGAGAGCATTGGGAGATGCTGGTCCCCAGCTCCTTTGCCAAACCCACCGAGCTTCTGGATGGCTTGGCCCACGAACTAAAGGTTCAACGCCGCGATGATCCGTTGACGCTGCTGCAAGAGCTGACCACTCAACTCCACGAGACCCTAGCCTATGCTCAGGAAGAGACTAAAGTTGACTCACCGATTGATGTGGCTCTGGAGAAGCGACGGGGCGTGTGCCAGGATTTTGCTCATATTATGATTGCTCTGGTGCGACCGTTGGGCATTCCCTGCCGCTACGTTAGCGGGTATCTTTATCACCCGCGTGAGCAGGACCGCTCGGCTGCCGATGCCACCCACGCCTGGGTAGAGGCTTACCTGCCCGAAGTCGGTTGGGTTGGGTTTGATCCGACCAACAATAGTCTGGCCGGCGAGCGTCACATTCGGGTGGCGGTGGGCCGCGACTACGCCGACGTGCCGCCCACGCGCGGTGTCTACAAAGGCGAGGCCGAGAGTGAACTCGCTGTGGCCGTCCGGGTGCGGCCGGCCGACTCTCCGGAGACCAGGGATAAGGCGGTGGAGCAGTTCGCCGGGGTAGAGAGTGAAGACTTTACGGCCATCGGCTCTGATCCGGCCGACATAACCCAGCAACAACAGCAACAGCAGTAATCCTTAAACAAGTTTTGGGTTTTGCGTGAGATGATTATAATTTACCGTTATGATTTTGCTGCAAGAGCCCAAACTGGATGAGCTAGCTGTTTGCCCCTATCTCCCTCAGCGTCAAAAGCAGTTCCAGTATTTCTTTGCCAAAGATTTAGATGAGACGGAAATTACGTTTTTGCTGGCCCGCGGCTGGCGTAAGTTTGGGGCTTATTTCTTTCGGCCGGCCTGCCCGACCTGTCAGGCCTGTGTGCCCATTCGAGTACTAGCCCAAGAGTTCCAACCTTCCAAAAGCCAGCGTAAGAGTCTGCGTCGCAACCGGAGACTCGAGGTAACCTTCGGGCCACTTAACTACAGCGAGCGGGCTTACGCCATCTACAAGGACCATTCCGAAACGCGTTTTGGCCAACACAGCGATCTGGAAGGTTTTCTCTTTAATTTTTATTCCCCTTCATGCCCTAATCTTCAGTCCGAATATTATCTGGATGGCGAGTTGATTGCCGTCGGCTATCTCGATCAGGGCGTTGACGGCCTGAGCAGCGTCTACTTTATTTACGATACAGCCTACTCGCATCTCGGGCTGGGGACCTTCAGCATCATCACCGAAATTGAGTATACTCGTCATCTGGACCTGCCCCACTATTACCTGGGCTATTTCGTTCGCGATTGCCAGAGTATGAGCTACAAAGATCGGTTTAAACCCGCTGAGTATTACCACTGGCAGACCGGGCGCTGGCAGCGGACTGAGCCCTAGCCGCTATTGCCTGGCCACCACGATTGGCAGCCTCTCGCCTAAGACGGGTACCGGTCGCAAGAGGTGGATATCCAGCCAGGCGTTGGTCAGGGCGGCCAGTTCGCGGAGCTGCCACCAGCGCTCGCCTCGATACGGCCGGCGATCCGCGGCCGTGCCGACCGCTTGAAGCCCCAGACTTTGACAAAGATACAGCGCTCGGTTCAGGTGAAAACGCTGGGTGACGATGATCACCCGCTCGACCGCGAAAATCTCTCGGGCGCGATAGCAACTGTCGTAGGTCCGCTGCCCGGCGTAATCCAGGACGATATCCTCGGGCGGAACGCCTAGCTCCACGGCCAGATCCCGCATCGCTCCCGGCTCGTTGTGGTAGACAAACCGGTTGTCGCCACTCATGAGCAACTTTTTAACCCGTCCTTGTTGGTACAACTCCACCGCGGTCACCACCCGATCATGCAGAACGGCGGTAGGCCGGCCGTTGCGTTGCAGTCCGGCCCCCAGCACGAGAGCCACATCCGCCGCCGGAACCTCGTCGCCGGGGATGTAGATGTGCGGCTCGACTTGCCAGTGGACCCAGGCCCGCAACAGCCAGGGAAAGAGGGCCACGCTAAGACTTAACCCCAGCCCAGTGATCAAGAATCTGTAGGCTAGTCGTGCCACTTTTGTTTTGATCGTAATCATATTTGTCCAGTAGTAATTTTTTGTCTATATTTTGTAGAACTATTTATTGACAAAGCCTTGTCTGCCTGCTACATTTTCTGTCCGTCCCATCTCTAGAGAGACTAAATCAGAATTGTAGCCTCTTCTCAAAGAAAGGAAAAAAGAAAAATGAAGCAGATCATCAAGACATTGTACGTTGTTTTAATGGCCGCCTTCGTTTTGCCGGCTGCGCTCCCTGCTCTGGCGGCCGCGCCTGAGCCGCAGGAGGACAAAACTATCGTTGATATTGCCGCGGAAGACGGGCGCTTTACCACGCTGGTGACCGCGCTGCAGGCGGCCGATTTGGTCGAGACGTTGAGCGGCGAGGGTCCTTTCACGGTCTTCGCTCCGACTGATGAGGCGTTTGCTGCCTTGCCCGCAGGTACGCTCGATAGCCTGCTGGCGGATACCGAAGCTCTAACCGAGGTCCTACTCTATCACGTGGTCTCCGGTGAGGTTTTGGCCGCGGACGTCGTCAATCTAAATACGGCTGACACCATCTTGGGCCAGCCGGTCGATATCTCGGTTGACGGCGAAACAGTCAAAGTCAATGAGGCGAATGTGCTCATCACCGATATTCAAGCCTCGAATGGCGTGATCCACGTCATTGACTCGGTGCTCATTCTCCCGGCTAGTGGTGATGAGGCTAGCGCCACGGCTGAGGAAGGCGAAGAAGAAACCCCGGCAGTTCAGCCCCCGGCTGCCGAGGCCAAGCCTCAGGCAAGCGTCGAAGCCAGGCCTCAGACCCACTACACCCCGGCGCCGCGCTATTATGCCGGCAAGCAATATTACTCGAACCAAAGCTACAACTGCTATCCTCGCCATTACGGCCAGCGTTACTACAATCGCGGTTACAATAAATATTACGGCGCCCATTACGCCCCGCACTGGAATTATGGGCG
>CALMIS010000157.1 GCA_937864185.1 uncultured Chloroflexota bacterium
TCCTCTCACAGCCGCCGGAGTCTCCAAGCGGCGAGACGGCTGGTCAGTGACCGGCATCCGCAGTCTCCAACACAGCTCTAACTTTAGCTGCGATCCCCGAGGGAGCAAAAGGTTTCTGTTGGACCCCCACTTTCATTTGAACTTTAATTTAAAATGGAAAGGTAGAACAATGATCAAGACCAAGCACCTGCACCTACGCCCGGTCGAACGGCGGCACGTCGAAGCTTTCCTACGCGGCAGGGCTGAACTGGCTGCCCTTTTACAGGTCAGTTTGCCACAAAACTGGCCCCACTTCCCGGCGGCCCTTGCCGTCCTACCCGGTAGCTCAGGAGAAGCCGGTCCTTCTGGCTGGGAAGGCTACTTCTTTATTCAACCCCAGGAGAGAGTGCTGGTCGGCAACGGCGGGTTCAAAGGGCCACCCGATGAGACCGGCACGGTCGAGATTGGCTATGAAATCGCTACCGAATATTGGAACCGCGGCTTTGCCACAGAGGCGGCTCGCGGACTGATTGAATATGCGTTTGCTCACCCGGAGGTGCAGTCAGTTATCGCTCACACTCTGGCTGAGAAAAACGCCTCGACCAGCGTGTTACAGAAAGTGGGGATGAGGTTCGTGGCCGAGGTGGCTGATCCCGGTGAAGGCACGATCTGGCGCTGGCAGATCAGCCGGGCTCCCGCGTCCCCTGCCTAATCGACTGGCTTAACCTGGCTAGACCCTCTCCGAGCCGAGGACATATGAACTTTGTAAAGGAGACGACAATGAGTGAAAAAGTCGCCATTATTACTGCTGCCGGCCAAGGCGTTGGCGCTGCTATTGCCGGCGAATTGGCCACAGCTGGCTATCAGGTTTCTTTACTTTCAAACTCTGGTGGCGCCTTGAAACTGGCCGCGGAACTGGGCGGGATCGGTCTGACCGGCTCCGTCACCGAACCTTCAGACCTGGCCAAATTGGTCGACTCCACGCTGGAAAAGTTTGGGCGGATCGACGCCGTGGTCAACAACACCGGGCATCCGCCGAAAGGGGAGTTGCTGGACATCTCCGACGCGGACTGGCACCTCGGGCTGGACTTGCTGCTTCTAAACGTAGTGCGGATGGCCCGGCTGGTCACGCCCATCTTCGTCAAGCAGGGCAGGGGGGCTATCGTCAATATTTCTACCTTCTCAGCTTTTGAACCGGCGCTGACTTTCCCGGTCTCGAGCACTCTACGCAGCGGTCTGGCCAGCTTTACCAAGCTTTACGCAGACCGCTACGCCGAAGCCGGAATCCGCATCAACAACGTCTTGCCCGGCTATATGGACAACTATCCGGAAAGCGCCGAAAACCTGGCGAAAATCCCGCTGAAACGGTACGCTAAAGTGCAGGAAGTAGCCAAATCGGTACGATTCTTGCTGTCTGACGAGGCCGGTTACATCACCGGACAAAATATTCGCGTTGACGGCGGCCTCACCCGTTCAATTTAGATGGTTATGCGCGCCCCCACCTTTCGACGCTCAAAATGAGGCCATTTTTCATGGCGAAAGATAGCTCCGCTGTCGCTCCCGGTATAAAATAAATTCAGTTAACTCGAGCGTCCCCGGTATCCATAAAGTGCTCCCTGATCGTGTATTGCCGCTTAAATAAAACTCTGAAACTTTGGCCGGCCAACGGCAGTGGGGAACCAAGGAGGGGGCGCTGGCGTCTTTCATGAGGTGATAGGTGGGCTATTGGCCTATCGCCCTAAAACCCTGGAGAGGAGATTTGAACTTTTGCGCTACGCCCGTTTAGCTCTTCTGCTGTTAATCTTGCTCGTGGTCTTACCGGCGCCGACGAGGGCCAAAAAAGCGCCGACCGGTTTACAAATGACCGCCGAGGCTGCTTTTGAGGGACGGTTTAAGTTTGGCTACTGGCTGCCCCTTTACATCACTCTGGAGAACGCTGGCTCTACCTTCACCGGCTCGGTTCGGGCGCGGGTGACCGGGCCAAACGGCACGCTGGATTTTGTGGCTCCGGTTGAACTGACCCCCGGCGGGCGGAAGCGAGTGACCCTTTATGTCCTGCCTAACAATTTCTCGCGCGAGCTGGCGGTGGATCTGACCCAGGCCGGCGAAATACTCCTCAGTCACAAGGTTAAAGTCTCCGCCCTGCCCAACGACCGTTACGTTATGGGCGTAGTGGCGGCAGACGCCGATCCCCTGACCACCTTCAGCAGCCTTAAACTGCCGGGCCGGCGTGAGCGGCCGCACCTGATCACCTTCTCGCTCGGCGATTTACCGGAGCGCCCGGAAGGTTTGGGCCTCCTCAACGCCCTCATTTTAAACGATGTCGATACCGGCAGCCTGACCCCCCAACAGCAGGCGGCCTTGCAGCAGTGGGTACTCGGGGGTGGGCGATTGATAATCGGCGGTGGCAGCGGCACGGCCCGGACGTTGGCCGGTCTGCCGGCTGCCTTACGGCCGGTCCAACTCTTGGGCCAGCAAGAGGTTGCCGTCCTACCTGCACTGGAGACTTTTGCCGGTGAGCCTATCCGCGTCCCCGGCCCCTTTTTACTGGCCGAGACGGTCCTAACCTCGCCGGCCCGTCATCTCATCCCGCCGCTCTCCGAGAATAGGGCAGAGATTCCCCTGGCTGTCGAGCAGGCCCTGGGCAGAGGCTTTGTCAATTTCATTGCTCTCGATTTAACGGGCTCGCCCTTTGACGCTTGGGCCGGCTTTAGCTTGATGGCCGAGCAGCTGCTTTCTCCGGGCGCAGCCTGGCCAGAGTTTGCCCCGCCGGACATTGCTCCCCACCAGATGCGCGATAGCCAGCTCTCCTCCGCGCTCACCAATCTGCCCGCCCTCGACCTGCCTTCGATCCGGCTGCTGAGTATCTTGTTGGCCGGCTACATTTTGCTGGTGGGGCCACTTAACTATTTCCTGTTGCGCTGGCGGGATAAACTGGCCTGGGCCTGGCTGACCATTCCCGGGCTGACCCTCGCCTTTTCGGGGCTGGCCTATGGGGTCAGTTATCAACTGCGCGGCAGCGACATCATTGTCAACCAACTGTCGCTGGTTGAGCTGAGCGGAGATGGCCAGGTGGCCGACACGCAGACCTATGTTGGCATTTTTTCCCCGAGCCGGCAAACTTATGATGTGGCGGTCGAAGGCGCTTCGCTGCTCCGGCCGCTGGGCGAAGGCTACTATGATCCCTGGAGCGGCGAAGTCTCGCGCGGCACTATGAGCGTGGTCCAAAGCGATCCGGCCCAAGTGCAGGGGCTGACCGTTAACCAGTGGTCAATGCAGTCTTTTGTGGCCGAGACCTCGCCGGCGCTGCCGCTCCGCCTGGAGGGCCAAATTGAAGCCGGTCGCGACCGCTTGACTGGTTCCCTGACCCATCACGCCGGCGCTCCGCTGTTGGATGCGGTCGTCATCTTTGGTTCGCAGTTTCAAAAACTGGGCGACCTGACGCCGGGGCAGACGGTTGATCTTGAGCTAAAACTGGACCAAGCCACCGGGATTACCGGCTTCGGGAGCTATATGCTGTTTCAAGAGCAAGTTGATCGCGCCGGCATGGTGGAATACGAGATAAACTTTAAGCAGAGTGTCATTGATGGCGTCATCTTTAACCCGCCTTTTATGGGCCCTACGCCGGCCGTAATTCTGATTGGTTGGGTGGAAGACAGTCCCCTAACCGTTACGGTCCAGGGCCAGGAGGTGTCCCATCAGAAAACCTCATTTGTTTACGGCCACTTGCCAATTATTTTTGACCAGACTAAGGTAGTGATCCCGCCCGGATTTACCAAAGCCACTCTGGTGAAAAGCAGCGAGAACATAAGCAACTGTAATCAAGGGCCGGGCCGGGAAGGAGTTTATTTCGAAGCCGGGCAGGCCGAGGTTAAGTTAACCCTGCCCGAAGCCGGGCGAAACCTTGAGCTTAGCCGGCTTGACCTTTACCTTCAGTCCGACTACTTTGAAGCGCCGGCTGAAGCGGCCCCCAACCTCGAACTGTTTGACCGAACCGAGCAGCGCTGGGTGCCCCTGGCGGGAGCCAAACTCGGCGTTAATCCTATTACCAACCCGGCGCGCTTTTTTGATCCGGCCGAAGCGTCCCTGCGAGCCCGCCTCTCTCGGCCGGAATTTTCTCAGTTTAGCGGCTGTATCTTTCTCAATCTCGCCGTTGAAGGAGGGCGATCGTGATCAAAACCGAGCAGTTGACCAAGCGCTATGGCCGCTTGACCGCCCTTGATAGCCTGGAATTGGAGGTAAGCGCCGGGGCGCTGTTTGGCTTCATTGGGCCCAATGGCGCGGGTAAGACGACCACCCTGCGTCTATTGGCCGGTTTGCTGGAACCGACCGGGGGAGAAATTCGGCTCAATGGCCGTTCCATCAGCCACGATCCGGGCTCGGCCCGCTGGTTGGTCGGCTATATGCCCGACTTCTTCGGCGTCTATGAGGATATGAAAGTGTGGGAGTATCTGGATTTTTTTGCCCGCTGCTACCGGCTCACGCCCGGGCGGCGGCAGCAAGTGGTGACTGAACTGCTGGATCTGGTCGATCTTGGTCACAAGCGCGAGGCTTGGGTCGAGAGTCTCTCGCGCGGGATGCGGCAGCGGCTCTGCCTGGCCCATACCCTGGTCCACGATCCGCAAATCCTGCTGCTGGACGAACCGGCGTCCGGCCTCGATCCGCGGGCCCGGGTGGAGATGCGCGAACTGCTCAAAGAGCTCTCCACGATGGGCAAAACCATCATCGTTAGCTCCCACATCCTGGCCGAGTTGGGTGAAATGTGCGACCACGTCGGCGTCATCGAGAACGGGCGCTTGCTCTACAGCGGGCCGCTCCAAGCTCTGAAGCAGCGTCTGCACCACCAACGCCATCTGCGGCTGCGCACCCTCACCCCGGCCGAAGCGGTCGAGCCAGCCCTGAGCCGCTACCCCGGCGTGACCGACTGCGCCCCCATCAAAGACGGCTGGGAGGTTTACTTTAGTGGAGACGATTCCGCTCTCGCCGGCCTCTTAACCCATCTGGTCGAGCACCAGATCCGACTCATCCACTTCAGCGAGGCTGCCGATAATCTCGAGTCCGTCTTTATGCAAATCACTACCGGCGAGGTCGAGTGACTCATGACCTTTAACCTCAATCCTATTATCATTAAAGAGTTTCGCTCCCGGATGCGGGGCTGGCGCGCCTTTGCCATTTTGACCGCTTATCTGCTCTTCTTGGCTTTCTTTAGCTATGGCGTTTATCAAATGGTGCTCTTTTTTCCCATTTACGGCACGCCTCTCAGCCCGGTAGTCGGCCAGTCGCTTTATAGTGCCATTATGAACTTGAGTCTGGTCTTTGTCGCCTTTTTAATGCCGGCCCTGACCGCCACCGCGATCAGCTCCGAGCAAGAGCGATTGACCCTGGAGATGCTGCAAGCCACACCCCTTTCACCCCATACCATTTTGATCGGTAAGTTGGTCTCGTCCGCCGGTTACATCTTTCTCCTTATCTTTGCCGCCGTGCCGTTGATCAGCCTGGTCTTTATCTTTGGCGGCGTGACCTTGGCCGATATCGCCTTAGGCGGTCTTATCATCCTGGCCACTGCACTAACCTACGGCATCATCGGCCTCTTCTTCTCGGCCTGGCGCAAGCGGACTATTCAGGCCCTGGTCTTTAGCTATCTGACGATCATAGTTATGATTGCCGGGAGTTATGCCCTGTACATTTTTTGGGGCGTGGTGACCCGCGAAGGCCCGCCGCGCCACCTGTTGCTCCTCAATCCCTTCAGCGCCCTGGCTTCGGTGGTGGCCACAAACAGTCTCAACTATTCTAACCCGGTGCTGATGCTCAGCTCCTTCTCCGCCGGGTGGGGACCCTGGATGATAAGTTCTGAAGTTTATCCGGACTTGTATCCGCTGTGGTACTACACCCTGGCTTTTTACCTGGGCTTGGGTTTAGGGCTTTACTTCCTGGCTACCCGCTTGATCAAACCCATCCGCCCTTGGCGCCTTAGCCGGCTTGGCCTGATAACCATGATCGGGCTGCTGCTCCTCTATCTGGTTGGGAGCGCCGCCGTTTTTATGCCCGATGTTCAGGCCGAAATTGAGGCCCGCAGCCTGACCCCGACGCCGGCCCCCTTTGGCCCTATGCTAATGGAGAGGGCTGTGCCTATCCCCACCGAGGCGCTTAACGTCGAACCTACCACTGAACCGGCCGGCACCGGTGAATCTGAAGCTGGCGAGGATTAAACGATGGACAAAAACGCTGAGTCAGCGCTGGGCCGGTCCCAGCCGGAAATTGAAGCCTACCGGCTTGTGCAGGGCCAAATCAGGACCATGACCCGTTATCTTCGCCTCCGCGATGGGCTGCGCCTGGCCACCCGCAGCCTGTGGTCGGCCCTGCTCGGCGGGGCGCTGATCGCCCTGGCCGCTCGGGTTTGGCCGCTGGAAAATCGATACCTGTGGAGCGTGCTGCCGCTGTTGATTTGGTTTGGCGGCGTGAGCAGTTACACCTTTTTGCGCCCGCTCCCGCCCTTGCTAGCCGCCCGCCGCCTGGATCGAGAATTGGGCTTGAAGGATCGCCTGGCGACCGCGCTGGAACTGCACGCTTCTAGCCCCGAGCCCGGCCCCCTGGCTTTCCCGGCCCGGCAACTGGCCGACGCCGCCCTCACCGCGGCTCAGCTCTCCCCTGGCCGGCTCGATTGGCGACAGTCTCGCCGGCCGTTGGGCTGGGCCGGCGGATTGCTGCTCATTGCGCTGAGTCTGGTGTTGCTGCCTAATCCCATGGATGCTATTCTCGCTCAGCGAGAGGCGATCAAAGCGGCGGCGGAGGCCCAAAGCAAAGCCCTTCAGGAAGCCCGGCAAGAATTGGAAGCGACCACCGACCCGACCTCTGAAGCCCGGGGCCAGGCCCTCAAAGCGATGGAGGAACTGATCAAAGCCCTGGCCGATAACCCCGGCGACCTGGAGCAAGCCCTGGCCGACCTGGCCCGGACCCAGGCCGCCTTGCGCGAGCTGCAAACCCCGGCTAGCCCCGGCCAGGCCGGTAACCTGGATCACCTGGCCGCGCAACTGGCTCGCCTCAGCCGCGGCGAGACCACCGCTTCGCCGGGCAGTGACCAGGCCGGACCAGCCCTGGCCGAACTGGCCGCGTCCCTGCCGGGCCTCGATCCGGCCGGGCAAGCCGACCTGGCCGCCGCGCTGGCCGAGTTGGCCGGCCAGGCCGCCGCCGTTGATCCCAACCTGGCCGCCGAGTTGCACCGCCTGGCCGCCGCCGTCCGCGCGGGTGACGTGGCCGGGGCGGTGCAGGCTGCTGGCGCGGCTCAGGGGGCGCTGGCTCAGGCCGGGCGTGAGACGGACCTGCGAGAGGCGCTAGCCGTGGCGCAAGCCAGCCTTACCGATAGCCGCCAACAATTAGCTCAGGCCGGAGGTGTGGCCCAGAACCCGGGCCAAAATCAAGGGCAAGGGCAGGGCCAGGGGTCAGGCCAAGGCCAAGGTCAAGGGCAGGGCCAGGGCGGTGGCGGCGGCACTACAGCCGACCAGTTGCCCGGCGCCAATCGCTCCGGTGCCGCTGCCGACCCAAACCGGCCCAATCGACCGGCCGGCCTGGCCGACTTGAATACCGTCTTTGCCCCGGCCGGCGGTCCCCATTTTGCCGGCCCGCCCGACTTTGTGGCCGGCCGGGAAGGTGAGCAAGGCCAGGTCATTATTCGGGCGGAGCAATCGCCTCAGGGGAATCTCAATCCGGCCCTGGTGCCCTATCAAAGTGTCTATCAAACCTATGCCAACGCCGCTACCGAGACAATGGATCGCGAGCGCATTCCCGCGGAAATGCAGAGTTACGTGCGGGACTATTTCTTACAGTTGGCCCCTGACGCAGGAGATTAGATGATGTCCAACCCTACCCTTTCCATTGACGATTTTCGGACAACGGCCCTGGCCATTGAGGCGGCGGTGGGCCGGGTTATTGTTGGCCAGCAGGCGCTGGTGCGCCACACTTTAATTACTTTGCTGGCCGGCGGCAATGCGCTGTTAGAGGGCGTGCCCGGTCTGGGCAAAACTGCCCTGGTCCGGACCCTGGCCGAGGTCATTGCTTGTCACTTTAGCCGCATTCAGTTCACGCCTGACTTAATGCCCGCCGATATCGTCGGCACCAACATCATTGCCGAAGACGAGTCCGGCCGGCGCCACTTCCGCTTTGAGCCGGGCCCAATCTTCGCCAACCTGGTCCTGGCCGATGAGATCAACCGGGCTACCCCCAAGACCCAGTCGGCGATGCTGGAGGCCATGCAGGAAAAAAGTGTGACCGTCGCCCGCCACACCCATCGCCTGGCCGCGCCTTTCTTTGTTCTGGCCACCCAAAACCCCCTGGAAATGGACGGCACCTATCCCCTGCCGGAAGCGCAGCTTGACCGCTTTTTCTTTAAGCTGGAGGTCCCTTACCCTAGCGTCGAGGATCTGGTCGCGATCGCCGATCGGACGACCGGCGTTGACGTCGCCCGGCTGGAACCGGTCACCGACGGGGCAACGATTGTCCAGATGCAGCACATCGCCCGGGCCGTGCCGATTGCCCAGCACGTGACGTTGGCTGCCGCCCGCCTGGTGCGGGCCACCAATCCGGCTGATGCCGGCGCGCCGGACGAGGTCCGCCAGTTTGTGCGCTACGGGGCCAGCCCACGGGGGATGCAGGCGCTGATCCTGGCCGGGAAGATCATCGCTTTGCTGGAAGGTCGCTACAACGTGGCCATTGACGATCTGCAGGCCGCCGCCGGGCCTGCCCTCCGCCACCGCCTTATTCTCAACTTTGAAGCCCAGGCTGAAGGGGTGACCCCCGACGAGGTCATCACCGCTGTTTTGGAAAGATCTAAAGAAGAGGCCGGACCTTATTAACGGGGAAGCAAGAAATGAGCTCCGAACCCTTAGCTAAAAACGATCTTCGCCCCGCCAGCCCTCCAGTGAGCCAACCCTCCAGCCTCTTCGACAGCGCCTTCCTCCGCCGGCTCGAGTCCTTAACCTTACTCGTCCGCCAGGCGCGCTCCGGCCAGTGGCAGGGGGCCAGACGCAGCCTGAAACGGGGCCAGTCGGTTGAGTTTGCCGACTATCGCCCTTACGTCCCCGGCGATGACTTCCGGTTGGTCGATTGGAGCGCTTTTGCCCGGTTGGAGCGCTTCTTCCTAAAGCTGTTTGTTGAAGAAGAAGAACAACATTTACACCTGTTGATCGATACCAGCCGTTCGATGGATTGGCCACGGGAGACCTCCGCCGCCGCGTTTAACAAGCTGGCTTATGCTCAAAAAGCGGCCGCCGCCTTGGGCTACGTCGCCCTGGCCGGCCTGGATCGAGTCAGCGTCTCCGCCTTTGACGCCGGCCTGACGCCCGCCCTGCCGCCTCGCCGTGGCCGGGCCCAAGCCGCCGCTTTGTTTAAGGCCCTGGCGGCCCTGACACCTGCCGGTCCCACCGATCTCAACCAAAGCCTGCGCCAATACGCGGCCCAGGCGCGCCAACCCGGCCCGCTGCTGATCTTCTCCGACCTTTTTGAAACCGTCCCACCTTCGGCGGCTGCGCCCGCCCCTTCAAGCGGCCCGCCTGGCTCGGCTGGCCTGCTGGCCCTGCTCAGCCGCCGTTTTGAAGTCACCCTCATCCACCTTCTCTCGCCCGATGAAGCCGATCCGGTCTTGCAGGGCGACTGGCGCTTGCTCGACTCCGAGACCGGCCACAGCGTCGAAATCACGGCCGATGACGAGGCCCTGAGCCGTTATCGGGCCGGCTTACGCGCCTGGCAAACCGAACTGCACCGCTGGTGCGGCCGGCGCGGCGTCAGCTACGTGCCGGTGACCACCGCAGTTCCCTTCGAAAGCTTTATCTTCAGTTTCCTGCGCCGGCAAGGGGTGCTGAAATGAGTTTGCTCAGTCCCTGGGCTTTGCTGCTGCTGGCCCTTATTCCGCCGATCATCGCCCTTTATTTGTTTAAATTGCGCCGGCCGGATTACGAAGTGGCCAGTGTTTATCTCTGGCAGCGCTTTGTGCGCGACGTCGAGGCAAACGCGCCCTGGCAGCGCCTGCGCCGCAATTTGCTCCTCTTGCTGCAAATTTTGTTCATGCTGGCCGTGATCTTCGCCCTGGTCCGGCCGGCTACCCCGGTGGCTGGCCTGGCCGGGCAAAGTCTGGTGCTGGTTTTGGATCAGTCCGCCAGTATGGCCGCGCGTGATGAGACAAATGCATGGGGGCAACCCCTCACTCGCTTGGAAGCAGCCCGCCATGCCGCCCGCGAGTGGGTGACCAACCTCCCTGCCGAGGCCCGAGTGACCATCATCAGCGGCGCCGGTGGCCAGGTCGATCTGCTAACCTCGGCCACGCAGGATCGGGGCCAAGCCTTGGCCGCGATCGAAGCCGTGCAGCCCACGGCCCTCAACAGCGATCTTGGGCCGGCTCTGACCCTGGCCGAAGCCATCGTTGCCCGTGAACCTCAGGCCGAGATTGTTTTGCTCTCGGATGGCGCGGTCCAAACCCATGAGCCGCTCACCCCGGTGCGGCTGCTTCCTTTCGGCCGGACGGGCGACAACCAGGCGATCAGTACCCTCTTGCTAACGCCCGGCCCAGGTGACCCGACCCTCTTCGTTCAGATCAGTAACTTCAGCCCCCGGGCCACGGCTCGCCGGCTGGTGATCGAGGCCGATGGGCTGCCCCTGGCTGCCTTTGATCTCGAGTTGCCCGCTCAGGGCCACCTTGAGCAACTCATCGAGGCCCTACCGCCGGGGGCTGAAACATTTGAAGCCTATTTGACCGCCGCCGAGAGCGATCCCTTCAGCCTCGATGACCGGGCCTGGCTGGTAGCGCGGATAGCTGAACCGGCTCGGGTCACTCTGGTGACGCCCGGTAACTATTTTGTGCAGACGGCCCTGAGCTTGCTGGACGGGCAGCGGCTGGGCGTGACCGTCGAGTTGACCACGCTGACCCCGGAGAACTGGTCCAACCCGGCGGTTTCCCCGCCCTCGGCTGACCTGTACATTTTTGATCGCTTCGTGCCGCCCACCCTGCCGGCCGGCAATCTGTTCTTCATTGCTCCGCCGCAAGCGGTGCCGGGGCTGTTTGCGGTGAACGGCCAAGTGCAGCGACCCGCGCCGGATCTGGCCTCCAGTGAGCACCCGCTGGCCCAAAATTTGGCCCTGGTTGAGACGCAGATTCTGTCGACCACGCTCATCTCGGCCGAGGGGTGGGCCAGGCCGGTAATGGCCGCCCAAGGGGAGCCGGACCTGCCGCTCCTGCTGGCCGGCGAAACCAATGGCCGCCGCGTGGCGGTGCTCGGGTTTGACCTGCACCAGTCCGACCTACCGCTGCGCCCGGCTTTCCCGCTACTGATGGCCAATTTGCTCAGTTATCTCGCGCCCGGCTCAGCCGGCCTGGTTCCTTCCCAGGTGGCGCCGGGGGCAGGGCTGGTTATCTCTACCCCGGCGGAACCGGAGCAGGCGCGGCTAACCTGGCCTGACGGTCAAGTCCAAAACATTGAGACTGAGGCCGGCCGGTTAAGCTTGCCTCCCTTACCGGCCGTCGGCCTGTACCAGTTGACCCTCGCGCCCGGCTCGCCGGCCCGGTTCGCCGTCAACTTTTTCAACCCGCTGGAGTCGGCTATCGCCCCCCGGCCGGATTTGGCCCTGGGCAGCGAGTTTGCTCCGCTTCAGGATGAAGTGGCCGCCCGGCCGCCGGCCTACCGGGAATGGTGGCGGCCGCTGGCTATGGCGGCGCTGCTCCTGTTGATCATCGAGTGGCTGGTTTACCAGCGGGCTACGGTCCGGCGCTGGTGGGGTAAACTCCGGCCCTTTAAACCGGCCCGGGGAACCTAATCGCCATCAAAGACAGGGTCTGACGGATGTTGATATCCTTTTTGTATCCAAATTTCCTCTGGCTGCTGCTGGTGCTCCCGCTGGTGCTCGCCCTGGGTTGGCCGGGACAAAACACCCCTGGCCGGCGACAGCGCTGGAGTGGGCTGGTCCTACGCCTGATTGTGCTTCTGGCCTTGATTGGGGGCCTGGCCGGAGCGCAGTTTGAGCGCCCGGTCGAGACCGTGACGACGGTTTTTGTCCTGGATGTCTCGGACAGCGTCAGCGTAGCAGAGCGAGCCCGGGCCGAGACCTTTTTGGCCCAGGCCCTGGCCGGCAAACCGGCTGATGATCAGGCGGCCGTGATCTTGTTTGGCAGCGATGCCCTGGTCGAGCAGTTGCCCAGCCTGGCCAACGCCATGCCCTCGCTCAGCTCCCGGCCGGTCCAGAGCGCCACCAATATTGAAAATGCCTTGCGTCTGGCCCTGGCTCTACTCCCCAATGAAGGCAGCCGCCGGATTGTACTCCTGAGCGATGGCCAGGAAACGGCCGGCGAAATGAGTCGTCTGGCCGGCCTGGCCGCGGCCCGGCAAGTCGAGGTCAGCGTGGTGGCTCTGGGGGAGACGAACGGCTCGACCCAGGCCGAAGTGCTGGTTGAGCAAGTTTCGGCTCCGGCCCAGGCCCGGCCAGGGCAAAGCGTGCCGGTCGAGGCCGTGGTCGTGGCCAGCCGGCCGGGCGATACGGTCCTGCGCCTCTTCGCCGATGGCAGGCTGGTCGAAACCCGGCCGGTGCGGCTCAACGCCGGCCGCAACCGCTTGAGCTTTACGGCGCCGGTGACCGAGCCCGGCTTTCGCCGTTTCCGGGTCGAACTGGAGGCTAAGGCCGACGGGCGAGGGCAAAACAACTGGGGTGCGGCCTTTACCACAGTTTACGGCCCGCCGAGCCTCCTGCTGGTTGAAGGCAGACCCGGTGAAGGGGCGGCTTTGGCCAGGGCGCTCCAGGCCACCGGTCTGCGGGTGACCGTTGTGGCTCCAAACGCCATCCCGACGACTTTATCCGCCTTGGCTGCCTTTGAGACCGTCCTGCTAGCCAACGTTCCGGCGGAGGCTTTGTCACTTGAAAACCAAGCCCGCCTGGTCGGCTTTGCGCGTGATCTGGGCCACGGCCTGGTAATGATCGGAGGGCCGGATAGCTATGGGGCGGGCGGGTATCTGCGCGCGCCGCTAGCCGAGGCGTTGCCGGTTGAGATGGAGATCCGCAATCGCAGCCGGGAGCCGAATCTGGCTTTGGTCCTGGCTATCGATAAATCAGGCAGTATGGGCGCCTGCCACTGCGACGATCCCAACTCGCGCCAGGAGCAAATGAGCCGGGTTCCCAGCGGCCTGCCCAAGATCGATATTGCCAAAGAGGCGGTCTTTCAGGCTTCAGCCATTTTGGGTGATCTGGACTATCTGGGCGTGGTCGCTTTTGACAGCGCGGCCCGGTGGGCCTTGGAGACGGCGCCCCGGGTTGATGCCTCCACCCTGGAGCAGTCGATTGGCGGGCTGACCGCCAACGGCCAGACTAACATTTTTGCCGGGCTAACTGCCGCCGAGGAGGCCCTCCAGCAGGCCCCGGCCCGCATCAAACACGTCATCCTGCTCACCGACGGTTGGTCCACTGCAGGCGCGTATGACGCTATGTTAGACCGGTTTAGCGCCGCGGGAATTACGTTGTCGGTGGTGGCGGCAGGTGGCGGGTCGGCCGGATATTTGGAGCAGTTGGCTCAGGCCGGGGGCGGAAAATATTATCCGGCTACCAATATGCTGGAAGTCCCTCAGATCTTTCTCAAGGAAACCATTCGGGCCACGGGCAATCACATCATTGAAGAGCCATTTTTTCCGGCTCCGGCCGGGGGCGGTTTAACCAGCCCTCTGCTGCGCGGCCTTGATCTGGAGACTGCGCCGCCGCTATTGGGCTACAACGGCACCACGGCCAAGGCTGCGGCCCGGGTAGAGTTGCTCACCCTGCGAGGCGATCCGCTGTTGGCTACCTGGCAGTACGGCCTGGGCCGGGTGGTGGCCTGGACCTCGGATTTGAGCGGGCGCTGGGCGCGGCAGTGGCTGGACTGGGAGTCGTTTGCTCAATTTAGCGGCCAATTGGTCAACTGGACCCTGCCCATGCCGGCCGGCGACCGGCTCGAGGCCCGCGTCGCTTGGGCCGAGGGCCGGGTGTCGTTGGAAGCGAGCGTCCGCGATCAGGCCGCTCAGCCGGCTAACTTCCTGACGGTGAAAGCCAAGATTCTAGCGGATGACGGTCGGGCCAGCGAGATCGATCTAGCGCCGGTGGGACCGGGACGCTATCGCGCTGATCTTGACCTGCCGGACGAGGGCGTTTATCTGGCCCAAATTACGGCTTTTGGCCCGGACGGGGCCGGTGGGGCAGCGTCGATTCCGGTCGCGGGCCAGGCTACCGGCCTGATCGTCCCCTACTCGCCCGAGTACGGCCAACTCAGCGCTGACCAGCCGGCCCTGACCGAGCTGGCGGCCACGACCGGCGGCCAACTGCTGTCGGATCCGGCAGCGGCCTTTGCCCCAGGAACTGGAGCCGGTCGCCAGGCTTGGCCGGCCTGGCCGCTGTTACTGCTGCTGGCGACACTGCTTTTCCCGCTTGATGTGGCGCTGCGCCGGTTGCGGTGGGGGCACCGCGAGTGGCTCCAAACTCGGCAGTGGCTGAGCGAGCGAGGGCCGGGCCGCCGGCCCCAACCGGCCCCGGTAGCAGCCCCGCCCGTCCTGAGCGATTTGTTCCAGGCCCGCGAGCGGGCGCGCCGGCGGCAGGCCAATTTAGGCCGGCCCGTTGACCCGCCGGCCGAGACCGCATCGCCCTCGCCCCCTGAGCCTCCGTCCGCGCCTGCCTCTCCCCCCGAGGACACCCTGTCTCGGCTCCGGGCAGCGAAAAAACGGGCTTCCTCCAAGTCTGATTGAACCTTTCGTTCCGAAAATAAGTTTGCACGTCGACAACAGAATATCGTATGGTCCGCTCATTCTTGAATATTAAGCAAAACTGATCGACTGTGTTATACTAAGGCCGACCGTCCTGGCCTGCCAGACCTAGGGAGACAGAGCCGCCGCTAGGACGGCTTAGCGTCCCGAAGCGGGAAAGAGGCGCGGGCCGTTCAGCAGCGCCCCATCCAGAAAAATGCCAGCCACTCTAAAGTTATTCAAAGCCGAGTCTTGGCTAGTTTGGCTCAACTACGGCCTGATTCTAGCCGGTTGTTATGTTGCTCTCCAATTCTACCCGCCCCAAATTATCGGTCAATTGGCGGGTGGGTCTATTGCCATTTTTTTTATCAGTGGAGTGATGGTGGCGGCCAGGTTTCTGCTTGCCTCAGGTAGCGCGCCGCCACGCCCACTTAACTGGCGTGGCAGCCGCCTTTTAACCGGAGTGGGACTGGCAAGCGTTAGCTTCACTCTGACCGCCGGGGCCATCAACAGCCTGCCCCCACCGTTGGTCATGCAATCCCAGGCTCAACTGCTAGAATTGGTCCGGTTCTACGAGTTGATTTATTACCTCTTGCTGGCCTACATCGCTTTTAGTGTGTTGGAGGTGTTCTGGCCTATCAGCCTGGCCGAAATTGGGTTGTCGGTGATACTGAGTTATGGAGTGTTAAACGGCGGCTTTTTTGGGATCCTGGAAACCGAACTCAGCCCGCTGTTTTACAGTCTCACGCTCATCACCGTCCTGGCCTACCTGGTCGAGTCGCCACCGCCGCCGGCAAAAAATCCGCTGCTGTTGCCGGCGGTTGGGCTGGCCCTGGTGGGAGGACTGGCCACCTGGCAGGCCCTCTACTTCCATTATAGCTGGATTCGTTGGCTGGCCTTAGTCAATTGGATCATCATCTTCTGGCTGCTGACCACCGTAGTCCGCCGTTGGAGCCAGCTAAACCGGCTGCTGGCGCTGTTGCTGGTGGTCATCGGGCTCGTGGCCGGAGCCGGGCTGGCAAATGTTTGGGCTATCGCCGGGCAAATTGGCTGGGCCAAGGCCTTGAGTTTGCGCTTAAGTTTGGGTTATGTCGCCCATAATGGACTGGCAATTGCCGCCGGAACTTTCTTGATCTTAAGCCTGGGGCTGCTGTTTATCTGGCGCAACTGGTGGCAGCGTGGGCTGCTGCTAGCTCTGACCGGACTGCTGCTGGCTTTGTTGGTCTTGACCTACTCGCGGACGGGCATGGTAGGGCTGGGCGCAGGCCTGGGTCTTCTGGCTTTGGGGCAGGTTTATTATCAAACCAGATTTAAGCGGGCGATGGACAGCTCTTCAATTCTTAAGCAAAAGCGGACTTGGCTTCTTCTGGCGCTCATTGCCCTGGTGATCACCGCCTTGGTCTCCCTCAGTTTTGTGGGACGGGCTGCTTCGCTTAATTACCGCGTTCTCACTACTTTGAGTTGGCGGGTGTATTTATGGCAAGTCGCCTGGCAGACCATCAGCCAGCACCCTTGGTTAGGGGTAGGTTTACATAATAGTTTTCATCCTTCGTTTTATCAGGTCTTATCTTTAAACAACTTGCAAACTGTCCGTTCTTTCATTGCTGTTACCCATAACCACAATCTTCTCCTGGAGATTGGGGTCAGCCTGGGATGGGTGGGCCTGACCGTAGCAGTCTGGTTAGGCCTGGGGGCGGCCCAGTTCGCCTGGCAAACTGTCACTCGGCCTCATTCGTCTGCTTCGCAGTGGTGGCTGACCCTGACTCTCTGCGCGGCCGGAGCAACCTGGTTGACCGGGCATCTCCTGGTCATGTCTCTCAGCGAGCGCAGTCTGATTGCCGACAGCGGCTGGCTGTTGTTGGCCTTGCTGATCATCGCCGGGCGGGAAGATTTAGACTCGGTGCAGGCCGGCCCCCCGGCCTTGAGTCGGCCTCGTCTGGCCGGCCTAAAGCAGTTGTTTTATGCCGGATCTATCTTGCTGGTCGTCTTGGTGGTCGTTGTCCGCCCGCTCTGGGTCACCAGCCTGCGCCGGCAAGCCGAAGCGGCTCTGGCTGCCGGTGATCAACCGGGCCTTGCCCGGGCGATGGCCCAGGTTTTCCGGCTAGAGCCATGGGATGCCGATGTCCGGAGCTGGTTCGGGCAGGCTACCCGCGACCCGGCCGAGGCCATCGCCCGGTATGAACAGGCCCTGGCCTTGCGGCCCGGCCATGCGCCGTATTATGAACGCCTGGGGTGGTTGCACTGGCGGCAAAATAACCTACCGGCGGCTCTGACCGCGTTTCAACAGGCGGTCACTCTGGATAGTTACGATGTGACCGGCCCTTACCACGCCAGCCTGGGTTACGCTTATGCCGCCACCGGCCGGCGAGAAGAGGCTATCACGGCCTTGCAAACAGCCCTGGCTCATCGTCTTGATTTTGTCCAGGCGCCCGATTGGCAGGTGATGAACTCAGACCTGGCCCTGTCGCCAGCTTATACCGCCTCGCCTGCTGCCGATCAGGTGGACCCGGCCTTGGGTACGCTGATTGATTATCACTTGGGCTGGGGGTGGCCGGCTCCAATTTCGACGACAGTAGCCCCCCCCCTCTACTTGAGCGAGGTGTTACTCCCCGCCAACCGGGCCGATGCGCCTTCAGGCTGGTTGCTCCAACGACAAGCCACCCTGTACAACCAGTGGCAATTATATGACCGGACCGAAGCCCTCTTAAAACAGTTCCCTTCTCGCCCTTCTGCTAGTAATGGAGGGCCTGGTCTAAGCCAAAGGCACTTTTACCAGGGCTACTTGGCTTTGCAACAAGGCCGGCTGCTTGAAGCTCAAAGCGAATTTGAAGCGGTTCGATCAGCTAACCAGGGCAATCCGGCCGGCGTACACTACTATTTGGGCCTGACTTATCAAGAGCAGGGGCGGCTAGCGGCGGCTCTGGCCGAGTATGAACAGTTACTCCGCTTGAGGCGAGCTTTATTTTATGTCACTGACACGGAGTGGTTGAAAATGGGAGCGGCTTTTGGTCAGGCCGGTCAAATTGAGCCAGCGCTTGAGGCCTACGCGCTGGCTCAATTTGAGGCGGATAGCCCGGTTGAGTATGCTGAAATCCAACTGGCCCTTAACGAAATTTACCTGACCCGCCAGCAGCCTGCGCCTGTGCTGACCAGGGGAAAACAGGTGCTGACCAGCTTGCCGGCTACCGTGCCTGCCTCGACCATCACCGAAACCATTCTGCGTCCCCTGGCGGCGCAAATGGCCCAGGCCTACCAGCAGACCGGCACGCCGGCCGAAGCGGCCCTACGCCAACAAACCCACTGGCTTCAGCCGCTCAGCCCAACCGGCGAGGTTTACCTGAACCTGTTGGCCGAGACGATGAATCGCTAACAACTGCTCTTTATTTATGAAGCTGGGCTAAACCTCTTTTTATGGCCCAAGCAAAGGTTTGTTTCAGATCATCGAAGCCTAAAAATAGTTGTACATAACGGGGAAAACCAACCAGCAATTTAAGCCGAGATTGGTTTGGAATTAGCTGCTGTTGGTAGCGCAGATAATAGGCCCAAGTTAAAGGTAAGGCTCCCAGATAGGACGCGGATGGATTAACCCTGGCCTGATATTCCAACCGTTCTAACCGGGTAACGGGGATGGCCGACAGGCGCTTCAGCGTTTCCTCGGGTATTGGCGCGGCCAAGGTATCGCGCAAATAGCCTAAAGCACCCCCTAAAAACAGGCTTACCCGTCGTTGTTGAGCCTGGTCAACCAACCGACTCCAGTCGATAAGGGGATTATGGGTTTGCAAAATTACCATTGCATCGGCCACCCAGCGAACCGGCGACATTTTATTGATGGCCATGCCATGCACGCAGACATGCATTAACTGGTCGGTGGGGCAGAGGGCCAAGGTAGAGATGTCGTGAAATTCAAGCGGTTCGGCCCTGGCCCAAAAATCATTATCGGCCTGGGCATCAAGACATTCAATCATCACATGCCAGTGGAGGTCAAATTCGCCTCCGTTAGCATGGGTAAAGTTCCAACTGTGTTTGATTTTTAGGTAATCTTTGGTCAACTTTGTGGCCGGGCGCCAATGGGCTTGCCAGCCGGCTTGAATTAAACATTCTATAGCGGCATCCCGTTGGACGGTGGGCACCAGTACATCAAAATCACCCATAGGCCGCAAGCCGTAATCCTGGTAATACCGCAGCAATAATGGTACCCCTTTTAGGCACAGCGTTTCTATCCCGGCCGACTGCAGGAGTTGGATTACCTCGACTGCCGCTCGTAAATGCAGTTGATTTTGATACCAGGTCAGGCGGTAAACGCCTTTCAGCCGCTTCAAGAGAGGATCAGCCATCCCCTGCTTTCTTAAGTTGCGGTAAACCAGAGGCAACAGCCGAAAACTGCCGGCATCGACATGCTCTATCTCAATCTTTACCTGGCTGCGCCAGTGCCGCCAGGCGGCGAGCGCCTCCTCGCCGGGCAGTAAAGCCGCCCGCAATAACAAGACCTGAGGCGAGGACGAGGGGTAGCCCGGCAAGGGGAGATAAGTCGCTTCTTTTGGGGTCATAAAACCTCGAGGCTCCGGCTAAGGCCACCTTTGATTCTCGTAAAAACAAGGCCGGTCAGATGGGGAATCCTAATATGGACTCAGGGACTTGTCAATAATTCCGGTGCGGCTGTTTCTTGTGTTCAAGGCAAAAACTGATATACTGATTTGGCCCAGGCTATGGGCCACCCGCCAATCTCTGGAGTCAATAAAAAACTCATTGGCGATGAACCTGTTACCTGATCGTCCAACCCAATTAAACAGCCAACCGACCTCGGCTACCTTAGCCAATGGTTCCTCACTTTGCCTGGCTTGCGGTTTGTGCTGTACCGGCGTCCTCCATCCCCACGCCGGGCTGGCCCCGGGTGAAACCGAACTGGCCCAGTCTCTAGGGCTGACGGTTGAGCCGCTTGAAGAACCCTCGCATTTTTGTCTACCGTGCCCACTCCATCTCAATCATCGTTGTTCCGTTTATACCGCTCTCCGTCCCCGCGTGTGCGGCGATTACCGGTGCAGCCTGCTCAACAAACTTCTGGCCGGCGAAATTTCGTTGGCGCAGGGCCTCCAGATCGTGGGCCGCGCTCACGACTTGCTGGCCGAGGTGTCGGCCCACCTGCCGCCGGGCCTTACTTTTGCCCACTTCCGGCCAGAAGAGGCGCCGGTCGGTCCGGGGGATGATCCGGGCCGGCTGCTGGCCATCGTCAAGCTGGCCAGATACCTGCAAAAACATTTTGACTCAGCCGGCCACACCGCCTCGGGAGGGCCAGGTTGAACGCGATTTTTGGTTTTGTTCAGCGCGATGGCGCGCCGCTGCCGTCCTCGGTGCTGGCTACCCTGCGCCACCACGCCGAACGGTGGGGCGGTGGTCCTGGCCAGGAGTGGCAAGCCGGTCCGGCCGGGTTGGGTCAGGCCGGCCGCCGGGCGGAAGTCATGGCCCAACCCGACCTGGTTTTCACTGCCGCCGCCCGGGTGGACAATCGGGCCGAACTGATTGACGAGTTTCGAGTGACGATTGACGAGTTTCGAGTGACGAGTCAGGTTGAAGCTGTTTCGGACGCGGCCCTGATTTTTCAGGCTTATGGCCGCTGGGGCGAAGCCTGCGTCGAGCGTATTTACGGGGATTGGGCTTTTGCCGTGTGGCAGCCCACCGCCCGGCGCCTCTTTTTGGCCCGCGACCATTTTGGCAATACCGCTCTGTATTACCACGCCGGGCCGCGGGTGGTGGCCTTTGCCACCGATTTTCACGGCCTGCTAGCCCTCAATCTAGCCCCTCGGGAAATGGATGAACTTTACCTGGCCCAGGTCTTGATTTCCTGGCCGGCCTACCACGGCGAGCGGACCATCTACCCCGCCCTCCACCGCCTGCCGCCGGCCCACACCCTGACCCTGACCCCGGACCGGCTGGAGACGCGCCAATATTGGTTTGTAGAAAATACGCCCACCCTCCACCTGCCCCGTCGCCAGGATTACGTGGAGGCCTTCCGCGAAGTGTTCGATGAGGCCCCCCGCGCCCCCCTCGCCACGCGCGGGGGGCAGGAAGGCCACCCCCCGCCCCCCCCCGGGGGCGGCTGGCAGTCGGGCGGCATCCCCGCCACTGCCGCCGACATGTTGCGGGCCGAGGGCCGCCGGCTGCTGGCTCTCACTTCCGTTCCCGTGGCCGATACCCGGCCCTTTGTCGGCCAACGCTTTGGCGATGAATTCCCGCTGGCCCAGGCCGTGGCTCGCCAGGCCGGCAACGTCGATCTCATGCCCATTACCGCCGAGTCTATCACCCCCATTCAGGCCATCCGGCGGATGCTACACATTCACGGCGAGCCGGCTCACGCCGCCGGTAATTTCTTCTGGCTAATCGATCTGGAGCAGACGGCCCGGGCCCGGGGCTGCCGGGTGTTGTTGACCGGCCAAAACGGCAACGCCGGCCTGTCGTGGGCGGGCGATATCTTCTCCCAGCCGTTGGCTTTTCAACTTCGTTACCTGGGCTGGCGCCGGTGGGCTAAACAAGGCCTGATGCGGGCGATGCCGCCCGGCCTGTTTGTCCTGCTGCAAACCTATCGCCAACGGCGGCGCGATTGGCTGGCCGACACCGCCCTGCACCCGGACATGGCCCGCCGCCTCAACCTACTGGAGTTGCGCCTGAACGACCCCGGCTCGCGCCCGCCGCGCACCGCGCTGGAACAGCGCCGTTTTCTCCAGCCGGGGCGCTCCTTTGTCGGCGCGCTGCACGCCCAGATGGGCGCGGCCCACGGCCTGGATATCCGCGATCCCAGCAATGACGCCCGGCTGCTGGCCTTTACCTTTGCCGTGCCGGACCATATTTTTATAGAGCCGGATAGCGGCCTGGATCGCTGGCTTATCCGGGCCGCCATGCAAGGCCGCCTGCCCGACGAAGTCCGCCTCAACCGTAAGCGCGGCCGGCAGGCCGGCGATCTGGTACCGCGCCTGCGGGCCTGCGCCGCCGAGGTGGAAACCGTCCTGGCCGAAATTGAGCGCGGCCCGGCCGCCCGGTACATCAACGCGCCCCACCTGCGCCGGGCCTGGCAGTTGATCCAAACCCAGGACACGCTGGAGGCGCTGCGCCAAAGCGTTACCGTGCTGACGCGCGGGATTATGGCCGGATTGTTTGTCAACGGGCTGACCGGCGCCTAAATGCGATCGAAGCAGAGTGGCCCAATCTTCAAGATTGGGCCACTCTCACCCGCGGATTCACGCCCCGGCTCGCCGGGGTTGCAATCACTCATCCATTAATCTTTTTATTAACAGACAAGGAGAAAAATTATGCCAACCGAAAACTTGCTTGAAAACAGTTCCCCCAGCCCCGAACCGGTCCAACCGGCCACCGGCACCGTGCCCAAAGCACCTTGGCGCGCGCCTACCCTCACCCGCATCACCCTTAAACGGACGATGAAGGGGTCTGGAGGAACTAACGATGGTTTGGGATCCTCCCCCAATTAGTGCTATTAACAGACAAGGAGAAAAATTATGCCAACCGAAAACTTGCTTGAAAACAGTACCCCCAGCCCCGAACCGGTCCAACCGGCCACCAGCACCGCGCCTAAAGCGCCCTGGCACGCCCCTACCCTCACCCGCATCACCCTCAAACGGACGATGAATGGGTCTGGAGGAACTAACGACCTTGCCGGATCCTCTGTGTAGTGCTATTAACAGACAAGGAGAAAAAATTATGCCAACCGAAAACTTGCTTGAAAACAGTCCCCCCAGCCCTGAATCGGTCCAACCGGCCATCGGCACCGCGTCCAAAGTGCCCTGGCACGCGCCTACCCTCACCCGCATCACCCTTAAACGGACGATGATTAATTCAGGCACACAAATAGACGGGCTTACCGGAAGCGTTACAGCCTGATTTAATGTCCCTGTCGCGATGTTAACCGGTCTCGACTTTCCCATCGAAATCGCCTCCGTTCCCCCCGACCTGCCTCAGCCCACCGCCCGCGGGGTCTTGTGGCAGGCCGGGCCGGGCCAATTTCTGCTGGCCGTACCGGAGGTGGCCCGTTATCTGGTCTCGGACGGGCGGCAAATTACCGTTGATCCCGCGCCCGGCGCCAGTGAGGCGGAGGTGGCTCGTTTCGCGCTGATGACCCCGCTGGCGGCGCTGTGGTATCAGCGTGGACAAGTGGCCTTGCACGCTGCCGCCGGCTTGCTTCCCCCCGGCGGCGGGGCCACTCTGCTGGCCGGCGACTCCGGCGCGGGCAAATCCACCCTGCTGGCGGCTCTGCTCCAGCAAGGTTGGACCATGCTGGCCGATGACCTGGCCCTGGTCGAGGTGGGCGGCGACGGCGCGCCCGTGGTGCGGCCCACCCCGGCCCCGCTGCGTCTGTGGCCCGATGCTCAGCAAGAATTAGGGGCGCTGCCGGAGGAGGCCGGTATCTCCGGGGTGTCACCCCAAAGCCGGCCGGTCAGCGCGATTTACTGGCTCACGGTCCACAACGGCCGCCGCCTCGAAACGGAAACCCTGACCGGCGCGGCCCGATTTCGCGCCCTCGGCAGCCTGTTGTACAATAGCCGCATCGCCGACGCCCTGCTGGGTAAGGCCGCCTATCTAAGTTGCGCGAGCCGCCTGGCCCAAACCGTGCCCATCATCCGCCTGCGCCGCCCGCGCGGGCGGTGGAGCGTGCCGGAACTGGCCGAGATCATCGGGCCAACAACAACCGAGCAAAGGACCAATGACCCATAACCAATGACCGATCGCTATTCGCAGTTCATCATTCACAATTCATAATTCGCAATTCTTATGCCCTACACCTACACCGTTTATCACCTGACCTTCCAAACGCCTTTTCCCTGCCCGATCTTGCCGCCGGCCCTGCCGGCCGCGGCGCCGGATGTGGTGGTCCAAGACGGGATAGTGCCGTTGCAGTTGGCCGCACCGGCCATCGCCGGCGCAAATTGGCAGGCCGAGCCGGGCCGTTTTTTGTGGCGAGGCGGACCGCGAGCCGGCCGCTTTCTGGTCGAAGCGGGGGACCGGGTGACCGTCCAGCGCAGCCCCAGGGCTGAAGAGGAGCTACTGGCCTTTCATTTTCTCGATAGCGTGCTGGCCGCCGTGCTGCGGCAGCGTGGCCTGCTGGTGCTACATGCCAACGCCGCCGTTACCCCGGCGGGGCCAGCCTTGGCTGTCTCCGGCGATTCGGGCGCGGGTAAGTCCACCACCCTGGCCGCGCTCTTGGCCCGGGGCGGGGCCATGCTGGCCGATGATCTTACCGCCCTGCGTCTGGGAGCCACCGGGGTAGTGGAGGTCCTGCCCGGCGTCCCCCAACTACATTTGTGCGCCGACGCCGCCGAGGGCTTGGGCCAGGATATTTCCGCGCTGCCGCGCTATCAATGGCGGCGCATGAAGGCGGCGGTGCCGGCGGTGGTTTCGGCGGCAGCGCCCCTACGCGCCCTTTACCTGCTGCGGATCGGCGCCGGGGCTGAAGTGCGGTTGGACCCGCTGCGCGGCGCGGCCAAGTTTGCCGCCGTGCAAGAGTGTGTCTACGGGCCCCTGTTGCCCCAAGAGCATCCTGACCTGTTTCGCCTCTTTGCCGCCCTCACCGACCAGGTGCCGGTCTATCGCCTGGAGCGGCCGGCCGGTCTTTGGACGGTAGACACCCTGGTGGAAATGATGCTCAACCACTCTTTTTGATTGAGAGGAGACCGACAGAACCGGGGGTTCGAGACCGGGAATGAAAATGAGTTTTGGGGGTACTACCCCCCAAGCCCCCCGGCCTGCGGCGCTGTTTTCACAGGAGGCAAAGCAATGGCGAAAATTATTTGGCTGGCCTCTTATCCCAAATCCGGCAACACCTGGCTACGCGCCTTGCTAACCAACTATCAACAGGCTGGCGATGCCCCGGCCGATATTAATGACTTGAGCGGCGGTCCCATTGCCGGCGCCCGGCTCTGGTTTGATGAATGGGCCGGCGTGGAAGCCTCGGCGTTGAGCGATGCCGTCATTGAGCGCCTGCGCCCGGCAGTGTATCGCTGCATGGCGGGAGAAGCGGCTGAGCCGTTGTTTATGAAAGTCCACGACGCCTGGAGTCGCACCGATACCGGTGAGCCGCTGTTTCCACCGGACGTGACCGCCGGGGTGGTGTACATGATGCGCAACCCGCTCGATCTGGCCGCCTCGTGCGCTCACCATTGGGGCGTGACCCTGGAGCGGGCGGTTGATAACCTGGGCAATCCCGGCTTTAGCCTGGCCCGCTCCCTGGGCGGGCTATCCGATCAACTCCGCCAGCGGCTCGGCTCGTGGAGCGACCATGGGCGGAGTTGGCTGGTTGAATCGGGTTTGCCGGTGCACCGGGTCCGTTACGAGGACCTCCGGCGCGATCCGGTCACGGTTTTTGGCGAAATAGTCCGTTTTGTTGGCCTGCCCTACGCCGCGGCACGGCTGCAAAAAGCTGTGGCCTTTTCCGACTTTGCCGAATTACAGCGCCAGGAAAACGAAAAAGGATTTCGAGAGCGCTCAGTCGTGGCGCCGGGGCCGTTTTTTCGGCAGGGGCAGGTCGAAGCCTGGCGCGAAGAATTGCCCGCGTCGCTGGCCCAACGCCTGATTGAGGCGCATCAGGTCATGATGCGTCGCTACGGTTATCTGTAACCGCCCCATTCACTGATTTATTAATTTTAGAGTGGGACAGTCCCAGATGGGACGGAGTCGGACAGTTCCTATTGGGACGACACCAAGTAATGAAAACGGAGTGCAGAGCTTGCTCTGCTGGCAAACCAAGGTTTGCACTCCTATTTTCAGAGGAGACCGACAGAACCGGGGGTTCGATACCGCGTTGTTGAACAACGGGAATGAAAATGAGTTTTGGGGGTCACCCCCCAAGCCCCCCGGCCTGCGGCGCTATTTTCTAAGGAGAAATCCATTATGCCAATTGAGATGAACAGCCGGATTGTGCGTGTTGAGGGCCTGCAGACGGCCGTGATCGATGACGAAATCGTCATTCTTAACTTGCAGACTAATAATTATGTCGCTCTGGATGAGGTGGGCCGGCGTATTTGGGATTTGCTGGAATCGCCGTGGCGGGTGGCTGATCTGTGCCGGCAGTTGAGCCAGGAGTTTGAAGCCAGCCCGGAACAAATTATGGCAGACGTGTTGCCTTTCCTGGGAGAGCTAACCGGTGAGAACTTGGCGTATGAGGTGGCGGCGTAACCTGCGCCACCTGAGAGCCTGTTCCTGGACCGAGCGCTGGCTGCTGCTCGAAGCGGGGGGCTGGTTGGGCCTGATGGGCCTGGCCGTTTGGCTGCTGCCGTTTCGACGGGTGGCGGCGCTGCTGGGCTTGGCCCCGGGTGAAACCGGCGCGGCCGTAGAGCCGGCCACCGACGTCGCGGCGGCCCGGGTCGGCTGGGCGCTCCGGGCGATGGCTGCTCGCACGCCCTGGCCCAGCACCTGTCTGGTGCAGGCCCTGGCCGGCCTCGTGATGTTACGCCGGCGCCACATAGCCGGTACGCTCTACCTGGGCGTGGCCAAAGACTCACCCCGGCCCGAGGCGCTGGTCGCTCATGCCTGGCTGCGCTGCGGCCCGACCATCCTGACCGGCG
>CALMIS010000158.1 GCA_937864185.1 uncultured Chloroflexota bacterium
CGGCTCAAGGTGCATCTTTCGGTTGCGATCTTGCTGCCAAAATTCGGAGAAGAGATACCAAGCTTGGTCGTGTTCGTCGAATAGTAGTTGAGCTACAACCAGTGCATAAGCTCCCATTATTCCCCTTCCGCCAGCAATTGATAGATGAATCCGACGGCCTTGCTGTTTATAACCCTTAATCTCTCGATAAAGTGTTCTGAACAGGGCTGTGGAATCAGCCTTAGTCCAGAAATCACTAACAGGGCCTTGCTCACCCATAATTGGCACGGAACGGTGGGGCGGCCCTCCCAACTTTTGTAATTCCTTGTCCAACCGGTTTAATCCCTCAACCACTTTTTGGTTGTTGGTGAAAACGGTCGTAATTTCATCAATCTGATGATCTCCCTGTTTCAATAAATCCAGGCTGATTGTCACCACTTGAGGATTTACCCCCAAAGTAACTATAAGAACGCTGGACCACTCTCTTTTCATTTCGGATCCACCTGCTCTTTAACCGCAACGCCAACCACGCTATCGCCTTGTCTGGCTTTTGCTAGGCGTATAGCAATGGTAGCTTCACGCAAGGTTTTTCCGTAACCAATACTGCTATTAAGCCCAATTTTTTCTTTATATACTTTTTGTAGTTCGCTTATGAGCGATTGCTGGTAAGATGCTCTGAACAAAATATTGTCCCCTTCGGCGTAAAGAACAGCATCTTTGTTCTTGGTTCGTTTTTTTATTAGATTACGCAAGGTATTAATCGTCTCACGAACTGCTAGACTTCTTTTCAAAACCTCTGCCTCATCTTGATCAGGGTCATTAAATGCTATCTCCATATAGTCACCTGTGGCATCTCCATCAAACCCAAAATAATAGAGGGTCTCATCGGTATTTTGTAATGGATCTAGAATCTCAACATCTACAAATTCACCATTTTAGTCTAAAAATGAGGCGATGGCTTTTATGGCAAACCGAAGAAAAGTTAAGGCTAGCTGTGAGGAAAGTGTGGCTTGGATAGCCATCATTTCCTTATCTTTTTTCTTTATTGGGATAGGGTGAACAATTTCATTGCGGGTTTCAGCAATTAATCGTGTAAAGTGCTCTAAAACGCTTTCATTTATGAAATATTTAGGGTTTTTTGTGAACAGCGTCTTGACCTCATTTAGTTTTGTTCCAAGCGGCTGATTCTCTAAGGCGTTGTTTTTCAAAAGGGCAAGAATAAAATTGGAGATTTCCTCAACCCCTGCTGACGATGCGAAAACTGCCTGACGATAATGTGATGTTTCCCCGGTGTGTTCTCCAAGAAGCCGGGCGTTTATTCCCGATAATAACGAAGCACGTAAATGCTCCAAGTCAAACTTTGTGGGTAGCAACATCGTTAATTCGTCGGAAAGTTCGGAGACTATTGTGCGATACCTGAGTATTTCCGTGTAGTTTAACTTCCCGAACTCATCAAACTCTCGAATTGGTGGAAACTGCCGATAAACTAACTTGACTCCTTCTTGTTCAAGTTGGTGATAAAATAGACTTTTTTGTCGGTTACTTTCCTCACGATCACGCGAAAATTGAACTTCAAGCGTGTAAATATTTTTTATATCAAGTACGTACGCAAAAACGGCCAGAATTGCCTTCAGAGAAGCAACGCCGCTAGTTAAGTCAATGTAATAATGGGTGTTGTCCAGTGGATTGACGATAGTACGTAACTGTTCTACTAGATCTCTAAAGCGATCAACATTAGAGTCGTCCAACTTCGTTACATGATGAATAAGGCTTGTGATAGGGATTTCATGGAGACTCAGGGCTGCTTGCCACGCCGCCGTAGAGGCCATTAATGCTTGGAGAGATTGCTCAGTATGGAAAATGTGAACTTGACGGAAAGTCAGTAGGTTATTCTGCGACTCCGACCGAAGCTGTAACGTCGCTCGAATAATGGCGTTTATCATGGTCGGAACATTAGTATTGCCAGGAATGATTAGTTTAAAGCCATTCTGTGAAACGGTCATGGTGTTTTCCTTCCATACCTCCCCGCCGCCCGCCGCAACTCCTCCGCCACCTCGGCCCGCAGGTCCGGCGGCGACAGCACCTCGGCGTGGGCGCCGTATTTCATGACCCACATCTTGACCCCTTCCAACCCGCCGGTTTCAAAACGGAGGGTCAACTCGCCCTCGGCCAGTTCTTTGAGCTGGTATTCTTCCGGCCAGTTTTGCTCTCGAATCCAGCGAGCTTGATAAGCATCGAACCAGATTTCTACCACCTGCGTTTGTTCGCCGCGAATGCCCTGAAAGGCGTGGGCCATCCATTCATCTGCAGAAAAGCCGGCTTCCCGCTCAAAACGTTTATCCAACCCCCGCCAGGAGCGAATCCGGCCTAAGTGGAAGTTGCGCATTTCCCGGCGTAAGTGGTCGAAGCCAAAGATATACCAGGCCCCTTGATCGTGATACAAATGATGTGGGTTAATCACCCGCTCATTCCACTCCCCCCGTTTGGCGGTGTAGTAGTCCATGCTAACTTGTCGTTGCTGTTGGATAGCCTCATGGAAATCAAAGAGCAGGTGCTCATTGGTCGTGGCAGCGGTCAATTGGGCCACACTGTAATGGGTGCGCAGCGTTTCTAAATCAACGGTGGCGGTGACGCCTTTGACCGTTCGGGCAATCTTTTCAATCGCCGATTGCAGCGGCGTTTCCAAGGCTGTGCCTGAGTAGCGGTGGGCAATTTCGACGCTCAGAAAAAAGGCCAGCAGTTCGCCATCTTCAATCAAGATACTGGGGAGCGCATAGGTCGGGTCGGTGTAGTACCAGCCGCCTTTTTCTTTGTCGTAGTCAATCGGCGCTTTGAGCCGGTCAATCATAAAAGTGCGATCCTCAAAGATGGTGCTGCGGCTCCATTCCATTTCTAGAGCAAGTTTATCGGCGTTGGGATACAGGCCGGCGCGAATTTGCCGATCGATTTCAAGAATGCGTTCCAGTTGGTGTCGTTGGGACATTTTCTAACCTCAACCTTATCGTATCATGAGTCAGTCCGGTAGACCTGGACTGACGAATAAGTTTATCAAAGTGCTATGCCGAACTTGGACGAAAATAAAAGCCATCGCGGCGCCTGTTTGCTGTGTGACCCCAGCGTAAGAGGTGCCTGTTGCGTTCTGCGCAACAGCGATGGCTTTCCCTAAAGAAAGCAGGGCAATGATGAGACTTCCAGGGAACAAATTCGGGAGTCTGGCTTTCTGGTCAAGCACGGTAGACAGGGGGCTCATTAATTGCATATAGATTGGAAGCAACAGGGTTACAAATTAACGGTGACCATATTCTACAAAAAGTAGGAAGAGGCAATTCGGGGTGATGAAGGTTGGTCACTTTTGGCCGGTGGTCGCCCCAGAGTTGAGTGCGTTGGAGCAGCTACTTTATTGTATCACCTAAGAAATTTCGTAACAACGAAGCTTTGAAAAAACGGTGTTACACTAACGCCTTTTTGTTACAAGCGTTGCAGAGAGGGAAAAATTATAAGCTAAGTTAAGGCTTTTTGGGGGGTAGGGCTGGCAACAATCAGCAAAAAAGTCTAAACCATCTCGCTGTATCAAGCTGTTGGGCTAGATGATAAAAACAGCATCATCAATATCTGGTTAAGCGCTCGAAGTGATCTGTGATCAACGAGGAGTTGTCCCGGATTTGCTGGTCTAACGGCTTGATGGTGCTATGTGACCGTGACGAAGAGCCACTCAATGAAGGGCTCTTTTGATTCCTGGGCGATCAGTTAATCACTGCGCAAAAAAAAATTTTTCATGAGCTTGAGTAAGTCCTGCCGCTGTTCTGGCGACATGGCGCGGGCGGTGTCCAGGATTTCGGTCAAGATTGGATCTTCATCCGGTGGACCGGCTGGCAAAATACCGGCCAGTCTTAGCAGGTGTTCGGGGCTTTCGCCAAGAGCATCGGCGACTTTAATACAAAAGTCGCAGCTAACTCTCCGAGAGCCAGCAATAACACCAGAGACAGAAACTTGAGAGACGCCGGTTCTTCTGGCAAG
>CALMIS010000159.1 GCA_937864185.1 uncultured Chloroflexota bacterium
GGATTGGGGCTAGGTCGAACTAACAGATTCTCTGCTGTGTATTGCATGATTTATCTTCCTCTCTTCACGCCACTCGGATCGACTCTACCTCTTCCCATCGCTCACTTTCCCAAGAGCGGACCACCGCGGTCTGAACATTGGCCACAGCCAAAGCTTCACTAAAGCCGGGCTCGCCTTGCTGGCCACTGGCCACCGACTTCAAAAACTGGGCTGCTTCGATGGTCTTGAGATCGTCATAACCCAGGCCGATACCAGGGCCGGGGTTGAAATAGTGATGGAAGGGATGGGCCGGTCCGCTGACAATTCGGATAAACCCGTCGTCGGCGTCTTGGGGATTGCGGAACTGAACATGCAGTTCGTTCATCTGCTCGAAGTTCCACTTTAAGGCCCCTTCAGTCCCGTTGATCTCGAAGTTGTACTCGCACTTGGGGCCGTTGATCACCCGGCACATTTCGATGGTGCCCTGCACCCCATTTTCAAAGCTGACCAGCAGACCGGTGTAATCCTCGTTGGTGACATCGCCCATAGGGTCATCCGGCCCACCTTGACTGAAATGGGTCCCTTCGCCTTGGGGCAAAGGCCGCTGGCGGATAAAGGTTTCCCGATTGCCGATGACTTTCCGCATCGGGCCGATGAGCATATGGGCCAAATCAATGGCGTGGGAGCCCAGGTCGCTCAAAATGCCCAGGCCATGTTCCTGCTGGAAGCGCCAGGAGAGGACACCATACGGGTTACTGGCGTAGCAGGCAAAGAAGCGGCTCCGGTAATGAGTCAGCCGGCCCAGCCGCCCTTCATCAAGCAACTGTTTAGCATACTGCACCAACGGCGCCCAGCGATAGTTATAGCCGACGAAGGTCAACACCCCGGCCTGGCGAGCCGCGTGCTCGGCCAGGGCGGTCTCCTGCGGGTTACGGCCCACCGGCTTCTCACACATAATGTGCTTACCGGCTTCGGCGGCCGCGCGCACCATCTCCAGATGCAGGCCATTGGGCGCGGTGATGTTGACGACCTGGACCTCGGGATGCTCCAGAACTTTGCGCCAGTCAGTGGTGTACTGCTCAAAACCCAGGCGCTCTTGGGCCTCGCGGGCCCGGCTTTCCACATTGTCACTGCAAATAATTAGGCGAGGCATATAATCAGCATTGGTAAAGCGCTCCTTGACCTGCTGGTAAGCGCGACTATGCGCGCCGCCCATCCAGCCCATACCGATGACGCCAATTCCAATTTTTTGGGTCATGTTAACTCCTTTGTTACCTCAAAAAATCACTACTTGTAAATTAAAACAACTTTCGCACACGTGTGCAAAGCCGCAGTATAATCAAGATCCGAACCCCTGTCAACAAAACCGCGTTATCAAGCGCGGCCCCCGTCATTCCAATTTTGCTCGATGCCTTGGCCTGGGTAGAATGACCAAACCCTTTTGGGAAATCACCATCATTGAGGAGTATCTTTGAATGTCTAAAGTCCGAGTAGCCATTATCGGCGTTGGAAACTGTGCTTCATCCCTGGTTCAAGGCGTTGTCCACTACCGGAATGCCGCCCCGGATGAATTTGTACCCGGTTTGATGCACGTTAACCTGGGCGGTTATCACGTCGGCGACATTGAATTCACCGCCGCCTTCGATATCGACAAAAATAAGGTTGGCCGCGACCTGTCCGAAGCCATTTGGACTGAACCCAACAACACCATCAAGTTTGCCGATGTCCCTCACCTCGGCGTGCCGGTTTACCGCGGCATGACCCACGACGGTCTCGGTAAGTATCTCAGCCAAAAGATCGAGAAAGCCCTCGGCCCTACCGACGACATCGTCGGCATCCTGCGCGACACCAAAACCGACGTTGTCATTAGCTACCTGCCGGTGGGCTCGGAGATGGCCACCAAATGGTATGTTGAGCAAATTTTGGAAGCCGGCTGCGGCTTCGTGAACTGCGTGCCAGTCTTCATCGCCCGCGAGTTGTACTGGCAAAAGCGCTTTGCCGACAAAAAACTACCCGTCATCGGCGATGACATCAAAAGCCAGGTCGGGGCCACGATTGTTCACCGCGTCCTGACCCGCCTCTTCCGCGATAGGGGCGTTAAGGTCGAACGCACCAGCCAACTCAACGTCGGCGGCAATATGGACTTTTACAATATGCTCGAGCGGGAACGGCTGGAGAGCAAAAAGATCTCCAAGACCAACGCCGTCACCTCCCAACTCGATTACGAAGTCGAGCCGGAGAACGTCTACATCGGCCCCAGCGACTACGTCCCCTGGTTGACCGACCGCAAGTGGGCCCATATCCGCATGGAAGGCCGCACCTTTGGCGACGTGCCGCTCAACCTGGAACTCAAGTTGGAAGTCTGGGACAGTCCCAACTCCGCCGGCGTAGTGATCGATGCCGTCCGCTGCGCCAAGCTGGCCCTTGATCGGGGCCTCGGTGGGGCCCTGCCGGCGCCTTCGGCTTACTTCATGAAATCGCCACCCGTCCAGTACTCCGACTCCGAAGCGCTGGAGAGAGTCGAGGCCTTTATCGCCAACCGTGAAGTCGATCCGGTTGAGCCGCCCTTAGCGGCTCCTCGTTACGAGGGCTCGCCGTAGATACTGCCGTCCGTCATCATTGTGCCCCGCATATTGGCGTGGTTGAAGTTGGCTTCTTGAATATCGGCTTCATATAGATTGGCGCCACGCATATGCGCCCCTTCAAAGTTGGTACGGTGTAGTTTAGCTTGCTTTAGGACCGTCTGATGCAGCAGGGCATCGGTTAAATTTGCCTCGCTCAGGTCAGACCTAATTAAATGCGCCTCGCGGAGATTTGCTTCGCTCAGGTTCGCCTTGGCTAAGTTAGCTCCGTCCAAATTCGCCTGCCGCAGATTGGCCCGGGCCAGGATAGCGCCTTCTAAATTTGCTCCGATCAGGTTGGCCTGGGTCAGATTGGCTTCGGTCAAGTTAGCGCCGCGGAGATTAGCGCCTCGGAGGTCGACGTCGGTTAGGTTGGCTCCTTCCAGATAGGCACCCGCCAGATCACAACCGGCCAGCCAAAGGGGCCGGTTACGGTTAAGCAAATCATAGATTTGCCAGGGTGTGAGCGGGGTCATCAGCCTGCTCCACGAGGTTTGTAGACCTCTTCGCCATGCTCGAGCGACTCAGCCAAAGCGTGATCGACCTCGCTCATTTTACCCTCGCCTCGAAGTTGGTCGGCATGCTCGAATTCCTTCAGTTCATGGCTTAAGGCATCCAACTCGTCAGCCCCGGACATCATTCTGACCATCTCTTCCCGGCTTAGTTCATCTTTGGTAAAGGTGCCAAACGTCCGACCCCGTTTCAAAATGGTGAAACGGTCGCCCACGGCGTAAGCGTGATGCGGATTGTGGGTGATGAAGATCACGCCCAGATTACGCGCTCGGGCTTGAGCAACGTAGCGCAACACTGTCCCGGCTTGCTTGACGCCCAAAGCAGCGGTCGGTTCGTCAAGGATCAAGACCTTGGCGCCAAAGTAAACCGCCCGGGCAATAGCCACCGATTGGCGTTCGCCGCCGGACAGGGTCCCGACCGGCTGAGAGGTGTCACGAATATCGATGCCCATTTTGGCCATCTCTTCCTTGGCCACGCGGTCGGCGAACTTGACGTCAAAGCGCTTGAAAAGGCCCTTGCCCCGAGTCGGCTCGGAGCCGAGAAAGAAGTTGCGGGAGATACTCATCAACGGGATCATGGCTAAATCTTGGTAAACGGTGGCGATCCCGTGATCCAGGGCGTCACGGGGTGAGTTAAAACGGACCTCTTTGCCGTCCACCAGATACTGGCCTTCGCTCTGCTGGTGGACTCCGGCCAGGGTCTTGATCAAGGTCGATTTGCCGGCGCCATTATCGCCCAACAAGCACATGACCTCCCCGGCATAGACCGACATCGAGACGCCGTTGAGGGCAATCACGCTGCCGAAAAATTTAGAAATATCCCGGACTTCAATAAGAGGAGTACCGTTTCGACTCATTTTCTCGCCGCCTCCGCTTTTCTTCGAATAAAGTTATTGACCAGCACGGCAATGACCAGCATCGCCCCCATAAAAACATAGAACCAGTCGGCATCGACGCCGGCGAAAACCAGACCCTGTTTTACCATGCCAAAGATCAAGGCGCCCAAGACGGCTCCAATGGCCGAGCCGTAACCACCGGTCAGCAGCGTCCCGCCAATCACCACGGCGATAATAGCAAAAAATTCTTGCTGCTCGCCGCGGAGCGTATCGGCCGACTTAACCGTAATGACCTGGATGGTCGCTAACAGCCAGGCTGCAAAGGCCGTGGTCATAAACAGCCCAATTTTCAGCTTATCGACCGGCACCCCGACCTGGCGCGCCGCTTGAGCCTGCCCACCGGAGCCAAAAATCCAGTTGCCGATTTGGGTCCGCAGCAAAACCCAGGTAGCAACCCCGCCTAGCGCCAGCCACCAAAAGATTGAAATCGGAAAGCCAACCCCGGCAATAGGAACATCGATGGCGAAGAGGGCCCGCATAAAGTCATAGCCGGCCACGTCATCTAAACCGCTGACTTGCGTTCGGCCGGTCAGCAGCCGGGTCAAGCCTATCGTCAAGCCCCGGATAATGAATAAGCTGCCTAAGGTGATAATAAACGAAGGCAGTTTAGTCTTAATAACCATATAACCATTCAGAAAGCCAACCACTAGCGTCATCCCAAGGGCAACCAACGCCCCCAGCCACAAAGGCAAGCCAAATTGGACCCCTAAGATAGCAATCGTGGCCCCGGCAAAACCAACCAGCGATCCAATAGATAGGTCAAACTCGCCGCCGATCATCAACAAGGCTACGGCAATGGCCAGGATGCCCAACTGCGCCGACACTTCCAGATAGCTTGAGGTACCCCGCAGGCTGAGAAAGCCGGTCGGCGCCAGGGCGGCAAAGATAAGCCAAACCAGAATTGCCCCGGCCGCAGCGCCAAGTTCCGGTCGACTAAGCAGGCGTTTGAGCAGTCCCGCTTCAACAAGACGCTCATCCTGTTGCTGTTTAGGAACCGTTGTCGTTGCCATATACTTCACTCCTTTGAACTCTTACAACTAATAGAACTGCCGTATCGGTGGCGCGTCGTGCCTCTCGCCTTGCTCACTACGCGCAACGCGCCACCGATTACGACGCCAGGAAAAACAAGGTCGGAGGACTATGTCGCCTCCGACCTCTTAGCGTTTAGCGCGTGCCCGCTGCACTCAGTTCGATAACCTGAGCCGCGGTATCTTGGGTCACAAAGCCGGGGCCGGTCATCAGCACATCATTGGCGATGGTATTTAGGTTGGTATTGTAGAGGGTCAACAGTACGATCGGCAGATAACCTTGGATATACTGCTGCTGGTCAATCGCAAAGAGCATATTCCCATCGCGGATGGCTTCCAGCACATCCGGCGAAAGGTCGAAAGTAGCCAGTTGAATTTCCCCCAGGAGTCCCTCTTCTTCCAGGGCGGCCAGCGCCGGCGCTGCCCCAGTCGGTCCAAGGGTCAAGATCCCGTTAGGGTTGTTGGCCGCAATCGCCGCCGAAACTCGCTGCTGGGCATCGATGGGGTCGGCCAGATCAACCGCCACCACTTCTACCGTGCCGCCGGCCGCTTCAATGGCATCGGTAAAGCCCTGGCAGCGCAGGTCGAGCGCCACGTTGCCGACTTCTTGGTTGACGCATAAGGCTGTCGTGACGCCGGCCTCGGCCATGCGTTCCCCACCACCCAGACCGGCTTCGTACTCGGTCTGGCCGACGTGGGTCAGGATTCCAAACTCGCTGGCCACATCACTCCCGGAGTTCATCGAGATAACCGGGATACCGGCATCGACCGCCGCCCGGATTGAGTCTTCCAAAGCGGAGGGATCAGGAATAGAAACCACCAGCCCGTTCGGCTCGGAAGCGACGGCCGCATCGATGAGTTGTGACATCGCCACCATATCGAAGGTTTGCGGAGCCTGGTACTCGACCGTCACGCCCATATCGGCCGCAGCCTGATCCACCCCATTCTTGACCACCGACCAGAACGGGTCAGAAGCCTGGCCATGGCTAACCACCACAATGCGGATGTCGCCTCGGTCGGTTTGAGCAGCCGGCGCCGCTGTTTCGGTTTCGGTTTCGGTGGCTTCTTCGACGGTAGCTTCAGCTTCCGCTGCTTCAGTCGGGGTTTCAGCTTCCGCCGCTTCGGCCGGAGTCTCTTCCGCTTCGGTTTCTACCTGAACTTCTTCCTGCGGGGCTTCCACCGGCTCAGCCTGTTCTACCTCGACAGTCTCCACCTGTTCTACGGGTGCCGCTTGCTGGCAAGCGACCAAAAAGGCAACGAGCATCCCACTCAATAACAGCAAAAACAGCTTCTTCATTGATACTTTTCCTCCTTTGATGATTCTAAAACACTGACAGCCTCCGGATGGAAGCATCTACCAGCTTAACACCGATATCTTGGTTAATGCTTTAGAGCCGTCCTCCTTTCCCAATCTCTGGTCAGATTATCCTTTACGCCCTAACGTAAGGCGCAAAACGTAAAACGTAAGTTGGCCTGCCCAGAGCTCACGTTTCACGTTTTACGTTTTACCGCACCAGTCTCTCGATCCCGGCCGGATATTTCTTACGACCAGCGGTTATTTACTCAACCTCGGACAACTTGACCGGCCGGTTCTCCCGATAAGACTTCCAGGCAGCCAGGCCCATGACCACGGGCACCCGCGCATCGAGACCGGTTACCGGCACCGGCGTATCGTTGACGACCGCATCGATGAAGCTCCGAAGCTCATTGACGTAGGCTTGGGTATAGCGTTCCAGGAAAAAGTATAGCGGTTTGGCGGCATGGACTCCGTTGGCATCACTGCGGGTGACTTGGTGGGGAATGTTGTTGTTAGCGATGAGATTGCCTTTAGACCCGAAGGCTTCGACCCGTTGGTCGTAGCCGTAAGCAGCCTGGCGACAGTTATCGATGGTCGCGATAACGCCGTTTTTGAACTTCAGGGTAACCACGGCTGTGTCGATGTCGTTGGCTTCGGCAAACGAAGGTTCGACCATAAGCCCACCGCTGGCGTAGATTTCATCCACCTCGCTACCAACCAGGTAGCGAGCCATATCGAAATCGTGGATGGTCATATCGAGAAAAATGCCGCCTGAAATCTTTGCGTAACTCAAAGGTGGCGGAGCAGGATCGCGGCTGATAATATGCACCAGTCGCAGTTCGCCAATCTCGCCGGCTCGAATCGCATCATGGACTTGCTGAAAATTGGGATCAAAACGGCGGTTGAAACCAACTTGCAATTTGATCTTGGCCTGGTCAACGGCGACCAGGGCCTGGTCGATCTCGGTTAGATCGAGGGCAATCGGTTTTTCGCAGAAGATATGCTTACCCGCCTGGGCTGCTTCGGTGATAAATTGAGCGTGGGTATCGGTGCTGGAACAGATGATCACGGCATCGACCTGGGGATCAGCCAAAATCGTGCGGTAATCAGTCGTCACGTTGGGGATTTGATAGTCAACGGCGCATTGTTCCGCGGCAGCCGAGGCAATATCAAAAACTGAAATCACCTTGGCTTCAGTGATCCGAAAGGCCAAATTCTCAGCGTGAACCCGACCGATTCTGCCTGCGCCAATAAGACCTACACTGATCTGTGTCGTCATCAGCGACCACTCTCCTCTTTAAATTATGATTTGCTTACTTGGTGCCTCAGTTGATTGGACGAGTTGATTCGCGTACTACCAACTCACCTGGTAAAAGCTTGTCCTGTGGCGATTGCCCGGCAAATATATTCAACAGCATCGTCATGGCCATCTCACCCATGCGGCGGCGCGGCTGGTGGATGGTCGTCAGTGTTGGGGTAACATAGAGAGTTGCCTCAATATTGTCAAACCCGATCACGCTCAACTGGTCCGGCACAGCCAGGTGCTGGCGCTGGCAAGCCTTCAATAAGCCGATAGCCGTCACATCATTGTAACAAAAAACCGCGGTGACGCGCTGGGCCAGACAGCGCGATAAAGCAGCCTCGCCGCAACGGAAATCATCCATAGTTTCGGGCAAAAAGACAAGAGCCGGGTCAAACGCCAGGCCAGCCTGTTCTAGGGCAAGCCGGTAACCTTCGAAACGATGCCGGTTGGAATTGGGTCGGCTGGCAGTGCCGATATAGCCTATTTGCCGATGGCCTAAACTGATCAAATGCTCAACAGCCAGGCGGGCGCCATTAACATCATCAACGCCGACAGAGTAAAGATAATCGCCGGGTTCTTGATTATTGACAAGCACGATTGGGACTTGGATCTGATCCTGGCGTTCACTGTAAATGCTGCCGACCTTGGAGGAAGTCACAATTATTCCGTCGACTCGACGCCGCTGCAACGTTTCGACTATTTTAATTTCTTGTTCCGGGTTGTTGTAAGAGGTAGCTAAGAAAACACTGTAGTTGGTGGCTTGGGCGATATTCTCAACACCCTCAACTACACGGGAGATAAAAGGGTCGGCGATGCTGGTGACCACCATCCCGACCGTGAAGGTTTGCCGCGCGAGAAGGCTCTGCGCGACAGCACTGGGGACATAACCCATATCGTGGGCTAATTTTTCGATGCGCTGACGTGTTTCGCTGCTGATCGCCGGGTTGCCATTTAAGGCTCGTGAGACGGTGGTATGAGAAACTCCGGCCACTTTGGCAATATCTTTGATCGTAATCGGCACAGCTACCCTCGTTGGTATTTCCGACAGCGGAATAAAAAGTTTTTGCACACGTGTGCATTAGCGAAATTATGATATAACAGTTATTATAAAATGTCAATCCCCAAATTAAAAAACCTTGAACAAAATTCAACAAAAAAGGTCTCATCAAGGGATGAGACCTTAAGAGCGGGCGATGAGATTCGAACTCACGACCTTCTCCTTGGCAAGGAGACGTTCTACCACTGAACTACGCCCGCTGGCACAGGGGTGGCAGGAATCGAACCCGCAACCTTCGGTTTTGGAGACCGACGCTCTGCCAATTGAGCTACACCCCTAAATTCTAATTTACTTTCTGGTGTGAGACAAATCCCGGGCTTACTAAACTCGAGATTTGTCTTGAGTAGCGGGGGAGGGATTCGAACCCCCGACCTCCAGGTTATGAGCCTGGCGAGCTGCCTCTGCTCCACCCCGCATCGCTAAAATCCACTGATTATCAAGATAAACTCGTACCCCCGATTCTGTTTAAGCCGTCATCTGTCTCAGACGACTAGCGTCTGGCAACGTTTGACGTGTAGAGTGTTACTCTACTTTGCCATTGTCGCTGCGATGAGACCAAACCGAAGCCTGGCCCACTCACCTTGCTCTCAGCCGCACGCTCGCCCAGCCGAGGTTGTTACCAACCCCGCTGGTGGGCTCTTACCCCACCGTTTCACTCATCACCCTTCAATAGTTCAGGGCTGACTTACTTTCTGTTGCGGTTGTAGTCAAAGCAGCTATCGCTGACTTTGCCCTCACTTACTGTTTCGTGAGGCGACCTTGCGCTAAGGCTATGCCTTAACCCTGAGAGTCGGGAAGTTCCTCTACCTAACTTTGAGTCAGGCAGCGACGGCCCGGTTTATCTTGCAATCAATTGATAAGGAACAGTATCCCCTGTTTCCAGGCGTCCCCGGCAGGATTCGAACCTGCGACCTTTTGGTCCGCAACCAAACGCTCTATCCACTGAGCTACGGAGACTTGTTAGTATGGGACAACGTCCAAAGACAAGAGGGGAGTATAGCACATTCGGATATGTGTGTCAAGCTCTTTTCAAAATTTTCTTGGTTGCTTTTTTGAGGACTTTTGAGCGCGCCATTCGGCAATCCGCAGACCGGCAAACCCGCCGAGCATCCCACCGATGAGGGTCCCCGCCAGCAGGCCAGACGTACTGGGCATCAACAACAACGCCAGCAATAGGCCCAAGACTGCGCCAATCGGGACGGCCAAGGTTGTTACTTTCAAGTTGAAGCTCCTTTTTGACTCCTGGACTTGACCCAGTCCTCCTGAGGCAGTTACCCTCCGTCTTGCTCCAGGACCATATTGAGAAAACAAAAAGCCCAGCGTTATCGGCCGGGCTGGCACCTCCGGAGGGACTCGAACCCCCAACCTACAGTTCCGAAGACTGTTGCTCTATCCATTGAGCTACGGAGGCCTACTGTGACTCATATTATAGTTTCTATGGCAGACGAGTCAAGAATTGAGGAAGCGTTGGCTATTGAGCTGGAGCGCTGGAGGATGGAAAGACTTATTCTGCTAATTTAGCCTGGCAATCCTCCACTTCTCCAAACCCCCATGCCTCCAAACTAATGACCGCTATGCACCAAATTCTTCTGCACCAACAACCCATGAGCCCGGCGAGCAACCTGTTGATCCGGCGCCCGCTCCAGCAACTCATCCAACGCATCGGCAAAGACGGCCCAGTTGGGGGTTTTATTCATGTAGGTATGGAGCAGATAACCTCGCGGACATTTGTAGATATCAAAGCTGTTAACCCGCAGGGCAAAACCATGACCTTCGATAATCCGCCGGCCTTCAAAGAAGACCTTGTTACCTTCAGTCTTGGTAATGGTGCTCACGCGCTCAATAGCTTGCTTGATATACTGAGCGTACTCATCATCTTTGAATACAATCATGCCGTGATCTTGCTGAGAATTGGTCGGAATAGTCATCGTTGGTAAAACTCCTTTCTCCCGAGGATCTAGCTTAGGTTGTCACACCATTCAGATGGCGATGTTGAATTTAAATGGCTGGCATAACCAGTTTACGCGGAATCTCTTCCACCTTGAGCAAATTGGTGCGACCGGCCGTGCTGTAGGGTGTCCCGGCCGTAATCACCAGCAGGTCGCCGGGCTGGGCCAGGCCGCGTTGAGTCACTTGCTCAAAAGTCATAAAGACCATATGCCGCGTATTTTCAATAACCTCAACTTTGGCAGCGACCACGCCCCAAGTTAGAGCCAATAAACGCCGTGACTCCGCGACAGCAGACAGAGCCAAAATCGGAATAGTCGGCCGGTGGCAAGCGACCCGCCGCGCCGTGCCACCGGTGGTCGTGTGAATGACGATGGCTTTGGCCGAAATAGACTCGGCGGCAATTTTGGCCAGATAGGCAATGTTGGCATCGATCTCTTCTGGCGCGGGCAGGGGCGCCGGCCCGGCCAATTCGCCACGCATCCAAGCCTGCTCGGTATGCACTGCAATTAAAGACATCGTGGCAATGACATTAGCCGGATACTTGCCGATGGCCGTCTCGCCGGAGAGCATCAACGCGTCGGTGCCGTCGAGGATGGCATTGGCCACGTCCGTGGCTTCGGCCCGAGTGGGTTTGTGCATCTCCACCATCGACTCCAGCATCTGCGTGGCGGTGATGACCGGAATTGAAGCACGGCGGCAGGCGGAGATGATCCGTTTCTGGGCAATCGGCACATCTTGAATGGTCATCTCCAAGGCCAAGTCACCCCGAGCGACCATGACGCCATAGGCTTCCTTGACGATGTTGTCCAGATCATCCAAGGCATTCTTGCGCTCAATCTTGGCGATGACCGGGATTTTGGAGCGCTTGGCCGCCAGCAATGCGTTAAGCAAACGGACATCATCGGCGGATTGAACAAACGAGAGAGCTAGAAAATCGAAGCCTTGCTCGATGGCAAAATCGATATCGGCAAAATCTTTCTCGGTTAACGAGGGCACGTTGAGACGCCGGCCCGGCAGATTGAGCCCGCGCCGGCTTGACAACTCACCACCTTGGACCACGCGGCAGACAATATCTCCACCGGACTTAAGCTCTTCCACTTCCAGCTCGATATTGCCATCGTCCAGCAAAATCAGGGCCCCGGGTTCGACATCTTTCCAGAGTTCCGGAAAGCTGATGGACACCCGCTCCTTGTTTCCAATCAGTTCGGTGTTTGATAAAATCAACTGCTGATCATCATCCAGCGTTACCGAGCCGTTCTCCATCTCGCCGACCCGAATGCGCGGTCCGCGCAAGTCTCCCATAATCGCCACCGGCAAACCGAGTTCAGACTGGAGTTCTTTAATAAACTCAACCCATTGGGCGATTTCTTCATATTTGCCGTGGGAAAAGTTGATCCGAAAGACATCGAGGCCGGCAAAGATCATTTGACGCATGGTCTCTTTATCGGCGCTGGCGGGGCCAAGCGTAGCTACAATTTTGGTGCGTTTGTTAGGCCGCTGAGCCGTTATTTTGCTCGACACGTGCGCCTCCTGCTGACGGTGAGGGGCGATCGGCTCGCCCGGTTACGACTGGGTCAGACTTTTTTAGGGGGACTGTAAGTATAACATCAATATCATAGCTTTTCAAAACCTAGGTGATCTATCTTTCCCTGAACATTAAGAACAACCTACCCAGGAAATCTGTTTTGACGGGGGGTAGTTTCTGTGCTAAATTCACGATCGTGTCCCAATACGCCTGCACTAAGAATTTTACATGCCAATACCCAGTCTCTTGAAGATTAAACAATTCATTTACCGCTTTCAACCGGTTACACAGGGCCGGCGTTGGCTTTTAGCCGGCTTCGTCCTCGTCATTGCCGGGCTGGCTTGTCTACCCAACGAACCGCTGGCCCAGCAGGCCACACCCCGTCCCACCCGTACTAAACTGCCAACCTTTACGCCTACCCTCATCCCGCCCTCGCCCACGCCGCGGCCTAGTGCCACCGTCACTCTCACCGAGACGGCGATGCCCAGTCCTCCCTCCGTACCCACTGAAACGCCGCTCGCCACAGAGACACCGCTGCCAACGGCCACG
>CALMIS010000160.1 GCA_937864185.1 uncultured Chloroflexota bacterium
CCACCGCTATGAAACCAACACACCCTACTGACGTTGCTCGCTCCAAAATAGTTCCTGAGCCGGGGCCCCCCTGCCCTTTGCCAGCCGAGGCAGCGTGCCCTTTATGCCCCAGCGATGACTATCCTGTAGTTCCTCTAACAGCAATGGGGATTTTCTTCAGATCAGGCCTGGTCATCAAACTTCCCTGGTTTGATTTGACGGACGCCTGGCTCAACGACATACTTCATGCACCATTTAAGCCGGGGTCCCGCTGGCTCTGGCGCGGGGACTCAAGCAGCCGGGGAGGCGTTCAGAATCATTGTGACAAAACTCAAACCGCAACCGGGCAGTCTCGGTAAAAAGCCAAGAGCTAACCTGCAAAGCCGAGCCATCTCTCTGACCGGGCTCCTGATCCACCTCACGCGGCGCTCTGTCCTTGGCTGGCTTGGGATCCTGCTCGTCCTGAGCGGCTGCTCGGCGCAGGCCACCAGCCTGGCTTCCCCCACCCCGGTAGCCCTACTGCCAACCGCCAGCCCGACGGCCACGCCATCGCCCACCCAAACCCCGACCGCCACCGCAACAGCCACTCCCGCCCCATCGCCCACGCCGACCGTGACCCCCACGCCCACCACCCCGCCACTGCCCGCCCCCTACACCGGTCTGGCCATCGATGAGCTTGCGGCCCGGACTTACGGTCAGGGCGAGTTTCGACTCGTCGAGACGATGGAGACCACGCCCGAGTTCACTCGCTACTTGATGAGCTATGATAGCGACGGGCTGACCGTCTACGGCTTTATGAACCTCCCGCCGGGCGAGGGCCCCTTTCCCGTCGTGATTGTCATCCACGGCTGGGTGCCGCCCCAGTCCTACCGGACCCTGACCTACACCACCCGCTACGCCGATGCTCTGGCCCGGGCCGGCTACCTGGTCATCCACCCCAACCTGCGCAACCACATCCCCTCGGATGTTGATCCCAACCCGGCCCTGTTCGACGCGGGTTACAGCCTGGATGTGCTCAACCTGATGGCTTACGTCCGGGCCGAAGGTGGCCAGCCCGGCCCCCTCGAACAGGCCGACGCCGATCGTCTGGCGTTGTGGGGGCACAGTATGGGCGGCGGAATCGCTATCCGGACGATGGTGGTCGAGCCTCGGGTCGAGGCGGTGGTCCTGTACGGCAGCATGAACGCTGACCTGTATCTGAACTACGAGCGGATCAATACCTTCTGGTCAGGGGGCACCGACGGCTTGGAAGAGCTGGCTACGCCGGCGGAGGTCCTGGCCCGGCTCTCGCCGGTGAATTATCTCGACCGGGTGGAGGCGCCGGTCGCGATCCATCACGGCGGGGCTGACAGCGATGTGCCGGTGGTCTGGTCGATTGACCTGTGCGAGCGGCTGACCGATTTGGGCAAACGGGTGGACTGCTTCATCTATGAGGGCCAGGACCATATTCTGGCAGGCGAGAGCGACGCCCTGTTTGAAAAGCGGGTGGTTGAGTTTCTTAAGGCCGCGTTTGAGTGATTGGCATCGCGACCAGAAGTACAGCCCCTCATCGGGCGTGGAGCCGCGCTGGGAGATCAAGCCGCTGACCGAGTGGTAAACCATCCACAGTATGATGCGCGGCTATCGGGCGGCCCAAATGTTGCTAACTGGCCATCAAGGGGGGATCTTGGGTCACCTGGTTGACGCGCCTCGCCCGGCAGACGAATTAGCCGACCTGATTGGCGTCCATGCGGCTGACATCCAAATTTGCGAGGGGCCAAGCCAGTCCTGGAAAAGTTGGCCCAACTGGAAAAGTTGGCCCAAACGGTGACCACCCTGAGGTTACGGCCACCCGTCATTGCCGTAGGGCTGATCCAAGAAATCAAAAATCAACCGGCGAAAGGCGGTCGGCTTTTCAATATATGGCGTATGGCCGCAGTTCGGGATGACGGCCTCGTGATACGGTCCGCCCTGAGCTCGATAAGCCTCTAGCACGACCCGGAGCTGGCTCACCATCGGCTGGGGTGGGTAGACCGCCGGGCCAGGCCAGCCCGCCACCAGACCCAGTTGGCCCAGATAGCCAAAGTCAAGCGTCGAGGTATCGGACACCATGCGGTCGCTGTCGCCTCGCACCCACAGGACGGGAGGCTGCGGCCTAAGCTGGGCAAAACCGCTCAAGTTGCAGTACTTGGGCGACATGGCGTTGACCACCCCGGTCGAACCTGGGGCAATCCCCGGCCAGTGCGCCGAACGGACCACTTCGCCCGGATAGTTCGCCTCCCCGACCTTGGTCTCTAGCATGCCTGACAGCAAAACCTCTTCTCGCTCAGGCGTGGGCCGAAAAGGCGCCTTAAAAAAGTGGCTGTGGAGCACCTGGCGAGGCGAGAAGGGACTGGCTTCGCGGCGGTCGCCGACCGCCAGCCGCTTAACAAACTCCGGGTTGGCCGCCCCGGCCCCCGAACCGGCGTAATCCGGCCAGCAGGGTGTGCCTCGCTCATCCTTGGTTCCGCCAAACCCGTAAGGCCCCATCGGGCTGACCAACACCAGCGAAGCGACCTGCTCCGGATGGTCAAGCGCGTACCGCATCACAATTCCACCCCCCATCGACCAGCCCACCCAATGCGTCTGACGACCCTCGGCCCCAAGCCCCAGGCTCTCGACCAGGGCGTAAAGGTCATCGGCAAAATCGCCCAGCCCCCGGGTCGCGTCAACCGGCTTCGTGTCCGAGTGACCAAACCCGCGCAAATCCGGCGCCAAGCCCCAATAAGCGGGCGGCAGGGCCAGCAGCGTCTCCTCCCAGTGCCGGGCCGAGGAGATGTTGCCGTGGACAAAGATTACCGGCACACCGCGCTCGGGCCCGCGGCTCAGGACACGGGTCTTGAGCCGGGGTGTATCTATCACGGTTGCAGTCAGGCCCGCCGGCAAAGAATCATCTGCCATTGTTTCGTTTCCTCCAGATTCTAATTAAATCCCAGGCAGGGACCGGTCCATCCCTGCTGCTTGCCTTCCATTTTACGCGGAAAGCCGGCCGGCTTCTTTGCGCTCTCGCAAAGAAGCCGGGCTAGTCTTCCTTTATACTGGAGGAAATAGGCTGGAGAAAAGTAAACGTTTGGGGACGGGGTGGCCTCTTAAAGCTGCGTTAACAAGAAATAGGGCCGGCCAGGGGCTATCATTTTAGCCAGGTCAAAGACTGCTACAACACCCGGTGTGTTTGGCCGCGTTTCGTCCTACACTAATAATAACGATGAGTTTCGCTAAAGTTTAAGAGGAGGGATAACGATGGCCTTTGAAATTGGACTGTTTGATGATAGGCTGCATGCGGAGGCAGCTATCGAGCGCTTACATCAAGCCGGGTTCACCAATGACCAGATCAGCCTGGTCAGCAAGGATAAGCTCACCGGCGATGATCAGGCGGCCATTTATGATAACCAAACCAGCGATATTGGAGGCGTGGTCGGGCTCGTCGGCGGCTTTTTCCTGGGCGCGGCGGCCGGGGCCGTCGTCCTGGCCATCCCCGGCATCGGTCCGGCGATCGCCACCGGCGTGATCGGCACGGTCTTGGCCACCATGGTGGGAGGGGCGGCCGGGGCTACGGCCGGCGCGGTGGCCGGGGTCAAGCTGGCCCCGGCTCTGATGGACAGCCTGGGGGTGGTTGAGGATGATGCCGACTTTTTGGTCGAGGCCATCCGGCGTGACGGCGTGGTGCTGGCGGTTGAAGTCGACCCGGTCCAGCAAGCCCAAGTGGCCGAGATCATGCGCCACAGCCAGGCGGTCAAGGTCAAAGATCGGCGACAGCAGTATGAGCTTGAAGGCTGGGAACGATTCCCCGAGTAAGCAGAGCGCAGGCTAAGAACTAAGGAAAAAGGCAATGTTGCCTCCCGATCTCCTAAGCATGAGCGATGTATGTGTGGCCGTGGACGGTCAGGCGTTGCTCCACCATCTCAACCTTAGCCTGCCCGCCGGCGAAGTCCACGCCTTACTGGGTCCCAATGGCTGCGGCAAGACCACGCTCTTGATGACGCTGATGGGCTATCCCCAATACCAGGTCACCCAGGGGCAAATTCTTTTTGAAGGGACCGACATCACGGCCCTTGGCATCACCGAGCGAGCCAGGCTGGGGTTGAGCATTGCCCTTCAGCGCGCGCCCACCCTGGCCGGGGTCAAACTTCAGAACGTCGTCGATTACCTGGTTGGCAGCCATCCCTCCCTGTCTCACAACCCCGAGGCCTTGGTCGAGGACTTCCGATTGAAGCCGTTCCTGGAGCGGGACATCAACGCCGGCCTCTCCGGCGGTGAAATCAAACGCTCGGAACTGTTTCAACTCCTTTTGACCCAGCCCAAGTTGGCCATGCTCGATGAACCCGACTCAGGCATCGACCTGGAAACCCTGCCCCTGATCGGCCAGATGGTCACGGCCTTGCTCACCCGGCCTGAGGGCTGTGCCGCCAAGAGAAATTCGGCCCTGATCATCACTCACACCAGCTACATCTTGGACTACGTCCATGTCGATAAAGCCCACGTGATGCTGGACGGACGAATCGAGTGTTCCGGCAATCCTCGGTTAATCCTTGAGGAGATCCGCCGCTGTGGCTATGAAGGTTGTGTCCACTGTCTGCAAGCCCGGGAGGCGTCAGGATGAAGACCCATTCACTCTCTGAGCCCGAGTTAACTTTAGACCTTGGCCGCTACCGCGCCCAGCCTGATACCCCGCCGCCGCCACTGATCCCACTGGCGCAAGTCGATCCCAAGGACGCCCAAATGATGGCCAACGTGGGCGTCACGCTTAAGGGCTTGCCTCGGGCCGGCGCCTACCTCCAGCGTGATTTCTATCCGCTCTGTCTGCTGACCTGGTCCGATGACCTTGACCTGCTGCCCCTGGCCGAAGCCCTCAACCGCTACGACTGGCTGCGAGAGCGCTACTACTGGCGGGCCGTGCCGGCCGACCTCAACCCCTATACCGCCGCCTGTGCCGCCGCGCCGCAGCCCCAAGGTTTTTTCATCCACGTCAAAGCCGGCGCCAAAATCCCTTTTCCGGTGCAGGCCTGCCTGTATATGACCCGCGGCGACATCGTCCAGGCGGTTCACAATGTGGTTATTTTGGACGAAGGCGCCGAACTGAACCTCGTCACCGGCTGCACCATTCACCAGGGTCTCTCCGCCAGCGCTCATCTGGGTGTCACCGAAAGCTATCTGGCCCCGCAAGCCAAGCTAACCAGCACGATGGTACACAGTTGGAATCCGCACACCGAGGTGCGCCCCCACAGCGGCGCCATTGTTGAAGCCGGCGGGGTCTATGTGGAAAACTACTGCTGTCTGCGGCCCGCCCGCGGCATTGTCACTGAGCCGCGCACCTGGCTCAATGGCCCGGGCGCCTCGGCCAAATACACCACCATCATTGTTGGCTCCGAAGGCTCGGTGATTGACACAGGCGGTGAGGTTTTCCTGAACGGTGATGACACCAAGGCTGAACTCGCCCATCGGGCCGTCTGTACCGGAGGGACGATCTACCAACGCGGCTTGTTGGTCGGTAAGGCTAAATGCCGGGCGCATGTGGACTGCGCCGGGATGATCTTAGACTCCCGGCGAGGTGGCTTTATTCAATCCATCCCGGGTCTAAAATCGCTGCATCCCGAGGCCCGCATGAGCCACGAGGCCAGTATCGGCAAGATAGCGCCCGAGCAGGTGGAGTATCTACAAACCCGCGGGATGGACGAACGGGAAGCCATTTCGCTCATCATCCGGGGTTTTCTGGGCGCCAACATTATGGGGCTGGGACCGGAACTCGATGCCCGGCTGGCCGAGATTGCTGACCTGGCCGGCCATTAGCCCACCGGCCCAAAATGGCGCCCGGTTTCCACGCCAGGGTTGGATTAGCGAGGCGAGGTTGTTAAACGACCCGGTCTAACCAACGATGGCGGCGAAATTGAATTAAGGAGATGGCACCATGTCTTTTGAATTAACCAGTCCGGCCTTTAAGCCAGGGGGGCGCATTCCTGAAAAATTTACTTGTGACGGCGACGATATCGCCCCACCGCTCATCTGGCGCGACCCGCCGGCCAAGACCCAAAGCTTTGCCTTGATCATGGATGACCCGGACGCCCCGCGGGGGACCTGGGTACATTGGCTCTTGTTTAATCTACCGGCCGGCAGCCACGAACTACCCGAGGCGGCGGCCCTGCCCCCCGGCACTCAGGTGGGGCATAACGGTTGGGGGCGCTCTCTGTATGGCGGCCCATGTCCGCCCAGTGGCACCCATCGCTATGTCTTCACCCTCTATGCCCTGGATACCCTACTCAATTTGTCAAGCAGCACCGATAAGAGCCAACTCCTGCGGGCCATGGAACCCCATATCCTGGCCGAAGCCAAACTGATGGGGGGCTACTCCCGACGATAAGGCGCTGCGGCCTGAACCTTGAGTACTCGAGATCAAGGTAATGAGCAGGAGTTCAAAAATGCCGAATATCCCTGGCTCGTTTGCAAACGGGAGAAGCGGCGGTACTGACCTATTATTAAGTTTAATGTTCAGGAGGAACAATCGTGAATACTAACTATGCATCTCTATACAAAGACCATCGCCAAGCGCGGGGTGAGCACGTCGTCTGGCTGCAAGACATTGAACGTGTCCGGGCTCAAAACAGCCAAACGCTGGCCTTACTCGGCCAAATCGAGGCCGTGATCCGCAAGTATGACGCTGATCTGCAAGCCTACAAAGCCAGAATGAGCGCCTATGAGATCGAAACCCAGTTGGATGAAGAGTTGATCAGGCAGCAAGAGCGGCTGGAAGACAGTCCGGTCAGCCAACAACTGGCCGCCCTGCGCCAGCAGGTCGAAGAGGAACTGACCAGCTTGCACGAGTCGGCCAAGCGCTACCAACTGCTCGAAGCCCCCTACGGCGAACGGGTAGCCCCGCTGTTGGCCGCCGTGCGCGACCTGGTTTGAGCGCTGTGGCAAGGACGGTTTACGGTCCGGTGCCGTCACGTCGACTGGGTCAGTCCCTGGGGGTGGATCCGATCCCGTTTAAGACCTGTAACTACAACTGTGTTTACTGCCAGCTCGGCCGCACCACCCCGCTGACCAACAACCGCCAGGATTTCTTTGCTCCGGCGGAAATCCTGGCCGAGTTAAAGGCTGCCCTGGCCGGCCACCGGCCCGGCGAGATCGATCATATTACCTTTGTCGGCCAGGGGGAGCCGCTGCTGTGCGCCGGTTTGGGGGAGCTGATCC
>CALMIS010000161.1 GCA_937864185.1 uncultured Chloroflexota bacterium
GGGGACTATGTCCCGGTCTTTGGTGGCGCCGGCGAAGAAGCGGCCGAGGAAGAAGCCGAAGCCACCGAGGAAGAAGCCGCGACAGAAGAGGCAGGCGAAGCGATGGCCGAGGGCGAAGCGATGGCTCTGCCCGAATGTACCGAACCAACCCCGGTCAACCTCCAGTTACAGTGGGTGACCCAATCCCAGTTTGCCGGCTACTACGCCGCCCTGGATCAAGGCTTTTATGAAGATTTCTGCCTGGATCTGACCATCCTTGAAGGCGCGGTCGATATCGTGCCGCAGCAGGTCGTCGCCTCCGGTCAGGCCGAGTTTGGCATCGCCTGGGTGCCTAAGGTCCTCGCCTCCCGCGAGGAAGGGGCGAACCTGGTCAACATTGGCCAGGTCTTCCAACGCAGTGGCACGCTCGAAGTCTCCTGGGCCGACAGCCCGGTCCCAACCGTGGCGGATATGCAGGGCAAACGGGTCGGCACTTGGGGCTTCGGCAATGAGCACGAGCTTTTTGCCGCTATGCGCCTGGAAGGGATCGATCCTGACAACCCCGATGATGTCCAGATCATCCAGCAGAGCTTCGATATGCTGGCCCTGCTCAACCGCGAACTCGACGCGGCTCAGGCCATGACCTACAACGAGTACGCGCAGGTCCTGGAAGCGGTTAACCCCGAAACCGGCGAACTCTACCAGCCGGAAGACCTGGTCGTGATCGACTTCAACGATGTGGGCACGGCCATGCTGCAGGACCACGTCTTTGTCGATGGCGATTGGCTGGCCGAGGAAGGTAACGAAGAGACGGCCATCCGCTTCCTGGCCGCCAGCTATATGGGCTGGCAGTTCTGCCGCGACAACTTCGATGAGTGTGTCGGCATTGTCTTGGCCAGTGGCCCCACGCTGGGCGAGAGCCATATGCAGTGGCAACTCAACGAAATCAACAAGCTGATCTGGCCTTCGCCCAATGGGATCGGCATGATGGACCCCGACCTGTGGGCGCAAACGGTGGAAGTTTCCCTGGATGGGGGCGTCATCACCGAAGACCCCGGCGATGAAGCCTATCGCACCGACCTGACCGAGGAAGCTCATAAGTTCCTGAGCGGCGACGTCACCGGCGAGAGCTTCAGCCCGATTACGGTTGAACTGCGCGAGGGTGGCGAGTAAGATTGTCCTAACCGTAAGCCGGCCTCGATGGCGAAGGGTCGGTGATTGAATAGGCGGAGGGCGTTTTTACTTGCTCAAAGCGTCCTCCGCTAAATTTTTCCCTAGCAGGAACTCTCCGGTGGCGGTACGCCTCATTTGGCTGAAATTTCTGATGGTATCGAGATCATCGATCAATTATCGAAACCTCACCGGGTATGTTATTCTCCGGGAATACCATAGCGAGTATCATATCTAAGCCTAAATCAATTTATTAATATCGGGAGATAATTGCCATGCCAAGGCAAACTTACTTTTTTCTACCCTTGATAATTATATTGCTTGTGCTCCAATCTGCTTGCACAGCCGCAGCGCCAACTGCGATGTCTGAAGCTACCAGTCTTCCCTCAGAGGCCAGTGCTCCGGCTCCAAACGAAATTATTTTTGGCCTTGATTGGGCATTTGTGGGTCAACATGTACCGTTCTTTGTTGCTCTGGATAAAGGCTTTTGGGAAGAGGAGGGGGTGACCGTAGAAGTTGTGCGGGGGTACGGTTCGGCGGATGCAGTACAAAAAGTAGCTGCCGGCAGTACCACCATCGGATATGGGGACACAGGCTCGTTGATAGTGGGTCGCACTGAAGGTGTTGATGTAAAGCTTATTGGCATGGTGTTAGGGTTGCCACCCCATGCGGTGATCTATCAGATGGATCAGCCTATAGACTCCCCGGTCGACCTAGAGGGGAAAAAGATTGGAGCTGCTGCCGGCGACTCAGTGCGTCGTGTTTTCCCAGCATTTGCTAAAATTGCTGGGTTTGACGTTGAAAAAGTTGAATTTGTGACTATCGGCTATGAGATTTATAGCGCAGAGTTACTTTCGGGGCGTATCAATGGTCTGGCCGAATACTATGCCGCTAAACCAAATTATGACCGTACGGCTAATGAGAACGATGTTGAACTAGGTATTCTCAAGTTTTCTGACTATGGCTTCGATATCTACTCTAACGGTTTTCTGGCCAAGGAGTCATTCGTCACTGAAAATCCAGAGACTGTCAAAGCCTTTCTAAAAGGTGTCTATCGGGGCTTTGCCTATGCCTACGAGAATCCTGATGAGTCCGTAGATATTATGCTCAAGTACGCCCCAACTTTAGAGCGGGATGTGATTAAGGAGCAATTCCTGTTAGATAAACCGGCCGTCTTAAATGCAGATGTCTTGGCGAACGGCTATGGCTACATTGATGCAGATAAAATGCAGCATACTATTGACGCTATGATTGTAGCCTACGAATTATCTGAAAACATACCTACTCCCGAAGAGATGTATACAATAGACTTCTTGCCTTCTAAAGATGAAATACCGCCCGTTGAATAAAACTGGGTTTACAACAAAGGCTTAGCCTGTCAGGAAAAACCTATCCGTGATGGTTCCATCTGATGTCCTTCGAAGAATAGTGCTCCCTGCGGTGACCTTATTTGGTTTGGTGTTGCTCTGGGAAGCTTCAACTATTTGGCTGGACATCCCTAAGTGGTTGTTGCCAGCACCTACAGGAATTGCCCTTGAATTGGTTGAAAACGCCGGTCCTCTGTGGGAACATAGCCTGGTTACGCTTTACGAGAGTTTAGCAGGATTCGGACTATCGGTGCTTGTTGGCGTGCCATTGGCGATTGCCATTGTTTGGACAACCTATTTGCGCAACACGATTTATCCAGTCTTGTTGCTCTTTCAATCAATTCCCAAAACTGCGATTGCACCTCTAATTATTATCTGGTTTGGGCACGGCCCCAGCTCAAAAATTGTTGTGGCCTTTTTGGTTGCTTTTTTTCCCATCGTCGTTGATACGGTAACCGGCCTCGTTGACGTGGAGAGTGATATGCTCGACTTGACTCGTTCCCTAAAGTCAAGCCGCTGGCAAGAGTTTCGTTATATCCGTTTGCCCAATGCCTTGCCTTACTTTTTCAGCGGAGCGAGGGTCGCCATTACCCTCGCTGTCATCGGCGCCGTAATTGGTGAATTCGTTGGGGGTAGCAATGGCCTAGGATATTTGATCTTGCTTTCTGCCTCTCAGTTACAAACTAGCTTGGTATTTGCTAGCTTAGTCATTCTCTCTGTTCAAGGCATCATTATGTTTTATACCATTGGCTGGATTGAAAAAATCATTCTCCCCTGGTATACACCAGCACACGGAGAGTCGGCCATGTCAGTTGGAGGCGGATAACAATGTTTATGAACGATTTTGTACCACCCGCCATTTCAATGGACCAGGTATGTAAGATTTATCCACCCCGAACACGCAAAGGAGAAGCGGTAGAAGCCATAGAGAACATCTCTTTCACAGTTAGTCGGGGCGAATTCGTCTCTCTAGTGGGACCTTCTGGTTGTGGTAAATCCACCTTGATCAAGATATTAGCTGGCTTACTTCCCATTAGCAAAGGGGTAATCAGTGTAGATGGTGAGGCAGTTCGAGGTCCCCATAGCGACATTGGCATCGTCTTCCAAAGCCCAGTTTTGCTCAAGTGGCGCACCGTGCTAGACAATGTTCTGTTTCCAATAGATATTCTTAAATTGCCTCGCAAACGATACTTAGAACAAGCTGAGGAGCTATTGCGTTTAGTTGGCCTCTGGGAATTTCGGCATGAATACCCTCGAATTCTATCTGGTGGTATGCAGCAACGAGTCTCGCTTTGTCGTTCCCTTATCCACGATCCATCCTTGCTAGTTATGGACGAACCTTTTGGAGCGTTAGATGCCTTTACCCGCGATGAAATGAATCTGGAGTTGCTACAAGTTTGGTCTCAACGACAGAAAACGATCTTATTCATTACTCATTCCATATCAGAGGCTGTTTTACTATCCGAACGGGTAATTGTTCTTTCGGCACGACCGAGTACTGTCGATACTGTGTTTTCAATCGATCTACCTCGCCCACGTACACTTGATATACGCTATACCCAAACCTTTCAAGACTATACTCGAGAAATTCAAAGCCGTATCGTCAACACTAGTCGTAACGGCTAACCGTTGCAGAGTCGCCCCGGTTGCAACATTTGCATGGTCTAATTCACTTGCGCAGTTATCAGCTAATAAATAGAGGAAACTTAACAGAGGAAAGGAGACATTTCTTATGACCCGAATGGTAAAAGGCGCCTTACTCCAAGCTTCCTGGACCGGCGATAAAGAGAGTATGATCGCCAAGCATATCGATTATGCTCGCCAGGCGGCCAGGCAAGGCGCCCAAGTCATGTGTTTTCAGGAGCTGTTCTACGGTCCTTATTTTTGCCAGGTGCAGGATCGGAAATTTTACAGCTACACCGAGCCGATTCCCGACGGTCCCACCACCGAGCGCATGCAGAAGTTGGCCCAAGAAACCAAGATGGTGCTGATTGTGCCGATGTACGAAGTCGATGGCACCGGCATCTACTACAACACCGCGGCGGTGATCGATGCGGATGGAACCTATCTGGGCAAGTACCGCAAAACCCATATTCCCCAGATTGACGGTTTTTGGGAGAAGTTCTACTTCCGGCCCGGCAACCTGGGCTATCCGGTCTTTAACACGGCCGTCGGCAAGGTGGGCGTCTACATCTGTTACGACCGCCACTTCCCGGAAGGGGCGCGCATGCTGGGCCTCAACGGGGCCGAGATTGTCTTCATCCCCTCGGCCACCTCGCGCGGGCTGTCGCAGCATCTGTGGCGCATCGAGCAGACCAGCCACGCCATCGCCAACGGCTACTTCGTCGGGACCATCAACCGGGTCGGGATCGAACAGGACATTGGCCCCAACGATTTCTACGGCCAGAGCTACTTCTGCACCCCGCGCGGCGAATTTGTCGGCGAGGTAGGCGATGCTTACAGGGAAGAGCTGCTTGTGCGCGACCTCGACCTCGACCTGATCAAGGAAGTGCGCGACACCTGGCAGTTCTATCGCGACCGCCGGCCGGAGATGTATGACAAGATTGTGGAGGCGTAGGACGGGGCGACTGAATAAGTTACCTCGACCCTAAATTTACCAAAAGGAGAGGCGCAAATGACAACTTTGATAAAAAATGGCGTCATCGTCACTGCGAGCGACACTTACCCGGCCGATGTGCTCATCGACGGTGAACAAATTGTCATGATCGGCCGAGATTTGGCCACGGCCGGTCACGAGGTCATCGACGCGACCGGCAAACTCCTCCTACCGGGCGGCATCGATGTCCACACCCATTTGGAGTTGCCCTTCGGCGGCACGGTCTCCTCGGACGATTTCTTCACCGGCCACCGGGCAGCGGCCTTCGGGGGGACGACCACCCACATTGACTTTGCCATCCAACCGATCGGCGGCAGCCTCAAGGAGGGAGTCGAAACCTGGCACCAAAAAGCGGAGGGCAAAGCCTGCATCGATTACGGTTTCCACATGGCCATCACCGATCTGCGGGACGAGGTCATGGCCGAGATTCCGTCGATGCTGGCCGAGGGCGTTACCAGCCTGAAGCTGTTTATGGCCTACAAGGGGGTCTTCCAGGTCGACGATACAACCTTGTTTCGAGCTATGACCGTCGCCGCCGAACACGGCATCCTGATTATGGTCCATGCCGAGAACGGGGACGTTATCGTTCAGCGCCGGGCCAAGCTGCTGGCCGAAGGCAAGACCGCGCCGCAATACCACGCCGTGGCCCAGCCGGCCCTGGTCGAAGCCGAGGCGACCAACCGGGCGGTGGTGCTGGCCGGTATCGCTCAGGCGCCGTTGTACGTGGTCCATATGACCTGCGAGGAATCGATTGAGCCCTTGGCCCTTGGTCGGGCGAAAGGCTTTCCAGTGATGGGCGAGACCTGCACCCAATATATGTTCGTCTTTGAAGAAGATTTGGCCCGGCCCAACTTTGAGGGAGCCAAGTTCATCTGCTCGCCGCCGGTGCGGCAGCCCAAGGACGCGCCGGTCCTGTGGAAAGCCCTGGCGAACAACACCCTGCAAGCCGTCTCAACCGATCACTGCCCCTTCTGGTTTGAAGGTGGGGTCAACGGCCGCGTGCCCGGCAAGGAGCTGGGCAAACCGAGCTTTGATAAAATTCCCAACGGCATGCCCGGCATCGAGGATCGGATGCCGGTGATGTGGCATCACGGGGTCAACGGTGGTCGCTACAGCGCCAACCGCTTTGTGGAGATCACGGCCACCAACCCGGCCAAAATCTTCGGCCTCTACCCGCGCAAAGGCACCATCGCCATCGGCACGGATGCCGATATCGTGGTCTGGGATCCCAACCAGGAACACACCATTTCGGCCAAGACTCACCATATGAACACCGATTACAACGTCTATGAAGGGATGACGGTCAAAGGCTGGCCGGCCCGGGTGCTGCTGCGCGGAAAAACCATCGTCGACGGGGAGAACTGGCTCGGCCAACGCGGCAGTGGCCAATTTTTGCGGCGGAGTCCCAACGCGCCGGTCTTGTAAGAGAACTCTGAGAAAAGTTTCTAACGACGGCGACGTTTCTTCTCAATAAATCGCGGTAGCGTTGGTCGAGACTGTCGAAACCAACGGCCTTCGACAAGCTCAGGCCGCGTTTACCCCGGAATATTGAGAAGACACCGAACGACGACCTAAAATTCTCTGCCAGTCAGACAGATTTGGGACGCAGATTCACGCTGATCTTCAGGATTTGGCTTGATCCGCAGTGAGCTGCGTCCTATTTTTCTTGTCGATTGAGACAGAGGCCCGTTGGATAAATATCAAGATTTTGTTTCCTTTCTGCAAGATCGGTGACTGATAAACCCGGTGCCAAAAAAGTTTTTTCCTGCAATCATATTTATCCTGGTCGCGATGGGGACCCTGGCGATCGGTGCTTCGTTGTATCGCCAGCTTGCCTGCGAAGGCCAGCCGATCAATAATGCCGTCGACCCGACCGAGGCGCAAGAGATCTATGGCGAGCGGCTCGTCGGCCAAACCTTTGTGGCCCCGCGAGACGGCTTAAACCGGATCGACCTCTTTTTCAACACCTATAACCGGCGGAATACCGCCACCGTGACGGTGCGTCTCCTGGATTTATCCGAGCAGCCGGAAAATCCCTTTCAGGGCGTGGAGATCTTTCGCACCAGCTTTTCCGCCGAGACTCTCCAGGACCGCACCTGGCACAGCCTCGATCTGCCCCCCGTTCGAGATTCGGCCCAAAAACCGTACTTGATTTCGATCGAGTCGCCGGACGGGGCGCCGGGCAACGCCATCGCCGTGAGCGGGTTGGAGCACAATGTCTACCTACCCGGCTCGGCGTATTGGGGGCCGGGACCGCTGCCGGCGGATGCTGCCTTTCGCGTTTGTTTTGAGCTGAGTTTCGCTGAAAAGGTCGGTATTTTAGCCGGGCAGTTGACCCAACATCGACCCGGTCTGCTAGGGCACTTCGGCTTTTACGGGGGGCTTTTAGCGATTTATGCGGTGTTGATAGGATGGCTCTTTTTGAGGTTGGCCCGGCTATAGTCTCGAGTAGAAAAACGGCACGATGTAGTGAAATAGGACTAGGGCGTCGAACAGGAAGAGACCGGCCGTGATCGCCACCAAAGCCTCGCCTCGCCAACGGGGTGGGATAAGGCCGGTCCAACCCAGGAGGATGAAGAGATAAATCGGCACTATGACCGGATAGATCGACCGGCCTTGCCGGTAGGTCAGATCTCCAAAGAGCGTGCTGTAGATCAGAGGGACGCTGATCGCCACCACAGCGGCAGTCAGCAGGGCCAGCAGCGCCCGCGCCTGACCGGCGTACTTGCCCTCGTAAAGCGCTCGATAGTGTTTGAGGCCCAACCCCACCCAGCCGACGAGCGCCACAATACAGACCACGCCCCACAGCCAGTACCAAAAAGGATGCAGGACCAAAACAAACCAGCCGGGTAAAGCCCAAAAACTACGAAACAGGTCGGCCGGGACCAGCGGATCGAGATAGAACTCGGCGTTGTTAAATCTTTCCCAACTCCAGGCCAGCAGGGTGCGGAGTCGCGCCGGAGCCAGGAAGTAGACCACGGCCGCGGTAATCGCCCCGACCGGCAGCAGCCAGAACCAGTGCCGCCGGTATCGCCAGCCGTAAACCAAGCCCACACTGCCGATGGCAAACGGCAAAAAATAGGCGGTGGCTTTGGTCCACATGGCCAGGATGGTCAGCAGCCCTAAAACGCTCACCGTCAAGAACGAAAAGCCCTGCCTAAGTCCGCGCACGAGAAAATACAGGGTCGCCGTCGCCAGCAGCTCGGCCAGGTTGCCGTTATTGACCGTGGCGAGCAGGTGAGTGTGTTGGGGATTGAAGAGAATGAGTAAAGGCACACCCCAGGTTAAAAAGGGGTGGCCCGGGAAAATTGTCTGAGTAATCAGATAGGCGAAAAAGATGATGCCGACATTCATCAGGACCGTGTTGAGCCGGAGCAGATACAACTGGGTCAGCAGCGGCTGATCGGCAGCCACCATCAGCGGCCACCCGATCAGCATATACGGGAAGCGGCCACTATATTGACCCTGGTAAGCCTCGTTGTAAGGGACAATATACTGGTTCAGCAACCCGCCGGGGGCCGTGGGCCGCTCGACATCGATAAAATCCCAGGCACTAAAAATAAAGAGCGACTCGATCAGGTCGTTGTACCAGGCCGGTCCATTGACCGACGTGGCCTGCCACTCCTCCGCATCGAGCGCGGCCTTGGCTCGCTCAAACTGGGCCGGTTCATCCGGGGCCTGCCAGGGCGGCACGAGGGTGGCGTACATCACCCCCCGCACGAGGGCCAGAGCCAGGAGCAGATAGAGCATTGAACGGCTGTTTAGCGTTGGTTGGGTTGAGGGGATCAGCGGGGGACTGTGGCTCATTTAGGAATTATCTAACAGCCCTTTGAGGGCGTGTCGCCACTGCGGGCTGCTTTCTTTAAGAATCCGGCTCGAAAAGAGATAATCGGTCGCTTGCCGGGCCAACCGGCCCCGGAGCGACTCATTGGTCAACAACTCGGTCAGGGCCTCGCGCCAGGCCGTCGGGCTGTTCTCGGCCAGCCAGCCGGTTTCGAGATGGCGCACGCTCGACTCATAGGCCGGCTGCCGGCTGTAAATACCGGCCACCCCAAGAGCGCAGTAGTCCAGGAACTTGATATCCGACTTGCAGCGATTGAAGGGTGTGTCCCGCAGCGGCGCTATGGCCACATCCCAATTCATCCGGCTCGAAAACCAGGCCATGAATTGAGGATACTCGATTCTGGGGCGCTTGAGTTTGTGCTTGACCACCCGCAGCGGCAAAGCGGCCAGGGCTTGGGCGGTCGCCGCCTGGCGGGTCGCGCCGACCAACTGGAGTTCCACCTGATTCCCAAAGCGCCGGCCGATCGCTTGCAGGGCCGGCAAGATCATCAGCAGGTCGTCATCATGAGTCAACGTCCCCATATAGCCGATCACCTGGCGGGGCCGAAATAGGCGGCGCTTAGCCCATCTTTGCCGCACCCTCTCCCGAAGCTTGACCCCGAAACCCGCCGGGGTCGTGGTGTCGCCTCGCCGAGCCGGCAAGAGCCGTTCATCCAGGGCGTTGGGCAGGACGACTATCTTAGCACTAAGGTCGGCCAATCTCTGTTTAAGCCCCGGGGTAGTGACGATGACGCCGTCGGCGGCGGTTAAGAAGAGCCGGACCGTCTCCAGGCGAGCATCCGTCGGCTGCCAGTCTTTTTGCTCGTTGGGCAAGTCAAAGAAGCTATCATCCAGGGCATAGATCAGACGAGCGCCGCCGGCCCGGACTCGGTCAATCAGATCGTGGGCCAGCGCCGGGGAGATATCCGGCCGCCACAGCCGATCGACGATAACGGCCTCGACCGGCTGGCCCTGGTAGTCCAACCCGGCCGTCATCTCGACCAGCGGCTGGATATCGGGATGGCTGAGCGGGCGCAGCAGCCGGATGTGAGCGCTGCCAAAGGGGCGCTGATCGGAACCGTGCTCAAAGAGAACGTGGAGTTTATATCGCGCCATCATGGCCTGGTCGGGTGGCAGGGAGCGGGCCAAACAAGGTCTGCAAAATGTTGAGCGCGGCCCGCTCCGGATAAAAGTTACACACATCCACCACGGCTCGCTGCTGGAGCCGGTGGCGCAGGGCATGGTCTTCAACCAGGCGGTGGACCGCCTCGAGGCAGGCGACCGGTGAGGCGGTGTCAACCAGGAGGCTGTTTTCCTCATGGCGAGCAAACGCCGCCGCCCCGCCCTGTTGGGGCGCAATCACCGCCGCCCCGCAAGCCATCGCCTCCAGGGCGGTCAACCCCATCGCCTGGTGGGCTGAGAAATCGACAAAAATATCGGCCTGGTTTAAGAGGGCAGCGACTTGCTGGCGGCTTAAAATGCCGGCCAACTGCCAGGGAAAATCGCGCGGTAAATCGGCAAAATCCGGATCAGCCAAATCGAGGCCAAACAACACGATTTCAACCTTGGGTCCGTACTGCCGGGCGATCTGCCGCAGGATCTCCATGGTAAATCTGGCGCGGCGGTAGGGCGGCTGCGGCCGGATCATCGCCACCAGCTTTAGAGGCGGCTCGGGCCAGCCGGTTTCCGGACGGGGCCTGGGTCGAAACAGGTCAAGATCAAGGCTCACGCCAACCGGAGTCGCGGACAGGCCGGTTTGCTGCTTGACCATCTGCTGGGTCCAGCCGGTTTTGGTAAAGCGCACCAGCTTGGGAATCAAGGCATACGAGGCTTGAGCCCGGTAGTAGTCCCGCGTCCCGGGGGTATACATCAGCGGCTCGTACTCTTGGACATAGTAGCCCAAGATCGGCGGTGATGGGGAAGCCGCCAGGGGGACCAACCACTCGACCACAAAGTTCGCCGTCGCCACGATCGCGTCAAAATGGCCGGCCAGGTGCTTCAACTCGGCAGGGGTTCCAAACGACATCGGCAGGGGTAAAGCCGGGTGGTTACGCTCAAAGCTGGCCTGGTAATCTGTTAGGTTAAACAACTGAGCGTCGACGCCCATCTGGCGCATAGCCGCGGCCTCATAGATAACCACGTGCCCGCCACCACCCGGCCGGACAATGGGCAATACCCACAACACGCGCTTGCCCTGGAACCCGACTCGACCGGCGGCGCTGGTCTTCTGCCGGTCCACCATCACCCGATTCCTGGCCCGAATGCCCTCTAAAACTCGATCAGAGCGCAGGCGGTCCAGGCCGGCCTGAATTAGGCTGCCCCCATGCTTCTGCGCCAGCACGATGGCCGCGCGCTCACTCAATTGCCGGCGGCGGCGGTGATCGTAACTGCGGGATTGGGCGTGGTAGACATAGGCATCGTCGGCCAAGGCGGCCGCCCAGCCGGCCTGCCGGGCTCGGAGCAGATAATCATTTTCCTCGCCATAGCCGGCGCCAAAATTCTCTTCATCAAAATAACCGATTTGATCAATGACCTGGCGCTTGATCAGCAGACAGAAGCCGTTCAAAAAGGGCAGTTCGGGATAAAGCCGGGCTGAGGCCTGATCCACCAGGTGACTGACCTGGTCGATGGACAAATGAGCCGGTAAGGCGTTGTCCACCCAGTCGCCGTCTCTATCTACGTCAGGAATCGACTGCCAGGAAGCCGCGTTGGACAAGGGACCCACCAGGCCAACCTGAGGCTTAGCTTGAGCGCAGGTCACCAGGCGCTCCAACCAGTGAGGCGTAACCACTGTATCGCTGTTGAGCAAAACCACCAACTCTGCCGTGGACTGGCGCAGTCCCTGATTGGCGGCCTTGGTGTAGCCGGAGGCGGTCTCGTTCCGCAGCAACGTGATTTGCGGTTGAGAATGAGTCAGGTTAGCCAGAAAATCGCGCGTTGGCGCGCCGCTGCCGTCGTCGACGATGATCAGGCGGTGGGGCGACGTCGTATGCCGGGTCACCGCCGCCAGGCAGCGTTGAACGTCCTCGAGCGCGTTATGCACGCAGATGATGAGGTCGACCGGGGGTGGGTCAAGCGACAGCGGCGGTCGCTCCCCTACCGGCTTCACCTGAACGACCCGGCCCTGCCGCGGCGGGTTAAGCCGCAACCACTGCCGCCAGAGCTGAGTCCGGCCCTGTTTGTAGAGCTCCCGGCCCACCGCGTGGGTCAGACCGCCCAACGCCGACCAGTCTCTGCGCTGCACCGCTCGAAACGAGGCCTCGAAGATCTGATCGCGGGCCGAGCCGGGCGGCAGCACCCGGGCCCGGAGCTGCTGCAGGCTCTGAATCGCGCCGTAGGCCAGGCTACCCTCAAACCGGGTGAGTTGGGCTCGGGCAGCGAGCAGGTCTGCTTGCAGGCGGGCCAGGTCGGCCTGCTGTTGTTTAACAGTCTGTTCGTAAACCCGGTTTTCCTGGCTTATGTTGTCCACGTGGCGGGCATAACCGAGGATGGCCTCGGCCGGATTCTGGGGCTTGAAGTAGAGGAATAGCCCCGAGGCCGGCTGACTGTTTTCTGGCGGCTCGGGAAAGCTGCGCTCCGGAAAGAAGCCGGCCTCAGCCAGAGTCTCAAGCTGTAAATGGCTCGACGCGGTTGAACTTGAAGGTTGCCGCAGCAGATCCCGGATTAGAACGCCCTGGCTGATCTGGCCCATGGCCGTCAGCACACTCTGAGCGTCAACCGGTGAAAGCCGGCTTACGTCATCGAGGCAGAGGCTTAAATCGAGGCGTTGGCCTGGCTCGAGCTGTAGATCAGCGATCAAATCACGCAGCGATGGGTCACGCCGCCACCCGGTCAGGAAGTCGGCAGTCGAGATAGCGGCCGCCTTAATCGTTCGCGCCGAGAAGGCGCTCGCCACGGGGTCGGCTTGGGCGCCGATGACGAAAACCGTCACCGGCTGGATCGCCTGGGCGACGGCTTCGATCAGAGCGGCGACCCCGGACAACGCCTGAGCCGGGGCGGAAGAATTTTCAGTTTCGATCCGGGGGACTTGCTCCAGAGTCAAGTTCGGGCCTTTTCCAGTTGAACGCTTTACGTAAACGCCACCGCGAGCGATTATAGCGGAAGGCCAAAGGGCGGGCAAATGGCTAAAAGGCAGGGCTAAAGCGGCTATTCAACCAGGTCAAAGGTCTAATTCTTGCTCCCTCCTAACCCCGGATAGTATAATTCTGCTCTTGAGTCCCAGACTTTATTGTCCCCAATGATGGAATATCTACTTTTTCTGCCGCTCTTTGGACCGGGCCTGGCCCTGGTTGCTTGGCTAAAACCCAGCCCTGAATTGGATCGCCTGGAGCGTTTCATTTTAGGCCTAGGGCTTAGTCTGGCCTTCTACCCGATCTTTCTGTTGGCCTTTTATGAATTAGGGCTGCCAATCAATCGCTTGGTGCTGGCTGGAGTCCTGGCGCTTAGTTGGGGTTTGATCGGCTGGCGCTGGTTCAAATCAGCCTCTTTCCTGTTGACGTGCTCGAACTGGCGGTCAACGCGACCGGCGGCTCTCCTGCCTTGGGTCGGGTTGGCGATGGTGCTCGGCTTATCGGCCTATGTCCGGATAGCCGTGATCCAGGATTTGCCGGTGCCAATGTGGGCCGACTCTTACCACCACACCATGATCAGCCAGTTGATGGTGGACAACAACGGCCTGTTTAGTTCGTGGCTGCCTTATGCCCCCCTGCAAACCTTTACCTACCACTACGGTTTCCACAGCCTGGTGGCCAACTACCACTGGTTGACCGGCCTCGACCTACCCCGGGCCGTGCTGGTGACCGGCCAGGTCTTGAACTTTTTGCTCGTGCTTAACGGCTTTCTTCTGACCAAGGTCTTCATGAAGAAACTGTGGGCCGCGGTGATGGCTGCCCTCTTTGTCGGGCTTATTTCGCCAATGCCGGCCTTTTTCTTCAACTGGGGCCGGTACACCCAGCTCACCGGGCTGGCCCTTTTGCCCATTGCCCTGGTGCTGCTCGTCCGACTTCTGCACTCGAAGACCTTTGATCGCAAGCTGGTCTTCTTGACCGCCTTCAGCGTGGCCGGCTTAGGTTTGTCCCACTACGGGGTGGTGGTGTTTCTCGTCTTATTCGGGGCGATTTACCTGGCGTGGAGACTGGTGGAACTGCGGCAGGCAGGTGAGGGACTCCGGCCATTGGCTCAGAATCTCTTAGGCAGCGCCCTCCTCACCGGGCTGATCACTGCCCCCTGGATCTGGAACTTTATCCAGGGCCGCTTTCTGACGATAGTAACCACTATTGTCAATCAGGGGCAAGGGGCCGGTCCGGAAAAACTCAAGGCCCACAATCAACTGCCGGACATTTTCTCGTTTCTAAACCTACACTGGTATATCGTGGTCATCTTCGGCCTTATTTGGGCCGTGTGGCGCCGGGATAAGTTTGCGGTCGTGATGGCGCTGTGGGCAGGCTCGCTAATCCTGCTGGCGAATCCGCACGTGGCGGGCTTGCCCGGGATGGGCCTGATCAACAATTTTGCCGTCTTTATTTCGTTGTTCCTCCCTTTTAGCGTCCTTTTTGGCAACCTGCTGGGCGATGTCGTGGTGTTGGCGCTGCATGTCCGGACGTGGGCCGGCGGTCTTCTCCTGGTGGCCCTCCTCCTGGTCGGGGTCCGGTCAGCCGGTTTCCGGGTGACCGGCTTTGCCCCCGAGCGACAGCTCGTCACCGCAAGCGATGTAGAGGCTATGACCTGGATTCGCCAGAATACGCCCGAGGACGCGTTATTTTTGATCAATTACGGATTTGCCTACAGCAACAGTTCAATCGTCGGTACGGATGCCGGCTGGTGGCTGCCGCTGCTGGCCCATCGTCAAAATTTGATTCCGCCCCTTTCCTTTCAAGAAGTGCCTTATCCTTCGGACTTTAACAGCAACTTGTTTCATCGAGCCTTGAGCCAAAACGATCTTTACGGTCCGGCCGGGTATGAATTGCTTCAAGAGGCCGGCATTACCCACCTCTATCTCGGCCAGCAAAGCGGGCAGGTTTGGAATGAGAGTCAAGAAGTGCCCTTTGATCCCGAAAAATTAGTGACGACCGAATTTTACCGGCAAGTTTATCATCACGATCAAGTCTATGTTTTTGAAGTAGCTTCCTCTCCGCAAAACCAGCCCGATCAAGAAACGGCGCATGCGGATTAGTTTCGTGCTTTCTTCGCTCCGGTTATCGGGCGGGGAACGGGTGGTGGTTGAATTTACCAACCGGCTAGCTCAGCGAGGCCATACAGTTTATTTAATAGCACCCGGGCAGAGTGTCGATCTAGAGCATTTACCCGAACTAGTGGCTAATGTTTCGATTCTCGAAAGCGCTTATCCACGCCGCGAGCAGCCTGGAATCCTGGATCATCTGCGCTTGGCCTTATCCCTGAGCCGGACTGTGCCGGCCTGTGAGGTGGTAGTCTCCACTCATACTCCGACGACAGTCTCTGCCTGGCTGGCGGCTCGAGTGTGGCAGCGAACCAGACTGTTGTGGCTGCACCAAGATTATGAGTTGATGTTCGCTAACCGGCCAGTTGAGCGATTTCTTCTACGGCATGCCGCCAGGTGGCACGATCATGTGCTGGCGATTTCGGACTCGATTTATGAGGCGGTTCAGCAACAAAAATCAGCAAAGGTAACCTTGGTCGGAGAAGGCTTAAGCCACGCCGAACTCTTTAAACCACAGGCGGGGCATCGAACGGTTGAGGAAGGGAGTAAGACAATTTTGTACGTCGGCGACTCGCGCCCCAGAAAAGGCCTGGCTGATTTTTTGCTGGCTTCTGAAAGGGTGTACGATCAGGGTCACGATGTTCGGCTGCTGATAGTTTCGAAGGAGCCGTTACAGCTTCAGACCTGTGTGCCGTTTGAGTTCGTTCATAGGCCCACAATCGTTGAACTGGCGGACTGCTATGCCCGCTGCGATCTGTTTGTCTCGGCCTCATGGGGTGAAGGCTTTGGCCTGCCACCGTTAGAGGCAATGGCCTGTGGCGCGGCGGTGGTGCTGACCGACTCTGGGGGGGTGAGAGCGTTTGCTCGCCATGAAGAAAATTGTCTAATGGTCCCCCCCCGCCAGCCGGAGTTACTGGCCAAAGCCATCGAGCACGTCCTGACAGACCCGGCCTTGGCCGACCGGCTCCGCCGGAACGGTCCGCCGACAGCGGCGCAGTTCACCTGGAGCGCGGCGGTAGATCGATTTGAGCAAGCGGTGCTGGAGACACTGGCATCGCCCTAGCGTTTGAGCAAGGTAAATTTGGAAGCACAATTGGCCCCGGAGCAAGATAAAATCGGTCTGAGTCAAAAAGTTTCCGCCAGGTTGGTGGCTCACCGGTGGCTGTTGGTGTTTGCGGTGCTGGTCATTTTTGGCCTCCACTTATCGGGCCTCCAAAAAAACTTACCCTTTACACCCGAAACGGATGAACCAACCCGAGTTCTGGCGGCGCTCCGCATGGCCACCTCGGGGGATCTCAATCCCGGTTGGTTTGGACATCCGGGCTCGACCGTGATCTATCCGTTGGCCTTAATCTATCACTTATGGGTCTGGATAAACCGGCTCACCTCGGCTTCGTCGCTCCCCCTTGAGTTGCCGGCGACATATAACCCGGCCTTGAGTGAGTTCTATTGGTTGGGCCGGTTTCTGACGATCAGCTACGGCCTGATCAGCATTCCTCTGGTTTACCAGGTCGGCCGTCAGGCCTTTGGCCGGCAGGTGGGCCTGGTTGGGACCCTCTTTGCCATCCTCCCAGTGCTGACTGTCTCCCACACTCAATTAATCCGGACCGATAGCGCCTCTACCTTTTTTGGCTTACTCAGTCTATACTTATGTCTCAAACTGAACCGGCAGCCAAGCCTGGCTAATCAGCTTAAGACAGGCCTGGCTATCGGGCTGGCGATTGCCACCAAATATCTGATGGCGGCGCTGATCCCGATTTTAATGCTCATAGATCTCTCGATCTTGACCCGGCATTGGCCCTTAACCAAAGCTAGAACAAGCCCTTTGCTCCTTAACTTTAGTAGCGGACTACTGGCCATCTTTTGCGGCTTCGCCTTATCGACGCCCTATTTTTTCCTTGATTATTCGACCGCTCTGGCCGATATTACTCACGAAGCTCGAAACTATCATCCGGGCGCGGATGGATTAACCCCACCGGGAAATTTGTGGTGGTACTTAACTCAAGCTATTCCGGCCACGTTTACCTGGCCCCTAGCGGTTTTGGTAGGTCTGGGAGTAGCCATAGTTCTGTTTAAGCGACAGACACCTCAATTACTGCTCTTGGGCTTTGTCAGCATTTTTTTGGTGGGTATCAGCCTCTCGGCCTTGCATTGGCAGCGCTGGATCATCCAGGTCGTGCCGATGTTGGCTCTGTTTGCGGCCCACAGTTTAACCCAAATTAGTGGGGGCCTGGCTCGGTATTGGCAGTTGCGACCGCTGACCCAGCAAGGTTTGATCATCTTACTGGTGGTGCTTTGTTCGGCCTGGCCTG
>CALMIS010000162.1 GCA_937864185.1 uncultured Chloroflexota bacterium
GCCGCAAGTCTTGCTCCACGGTCAGGGGTTGGCTTAGAATCGAGAGGGCCACGGCCGAAAGCGTGGCTAGGATGGCGATCAGCGTGCTGCCCGGATCGAGCAGAATCACGACCAGCATGGTCAAGACGAGTTGGAAGCCGGTTTGGACCAGGCGGCTGCCCAAACCGGGTAGCGCCCGCAGCGAGCGCAGATCATGGGCTCGCTGGGTCATATCGGAGATGAGGCGGCTTTGAAAGTAGCGGTCGTTCAGACGGGGAATTTTGCGTAGAAAGGCCATGCGTAGCCGGGCCTCCAGCCGCCGTCCCAGCCTAATAATGGTGGCTTGAACCGGGAGCTGCAGCAAGGCCATAGCCACGGCAAAGCTGAAAAAGACGGCCAGGCCGCCGGCGCGCTGCTCGGCGCTGAGGCTGCGGCCAAAGTCAAGCAGACCGCGCAGCAGGACCGCTTCGATCAGGCCGCCGGCAGCCAGCAGGGCCAGCGCACCGGCCACAATCACAAACGGGGCCAGGCCGTCTTGGCGCAAAAAACGCCACAGTTCCAGCAGCGGTTGGCTGGGCGTCTCGGCCAGGGCGGCGGCCAGTTCCGGCGAAAGCGGCTGCGGTTCGACCTCCGGCTGGTGATCGACCGGCGCCACGCTGCCCGGACTCAACATGCGAACTAGCACCGCGCCACGCAGCAGAATCAATTCATCTTCACCCTCGTCAGCGTCGGTCTCAGCCGTCGGTTCGACCGGGCCGGGCCGCACGGTCCAGTACGGCTCGGGGATGAGGCGGGTGGCGCCGGCCGGGTCGGCTTGGGTTTGGTCAAAAAATTTCGCCAACAGGCGCTCGGCCTCGGGGCCGGGCAGCAGGCCGTTGGCCTGGACCAGGCTGGTTACCAGGCGGGTAGCCGCATCGAGGGCGGCCAGACCGCGCCAGCTCTCGTCCGCCAGAGCGGTCTCGAGCAGGCGGGTGGCCACCGGTTCGGGCAGCTCCAGCCTGAGCATCCGCCGCAAGAGGGGATCGCCAAAGCCGGGAGTGCCGGCCCAGGCCCGCCAGGCCGCGGCCGGAAAAGGCATCGTATGAATAAAAAGATCGCGCAGGAAGCGGGGCTTGGTCAGCCAGCGCCGGCCCACGGCCGGATCCATGACCTGAATAAAGGGACCGTGGATGCGCCAAACTACGACAAAGTGGGTCAAACCGTTGGGGTTGGTGGTGATGACGATGGCCGGTAGCGTCTCGGCTTCCGGGAGAAGGAGGTGGTCTTCGGGCACCATCGTCTGCTCGGCTTCCAGACCGAGCTGGTTGGCCACCTCTTCCATCGTGTCGATGGAGGTGCCGTCCACATCGGTCTGGCAGGCTTCGCGGAGCCGGCCGTAACTGACGGGGATGCCAAAACCCTCGAGGAGGCACTTCAGTGTGGCCGGTCCGCAGTCCATCTCCGAGGTTTGGATGACTTCGGGCGCGAGAAAGCGGCGGGCGGTCATCAATTGCTCTCGAGCCGGCCGGGGGGAGCGGATGCCGCCAAACCGCCCCGGCGCAAGGCAAAACTGGCTGGCGAAACCCGTTCGACTTCGATTTCAACGCGACCGGTCAGGCCGGGCGGCAGGCTGGTCGACAGGCGCCGCTCGGGCCGCAAAGCCAACGTCACTTCGGTTGGGCCGCCGGCGGTGGGCCGGACCTCGGTGACGACGGCCGGGATGGGGCCGTCCGGGGCCCGGACGATATCGCCGGGGTAGAAGGTGGCCGCCTGGCCCAGCTTGATCTGACCGGCCTGTTCGCCGGGAAATTGGGCGGTAACATAGAGCAGATGGCTGACCTGGGCCTGATCACTGCTCTGGTAGAGCGAGATTTTGGCCCCGAAAAACCAGACGCCCCATATCACCAGCAAGATCATCACGACCAACAGCCCGACCAGGCTGGTGTAGAGGCTATCAACATTTAGCGAGCGCAGGGAGCGAGCAAAAGGCGTTGCCATAAGGATTGTAGCTAATATTTGAACGTTATCCGATCCTGCCGATTTTAGCACGAGGTCAGAGGAGGGGCAAAATTGACGGACTTCCTGCTTATTATATAATATTACAGTTACGTTGTTGAAACTAAATACTCAATCGAGGTTAAAGATGAAAAACAAAACGAATTCAACGACCAAGAAACAGACTCTTAAAGTTAAAACCCAGTTGCAAGCCGGCGCGTTTTTGGGGATCACCCTGTCAACCGGTCTGGGCCAACCCGCTCAAGGTCAAAAGTAGCAGTTTCTGGGGGCAGGCATGAGAAAACGCACACAAAGCTTAAAATTGAGCACCGGGATCAAGGCCGGGCAGCGGACCGAGCGCTATCAAACGCGCTACGGGGTGATTGAGCAGGTGCCTAACACCCAACGCGGTTTGTGGCTGATCGATGATACGGCCTACTTTGCCATCGGCTCAACCACTTATGACCAAAGCAACGGCGTGTTTCAGCCCGGCGCCTGCGTCGAGATGCTGTATGATGCTCAGTACGGCAATGTCCTATCGATGCGAACCGTGGAGATGGGCCTGTGCAACCGGCCTGCCCTCAGCCGCCCCGGCGGATCATACGAGGTCCGACCGCAGGTGCGCTTTGAAGCGAAGTAGGCGCTTTCAAGTTACCGGTCTAAGCCCAGTTTAGCCGCAACTTCCTGGGCTGACCGGGTTTCTCCATTGGTTTGACTGCTGGCAAAAGATCGGTGAAGCCTTCCTTTGATTTCCTCCTTCGGAATTTCCAGCCGCTCAACGCCCGCATTTGGCCACCAAAATCACCGAGTTCCAGGGCCATCTCAACCGTGGGTAATAGCTTTATAACCCTTCGCGGGTCCCTACAAGCCTTG
>CALMIS010000163.1 GCA_937864185.1 uncultured Chloroflexota bacterium
CCCCCTTCAACCAACTCACCCTCTTCTTCGACCAGCCCACTTCCCCCTTCAACCAGCTCTCCCTCTTCTTCGACCAGCCCACTTCCCCCTTCAACCAACTCACCCTCTTCTTCGACCAGCCCACTTCCCCCTTCAACCAACTCACCCTCTTCTTCGACCAGCCCACCAGCCCACCGTCCCCTTCGACAGGCTCAGGGGACGGTGGGCTCACCCTTCCACCAGCTCAGGGGACGGTGGGCCGCGGTTGCCTGAGATCCTTCCGGTCGATATAATAGTATCCACTTCCTATCTTCGGTCGGCTGAGGCTGCGACCGGCTAGAGGCTAAGCAGTGGTTCAAACCGACCGAATTAAATCCAGACCCAGCTTTGGTGAATTTGTGGCGTTGGCCGCGATGATGATGTCATTAGTGGCGCTTTCAATTGACGCGATGCTCCCGGCCTTAACTCAGATTGGCCAGGAGCTAAGTATCCAGCGAGACAATGACAAACAGTTGATCATCTCGGTCTTGTTTGTGGGCATGACCGTGGGCCAGATCTTCTATGGCCCCTTATCCGACCGAACCGGCCGGAAGCCGGCGATTTATATTGGCTTTGGGTTGTTTATTAGCGGCTGCCTTCTCTCCGTGTCGGCCACCAACTTCCCCATGATGCTCGCCGGGCGGATGTTGCAAGGCGCCGGGGCGGCCGGGCCGCGGATTGTGACTATGGCCCTGGTCCGAGATCAGTATGAGGGCCGGTCGATGGCCAGGGTCATGTCGTTAGTGATGACCGTCTTCATCCTCGTGCCGGTGGTGGCCCCGGCGCTGGGGCAGGCGCTGCTGCTGGTCGCGCACTGGCGGGCTATCTTTGGCCTTTATCTCGGCCTGGCCATCATCATCACCATTTGGTTTGCCCTCCGCCAACCGGAAACGTTGGCCCCTGAGCGGCGGATCCCTTTTTCCGCGACACGGATCAAGCAGGCTCTGGCCGAGATCTTCGCCAGCCGGTTGGCACTCGGCTATACGGTGGCAGCCGGCTTTATCTCCGGTGCCTTTCTGGGTTATTTGAATTCCAGCCAGCAAATATTTCAGGAACAGTACGAGCTGGGCACTCGGTTTCCGCTCTTCTTTGCCGTGCTGGCCCTGGCCCTGGGCAGCGCCTCATTTCTTAATTCCCGGTTAGTGATGCGCTACGGCATGCGGCTCCTGGCCAACCGGGCGGCGCTCACCATCGGGGGCGTCTCGCTGGTTTTTTGGCTCATTGCTTATGCCCAGGCCGGCCAGCCGCCGTTGTGGGCCCTGATGATCTATTTCCTGATTTCGTTCTTTGGGATTGGGATCTTGTTTGGAAACCTCAACGCCCTGGCGATGGAGCCGCTCGGCCACATTGCCGGGATGGGGGCAGCGGTGGTAGGGGCTGTGTCAACCTTAATCTCGCTGCTGTTGGGCACGCTGATTGGCCAAAGCTATAATGGCACGGTTTTGCCTTTGATTGCCGGCTTGATGATCCTTAGCCTGGCCACGGTGGGGGTGATGCGTTGGGCTGAAGCGCGCCGGCTTTCCCCGGAGCGACCGTCAGTTTGAACGGGTCCCCGCCTCTCGAATATCGACAATTTCCTGCTCGGGAACCTGGCTCATAATCTCGCGGACCTCTTCCAGCGAGGCGTTCGGGATTTTGAGGACCATATCGTAGTAACCGGGCTGGCGCCGGCTGGGGAAACTGCCAATGCCCATAATACCCAGACCGTGTTTGGCCACGGCGGCGGTCAGGGCCGCGAACTGGCCCTTGGTGTTGGGCATCCGCATGGTGACGCGGACCCCCAAGCTCGGTAAGCCCAGCATCTCCTGCAAGGCAGCGAGCAGATCAATCTGGCTGATGATGCCGACGACCACCCCATCTTCCAGGACGGGCAAACAGCCGACTTTGTGTTCGGTCATCTCGCGGGCCGCCATCTCGACCGTAGTCTCCGGCGTGGTCGTGATGATCTGGTGGGCCACACTTTTGAGCATGACATCTCTGACTTTTAAATGGGAAATATAACGGGTGATCTCCCAGACATCGAGGCTGGCCATGGTATCGGTCTTAAGGGTCAAGCGCTGTGGCGTAATCAGTCCGACCAGGCGTTTGCCGTCGCCGACCACCGGCAGATGCCGAATCTGGTGGTCGGTCATAACTTGTTGGGCTTCGGTCACCGGCATTTCCGGCGGCACCATCACCGGATGGCGGGTCATACAGTCTTTGACAAACATTGTCCATAATCTCCTAATTGATACCGTTATTCACCGGTCCGCTGCCGTCTCAATCACCGGTTCAAAAGTCAGCAACGTTTCAATGGGAATGTGGCAGAAGATGCGGTGGCCGTTCCCGGCGTCTCGCCAGGGCGGTATTGCCTGAGCGCAAACAGCCCCGCCGTCGGGCAGGAGAGCGCGGCGCGGGCAGCGGGTATGGAAGCGACAGCCGCTGGGTGGATTGACGGCGCTGGGGACATTGCCCTCCAGGCGAATATGCTTTTGTTTGGCCGTCGGGTCGGGAATAGGGACGGCCGAGAGCAGAGCCTCGGTATAAGGATGGTAGGGTAAGGCGTAAATGGCCTCGGCCGGGCCAATCTCCATAATTTGCCCCAAATACATCACGGCCACGTAATCGGAGAAGAAGCGAACCACACTGAGGTCGTGAGCGATGAAGATCATGGTCGTATTGAACTCACGCTGCACTTCCAGCAGCAGGTTGAGAACAGCCGCCTGGACCGAGACATCGAGGGCACTGACCGGCTCATCACACAAGACCAGATCAGGCCGGCTGGCCAGAGCCCGGGCAATGCCAACTCGCTGCTTCTCGCCGCCACTGAGCTGGCGTGGCAAGCGATCGTAGTAGTTGGCGCCCAGCCGCATCAATTCCAACAGCCGGATCACCTCCTGCCGGACCTTGTTCTTGGGTACGGTCCCGAAGCGGAGCATAGGCCGGGCAATCTGTTGGCCGACGGTGTAGGAAGGATTCATAGTCGAGTCCGGATTTTGAAAGACCATTTGCAGCTCTTGAATCAACTGCTCGTTGCGCGAAGCGAGATCGTCGGTGATGTCGAACCCCAGAAACTGAGCTTGACCGTCGGTACTGTCCTCCAGACCGATAATGGTTTTAATCAGAGTACTTTTGCCGCAGCCCGACTCGCCGACGATGCCCAGCGTTTTACCCTTGGCAATGGAGAAGCTGGCGTCTTCAACGGCTTTGACATATTTCTTCTCGCCCATACCCAGCATATCGCGCAGGCCGCTGCCGGAGACGGGGTAGTACTTCTTCAAATGCTCAACCGAGATAATAACCTCGCTCGAGTCCTGAGGCTGACGACCATTCGTGGCCGGGACGATCTCCTCCGACGGTTGCCACTGGCGGGGATCGATCTCTTCGGCAAAATGGCAGCGGACCTCGGCTCCATTGGGCAGTGGCCGCAGCCTGGGTCGTTCGTTGTGGCAGCGCTCGCGGAAATAATCGCAGCGCGGGCCGAAGATACAGCCGGCCGGCCGGTTGTTGGGCGGTGGCACCCGGCCCCGAATGGGATAGAGCATACTGCTGGCTTTATCACTGCCCAGCCGCGGCACACAGCGGATGAGACCTTGGGTGTAAGGGTGTTGAGGATTCTTAAAAATCTCTTTGACACTGGCCCGTTCGATCATCTCGCCGGCATACATCACGCCCACCATATTGCAGACGCGAGCCACCACCCCCAGATTATGGCTGATGAACATGATAGCCGTGTCAAAATCGCGGCGCAGCTCGGCAATGAGGTCGAGGACGGCGGCCTCAACCGTCACATCGAGCGCGGTGGTAGGCTCGTCCATAATTAGCAAGGCCGGGTTGTTGAGCAGGGCCATGGCGATGACCACCCGCTGCTGCTGGCCACCGGAGATCTGGTGCGGGAAGCGCTTCATCACGTTGGCCGCATCGGGCATGTAGACCCGCTCGAGCATGCTGATACAGCGCTTCTCGGCCTCTTTGTCGCTCAGGCCCCGGTGAACGGTCAAGACTTCCTTCATCTGATCGCCCAGGCGCATCGAGGGATTAAGGGCCTGCATCGGGTCCTGGTAAACCATCGCCAACTGATCGCCCCGCAGCCGGCGCAACTCCTCGCTGCTGCGGCCGACCAGTTCCTGCCCGAGAAACTTGATACTGCCGCGCTTGACATAGCCGTTGGCCCCCAAAAAATCCAGAATAGCCCAGGCCAGGGTACTCTTGCCGCAGCCTGACTCGCCGACGATGCCGTGGGCTTCGCCCCGTTGAATCTCAAAGCTGACGTTTTGCACGGCTTCAATCTCGCCACCGCGCACTTTGTAAGCAATGGCCACATCTTCAACTTTGAGCACAGGCCCCTTTTTACCGTCTGTCATTACCACTCCTTATTTCTGATAGCGGGTCAGTTCTTCTCGCAGCCCATCGGCAAAGAGATTGAGGCCGATGACCAGCGAGGCAATCGCCACGGCCGGCCAGATCACGCCCCAGGCGTTAATGAAAATGCTCTTGCGGGCCTCGTTGACCATGTTCCCCCAGTCCGGATCGGGCGGGGGCAGGCCCAAGCCCAAAAAACCGAGCGTACCGATGGCAAAGATGGCATAGCCGACCCGCAGCATCGAATCGACCAAGATAGGACCGCGGGCGTTAGGCAGAATTTCAACAAACATGATGTACCAGGGCGACTCGCCGCGCGTTTCGGCGGCGCGGATATAGTCCCGAGTCTTGATATCCAGAGCCAGGCTGCGGATCAGGCGAGCCACGCCGGGCGCGCCGGTCACGGTGATAGCCAGGATGACCACCAGATCGCCCTGCCCCAAGGCGGCGACGACGACCAGATAAAGGACGATGACCGGGAAGGCAATGAGGGCATCCAGGACCTGCATAATGATCTGATCGGTCCAACCGCCCCGATAACCGGCATTGAGGCCGAGAATAGCGCCGACCACGACGGAGCCCAGGACGCCCCAAATCGCCACCCCGATGGGAAACGACCAGCCGCCGATCACCGGCCAGTCCAGCGGAATGCGGGTCTTGAGGAGGATGACCTGCGTGCCCTGCATCAGTCGCGAGAGGATATCGCGGCCCAAATGGTCGGTGCCCAGCCAGTTGGCGGCGTTAGGCGGTAAGTTTTGGCTGAACTGGGAGGCGTTGGGCGGGTAAGGCGTCCAGAAGAGCGAAACTATGGCCAGGATGATCCAAAAGGCCACGATCCCCAAACCGACCGTCGCCACTTTTGACTCAAAGACTATAGAGACACTTTTCCACAGCTTTTGCCAGCGGGAAGGCCCCGCGCGGGTAGCGCTTATAGAAGGTTGTTGGGTGGCTACAGCCATAGAGTTTCTCCTTTACAGCTAGGCATACCGGATCCTGGGGTTAAGGAAAGTATAAGCCAGGTCGCCGATGATCCGGGTCAGGACGGCAATGGTTACCGTTAAAATGGCCGCTGCTTCCACCGCGTTGAAATCGCCGAAGATGGCGGCATCGTAAATATATTTCCCCAGGCCGGGGTAGCCAAAAATAGCTTCAACCACCACCACCCCACCGATGAGCCAGTTGACGTGCAGCATAATGATGGTAATCGGGGCCATTAAGGCATTCCGGACGGCATGTTTGGTGACCACGCGCCAATAAGGCATGCCTTTAAGGATAGCCGTCCGGATATAGGGCGAGCCCATCACTTCGACCATGCTGGCCCGGGTCATCCGGATGACGTAGCCCAACTCCACGGCGGTCAGGGTCAGGACCGGCAGGGCGAGTAGGGACGGATTTGCAAAGATGGCATCCGGGCTGGTAAAGATGGCCACCGCCGGAAACCAGCGCAGCCAGATGCCAAAGATAAGGATGAGAAAGATACCGGTCACAAACTCCGGGGTGGCAGTAGCCGCCAAACTGGTCACCGAGATAAACCGGTCGCTCAATTTACCCTCGTTGATACCGGCGATGATGCCAAAGAGGAGGGCCAAGGGCATCACCACAACAAAGGCCGTCCCCGCTAACACCAGGGTATTGCGCACCCGAGGGATCAGCGTCACCGACACGGGGCGACCATACTGTAAGGATTGGCCGGCATCACCGCGCAGCAAGCCTTTGCGCAAAGGAATGTACTGCTGGGGGCCGTCGCCCTCCTTGCGGAAACCGGCTTTAGTCCGAACCCAGACTTCAGCTCCTTCACCCCGGACCCACTTGACGGCATTATTCTGGATATCGACGCCCCAAAACTGCTCGCGGCCTTGTTCGTCAGTCTCCCAGATTACGTTTGCTTCCTGTTCAACGGCCGCACCGTCCGGCTGGCGGACCAGCGCCCGCAGCTCGCCTTCGACCAAGCGCCAGCGGGTTAAGGTCCCATCGACGTCAGCCCACCACTCAGCCTCACCGGTTTGCGGATTATCGACGGTCACCAGGTCATGGCCAACCTGGCGTTCGGCTCGCCAATCGTTGCCGATGAGCCAATCGAGATAGCGCTGCCAGACCGGAGCATCCAGGCCCAACTGGGCGCGATAGGAGGCTCGCTGTTCCTGCGTCGATTCGATCCCCAAGATTTTGATGGTGATGTCGCCGCTGCCGACCTCGAGTAGAAAATAAAGGGCCACCGAGACCAGCAACACGGTAATCATCGTCGAGACGATGCTGCGGAAAATAAATCGAGCCATAAACTTCTCCTACGATGGAGTGACAACCCTCCCGCAGGTTCTTAAATCTGCATTGAGCAGAGGCAACCAGCTTGGCTACAGCCAGACAGTTCCATAATTAGCCGGAACCTGCGGGAGGGAAAATCGTTGCGATTAGGCGTTAAACATCTTTCCAGACATCATTGAGCATATCGTAAGCCGTGGGGTGAGCTTTGATGTTCTGGAACTCGGAGCGGGTGACGTTCCAAATATTTTTCCAGAAGCTGTTGCCGATGGGACCACGCTCTTGCATGATATCCTCGATCTGGCACATGAGATCTCGTCTGGCCTCGACATCCAACGTTCCTTCGGCCTGGCGCAGCAGGGTCTCAAACTCCTCGTCAGTCCAGCGGGTCTCATTCCAGTTCCCAATCGCCTCTTCGATGTAAGCCAGGGGCAAGACCATGGTGTCGAGGGGCCGGTGGGTCCAGGACGTAATCCCCAAATCGACCTCGGTCCAGCGGTCCCAGTAACCGCCCGGTTCGGTGATGTCCAACTGAATGTCGAACCCCCCGGCGGCAGCCAACTCTTTCAGGGCTTGAGCCAGCTCCGGCTCGTTCTGATCGTTCTTGGTGGCCAGGGTAACAGTGAGCCCATCCGGGTAACCGGCTTCGGCCAGGAGAGCCTTGGCGCCTTCAGGGTCATAGGCCGGAATCGGTTTCTCACAATAGGCCGGGTGAACCGGTGCGATGTGGGCATCGATCGAGAGATCGCCTTCACCAAAGTAAGCCAGTTGCAAGATCTTCTCGCGGTCCTGGCACATTTTTAGAGCATTGCGGACGCGGACATCGGTCCACGGTTCGCGGTCGACCCGCATGCGCAGAACTAAACACTGAGCCGTGCTAGCCGGGCGCACCGTCAGCTCGGGCAAATCTTTCAGAGCCAGGAAATCGGCCGGGCGTGGGTCGTACAGGGAGTCGACTTGACCGGACTGCAAGGCGGCCACTCCGGCATCTTTGTCGGTGGAGACGTAAATAACTTCATCGAGGTAAGGCAGCGGGCTGCCGTCCTCGCCCATTTGCCAGTAATCTTCGCGGCGCTTAAAGACGGCGCGCTCACCCTCGGCATATTCCTGCAGGGTAAAAGCCCCGGTGCCGACGGGCTGCTTGACGATATCGCCCTCAAAGTTGCGGTGTAAAACGATGGCCGGATAGTGGAAGAGGTGCTCCGGCACGCCAATGTTGGGCGTTTGCAGATTGAGGCGAATATGGTAATCATCCACCTTTTCCACATCCTGCATGCCGCTCAAGTAAGAGAGCAAGCCCAACATCGAGGAGCCGACATCGGGGTTGAGCCACTCCCCGAAGGTGAACATGACATCATCGGCGGTTAGCTCATCGCCATTATTGAACTTGATCCCCTGGCGCAGGTAGAGATCCCAGGTCTTGACATCCTCACTCGCTTCCCAGCGCTCAAGCAGGTAAGGGCGGGTGATGTTATCAGAGCCGGTTTCGGTGAGATACTCGCCGAACTGGCGCACGATGTTAGCGCCTTCCACCCACGAGAGGCGGGCCGGATGGTCAAGCAACTGTAGCTGCATCGATTTGGTCAGGGTGCCGCCGCGCTTAACAGCGCCCGCTACAGCAGCCGGGGCTTCGGCGGCTGTCTCGCCACCACCGTTGCCGCTGCTGGCCGCCGGTTGTTCCGGTTGGGCCGGGGCTCCGCAAGCCGCCGCAATATAGGCCGTGCCGGCCCCCATCCCTAACAGCGTGGCAATCCGCAGAAACTCGCGCCGGCTAACTCGGCCCTGTTTGAGTTGGCTGTAGGCTTCGGGGAGATAGGGGTGGATACTCTCCATATACTTCTCAGTAACTTTAGGCTTTTTCATCGGGGTTTCTTCCTCCAAGTTTGTTAAATCGACCGGGGTGAGGCCTGTGTCAGGATAAAGGGGGTGCTCACCCATACATCACTGTTAACAGGGAAAACCTAACGGGAACTCTGGGGTGTCTCACCTCCTTTGAGTGAAGATTTACGGTCGGAGTTTGACAACACTAACTCGTCTGCTCGACCAATGGCCAGCAAGGTTGGGATTGAATTGTTGGGGCAACCATCCTGCCAGGTTGTGAAATATTAGGCTTGCGTTAGGCCGGATGGAACATGATTCAATTAACGACTGCAAGCACTGAGATTAAGTCCGCGTTGGGTTTCAAGTCGGGGTCAATTTAAGCCAGCTAACAAGGGTGTGCGGTAGATGTTCTCGGTGGCTGATGGGATTAATTTGACAGCGTCCGACATCGTTTGGTCACAAGGGGATTGCCGGATAAACCATTGAAAAAATATGTTCTGTACTAGTGCTGGCATCATACCATAAGTTAGCATCTATGCCAAATGAATTCATCTGTCAGGCGGTGAGCGGTGGCCGAGCCTGTCGAGGCCGCCGGGGCTAGGCTTTTAGACGAGCCATCGCCGGATCATACAACGGTTCCTGTCTGACCGTCGCAGCCAAACGGCGGCCAAAGTATTCGATCTCGAGTTGGGTGCCGGGTTGAGCATAAGGGCCGGGCAGATAGCCGTAGGCAATGGTCTGTCCCAAGCTGTAACCGTAGTTGGCGGTGGTCACATGTCCCACGCAGTTGCCGTTGAGAAAAATCGGCTCGTAGCCGAGGACGACGGCTTGAGGATCATCCAAAGTCAGGCAGCACAGTCTTTTCTTGGGCGGCTGCCCGGCGACCGCCTGACAGGCCTGCCGGCCAATGAAATCCCCTTTGTTAAGTTTGACCGTCCAGCCTAAACCGGCTTCATAGGGATTGTACTCGGTGTAGATGTCCCCTCCCCACAAGCGGTAGCCTTTCTCTAAGCGGAGCGAGTCGAAGGCGCTCATGCCGGCGGCAATGAGATCAAAAGCTTGTCCGGCTGCCCACAACTTGTCCCAAACCGGCAGCGCGCTGTCGATCGGGCAATGGAGTTCCCAGCCTAATTCGCCGGCATAAGAAAGGCGCAGCGCCAAAACCGGCACTGGACCGATGTCGATCCAGCGGCCGGTGAAGTAAGGAAAGGCTTCGTTACTGAGATCGGCCGGAGTGACCTGGCTGAGCAGTGGCCGGGCCTGGGGTCCCCACAAGCCGAGGGCGGTGTAACCGTCCGAAAGATCGCTGACCACCACCGAGCCGTCAGCCGGGGCGTGTTGCTTGACCCAGGCCAGGTCTTGAGGCCGGGTGCCCTCACCGACAAACAACCAAAAGCGATCGGAGGCGAGCCGGGCGACGGCCAGATCCCGCTTGATGCCACCCTGGGGCGTTAGCCAGGTGGTGTAGATAACACTGCCGGCCGGTCTGTCCATTTGGTTGCTGCATAGATAATTGGCAAACTTGGCAGCGCCGGGGCCGGCCAGTTCGATGATGGAGAGACCGGTCAAGTCGAACAGGGCCACCTGCTCACGCGTAGCGAGATGCTCGACGCCCTGAAGCGGCGACCAATACTCGGCCTCCCAGCCGGTCCGGTTAGGAATACGGTCGCGATACTTTTCCAACTGCTGGCTGTTGGCTTCAAACCAGTTCGGCAGTTCTAGCCCGGCGAAGGTGGTAAACTCGGCCTGGAGCTCTTGCAGGCGCGGGTGAAAGGGTGACAAGCGAACGTTCCGCGGCTCGGAGAGCGGCTGGCGGGGGTGGACCACATCATAAACCTCGCGGTAGTTCTTGGTCGTAACGAGGTCAATATAGGTTTGCGTTTGTTGAAAGCCGTGGAAGCGGTGCAGGTGCGCCTGGCGCAGATCCCACTCGGTTTCGCCGTGGGTCAGCCACTCGGCGATCGATTTACCTACGCCGCCGGCATGGGTAATCCAGGAGGCGACCGCCGTCCACAAACCTTTGATGTGAGACTCCCCCATAATGGGATAACCGTCAACCGAGAAGGCAAACATACCATTGAACTTTTTGGTCAATTCCACGCCCCGCAGAGCCGGCAGAAGATGCTGGGCTTTTTCCCAGGCGCTGCTAAAATCAGCCGGAGTAAAGGCCCGCATCGCCGACTCATTGACGTCGCGGGGATGGACCGGCAAGGGTTGGTGGTGATAACTGCCGATGCCATAACTTTGCCAGTGCTGGCGATAGTACATGGTTGAGTCGAGTTCGCGCACGGTAGGGAAGGTAACTTCGTGGTCTTTGTTGGTCGGGTCGAAGTTGGCCAGTTCCGGCAGGGGCGCGGTTATGACATACTGGTGTTCAAAGGCCATCAACGGCAACGAGACCCCCAGTTTATCGGCCAGCACCGGCCCCCAGATGTTGGTGCAGAGCAGCACCTGTTCGCACTCAATCCGGGGCAGGTCCGGGTTAGCGGTTAAGACCGCGCTGACCCGCCCGTTCTTTACCTCAATGTCGGTGGCGAGCGTCCGGCCGATAAAGGTAGCGGCGCCGTTCTCGGCGGCGTCACGAGCCAGGGCGCCGGAGACGTGCCAGCCGGCGACGATGGCACTGGTGTCCACGTACAGACTGCCGACAATGGCTTGCTCGTTAAGGAGAGGGAGTCTTTCCTTGGTTTCGGCCGGGGAGAGGAGCCGGGTTTCCACGCCAAAGGCCTGAGCCTCGCCGTGCAGGCGGCGTAGATCTTGCCAGCGGCGCTCGGAGATGGCCACCTCCAGCCCGCCGACCGGATTAAAGGTGTGGCGATCCTCCCGGAAAGGTTTAAGGCTACGGAACAACTGGGCCGAGTAAACGGCCATCCGGGTTAGCAGCTTGGAGTGACTAAGGCCAACCACGCCACCCGGAGCGTGCGAGGTCGAGCCGGGGTTTTCAAAGAGGTCTCCCTGGTCGATGACCAAGATATCCCGCCAGCCTAGCCTGGCCAGATGATAGGCAGCACTACAGCCGACAATGCCGGCTCCAACGATCACCAGACGTGCCTTGCTCGCCATACTCTCCCTCCTCAAGAAATAGGAGTGCAAACCTTGGTTTGCCAGCAGAGCAAGCTC
>CALMIS010000164.1 GCA_937864185.1 uncultured Chloroflexota bacterium
CCCCCGGGGGGGGGGTCCGCGGCGGGGGCCGGAAAAGAGAGCGAGGGGGTAAAGAGCGTGGGGGCCCGAGTGTTGTAGATCGCGGGCCGGCCGCTGCCGCTCTTGCAGCACCGCCATTTCTTCGGTGTGCTGGCGGAGCCGATGGGTTTCCAGCACCAACCCCAGTTGCTCGGCCAAAGCAGTCACCAAGGCAATTCCATCCAGACCAAACCCCCGCCCGGTAAAGCGATAGCAGCTCAAGAGGCCTTCGGTGTGGTGACCCACCCGGATTTGCGCGCCCAGGTAGGTTTGACATTCCGGGAGCTGAAAGGCCGGGGGCAAGAGCCCCAACTGGGAAAGGGTGTTCGTCACCAACGGATCGTTGGGCTGCTGCAGCCAGCGTTGAAAGCCCGGCGTCAAGGCCACGCTTTGCAGCCTCGCCCTGGCTTCGGCAGGTAAATTCTGGTGAGCCGCCAGATATAAGCCGGTGTGATCCGGCTCCAACAGATGAAGACAGATGATCCGGCTGCGAGTTACTTCTACAATTCGGGGCAGGGCTTGTTCAAACACATCGCTCAGGTTGACCGCCTGGCCCGCTAAGACCGTGAGATCGAAAAAGGTGACCAACTCATCGGTCCGGGTGGCCACCCGCTGCTCTAACGTTTCAACCATTTGCTGGGTTTCAGCCTCGGCCCGCTCTCGTTCTTTGATCTCTTGCTGCAACAGCGCCACGGTTTCACTTAACTCGGCGGTACGCGTTCTCACCTGCTGTTCCAGTTTGTTGCGAGCGTCTTGCAGGGCCGCTTCCGCTTTGCGGCGCTCGGTGATTTCCTGTTCAAGTTGCACCGTTTTGAGTTGAAAGATTTCGGCCTCTTTTTGGGCGGTCTCGGTATCGTGGGCGACGTGTAGCACCTTTAAGCGCTCATCGGCTTTCTCGCCAAAAACCTGCTCCTTAAAAGCATGATACTGTTTAAAGTGGGACAGCGCCTGAGCAAAATCCCCCTGCTGCTCAAATATCTCCGCCAGAAGCAAGTGGCCTTTGAATAACTCCCCCTTAGCCTCGATAGCCCGGGCGATCGTGATGCATTGCCGGCCATAATCCACCGCCAGATCGAGCTGCCCCAGGTCGCGGTAAGCCTGCCCCAAATTGAGCAGGATCAGCGACTCGGTCACCTTCGACTCGATCCTTCTGGACAAGGCCAAGGCTTTTTCCAGATGTTGGATCGCCTCGATCGCCTCCCCGAGCTTCAGAGACGCTTTGCCGAGCAGGTCAAAGGCGTAGACCTCAAACAGTTCAAAACCCGCGGCCTGGCTGACCTGGAGGGCGTGCCGGGCGTTGGCCAGCGCTTGGGCCGGGTTGCCCGCCAACAGATGGGTTTCGGCCAGATTTAGATAAGAAAGTGACTCGATGCGTTTGTAGTCAATTTCGACGGCTAGCTGCAAGTTGTGCTGTAGCGTTTTGATCGCCCGGTCGTAGTCACCGGTCTCAAAATAGATGTTGGCCAGGTTATTGTAGGCGTTGGCGATCAGCCGGTTGTCGCCAAGGCGCTGGGCCACCTCAAGCTGCTTGTACATATAGTTGAGTGCTTCGGGGAAGTTGCCGATCTGGAAGTAGATCCCGGCGATCCCGTCATAGACATCGGGCAGCCCCGCCTCGAGGGACAGCGTCTCACAGATCTCTTGGGCGGCCAGAAGTTGGGTCAGCCCCAGGGGGTAGGCCCCTAATCGCTGGTTGAGATAGCCCTGCGTGCGCAAACTGTAAGCCATGCCGGGCTGGTATGGCGAATCGCCGTTCGCGGGATCGCTGGCCAGGCTGTAAGCGCTTTCACTGAGAGATTCGGCCCGCTTGAGGTCGATATCGCACAAGGCCCAGGCCAGGTCATTCAAAAGGTCAATTTTTTTGTGGATATCCGCCGGGGACGTACCGGTGCAGTCGGCCAACTCTCGTTCCAGGCGGCGAATGTGTAGACTATCGGTTATGAGCATTTTGTTTGATCACTGAGGGCAGGTTTTACCCTACGCCAAACGACGACCAGGCGAAGCAAATTCAGCTAATTATAGCGGACAGGGGATGAAGGAGAAATTTGTTAGGGGCAATCATAAACAATGGGATCTACGGCGCCACAGTCGCGCCCTCCTCAAAGTCGTGAAAAAAAGGTTTGAGGGCCGGATAAAGCTGGCAGAACTGCCGGTAGCGTCTTTCGTAGAAATCGATGTGGGCCGCAATTGGCTCGGTCGTTTCTGAGGGGGCCGGCAGCAAGCGCGGGAGATCCTCGTACCCACCGTAGATTTTGGCCCCAATGCCGGCGATCATGGCCGCGCCGGCCCCGCTCCGTTCCGGGTCGGCCAGGCGGTAGAGGGGTCTGGCTAACACGTCGGCCACAATTTGACGCCAGACCGGGCTGGAGAGACCATTGCCGGCAGCCAACAACTGGTTGAGCGGCGCTCCCAGGGCCAGCATTGTCTCCAGGATTTGGCGGAGGGCAAAGGCGACTCCCTCCATAATAGCTCGGGCTAGATGACCACGCTCGTGCTGAAGCGTGAGGCCAATAAAACACCCGCGGGCCAGAGGGTCCATCAGCGGGGAGCGTTCTCCAACCAGATACGGTAAGAAGATAAGACCATTGGCCCCCGGTGGGCTACTGGCTGCTTGTGAGGACAGGCGTTGGTAGGCATCGGCGGTGCCGGTCAGCCCCATCAAGTCACGAAAC
>CALMIS010000165.1 GCA_937864185.1 uncultured Chloroflexota bacterium
GAGGCGCTGGTCGCTCATGCCTGGCTGCGCTGCGGCCCGACCATCCTGACCGGCGAACGCCACCAGAACCAGTTTCGCGTTATTGCGGCTTTTTACGGGTGAGGGGGGCGATTGGTCCCCTCAATTTTTGCCGCCCAATTAGGGCAATCCCTTCTTGCACAAAGCCTAGCCAGTGGGCCGTCAGACGCAGGCAATGCAACTGTTTGGACTGATCAAGCGGCTGCGGAGCCAGGAGAAGCCAGTGCCAAATCAGGCCCACTCCTTTTCGGGCTATAGGCCAAAGTATCTCTAGATGAACAGTCTGGGTCGGGATAAGCCGGGCCTGGCTTATCCCCTTATAGTAGGCCAGCCGCACAAAGTAACGCCGGCATAATCGCTCCGCCGGGACTCGATGCCACACCAATGCCGCCGGCGTATAAATGATCAGTTTATTGCAGGCCCATATTCGCTTTTGCAGTTCAACTTCCTCGCTGCCCATAAGGAGGCCACCATCTCTGCCCAGATCAGTGCGAAAGAGACCTATTGTGGCAAAGATGCTCCGCCGAAAAGAGCAATTTACTCCAAAAAGCGTCTGATGAGGCGATAAGGGCGCAGTTTGCGAGCCTAAATCCCGCATCGAAAGCTGCGGCAGCAGCTTATCCGTCAACCAGTCCGGGCGCTGGCCGGCCCACTGCGGTTCAACCTTGCCACCCACAGCCCAGGCGTCCGGGTAGGCGGCGTAGGCTTCGAGCAAGGCGGCCAGCCACTGCGGCGAGGCGATGGCGTCATCATCCAGAAAGGCGATGATCTCTCCGGCGGCGGCCCGCACAGCCGTGTTGCGGGCATAGGACAAGCCTTGACGTGGTTCAAACAGATAGGTCAGGTTTCGGCCCGGGCTGAAGTTTGCCACCAGGCCAGCGGTGGCATCGCTGGAGTTGTTGTCAACCACCAGGACCTCATACTGATCCGGCGGTAAGGTTTGATTGAGCAGGCTTTCGATGGCCTCACCCAGGACCTCGTCTCGATTGTGGGTGCAGATGGCGGCGGTAATCCGGATGGGCATCTCAATCCGTCCTAAAATAGATCAGTCCAAGCGGCTTGCAGGGCTTGCCCGGCGGTGGTCTGCATTAACGCCTGGAGTTGGGCGTAGTTAACCACCAGGTCGCTGTAGGGCCGGTTCCAACTCCGTGCTCTCGTAGTGGATACCGGCAACGGCTCGATTTGTAGAGCCTCAAAGATTAAACTACAGCGACGATTCCTGGCGGTTTCGCTGAGTAGGTCATCTTCATAGGTGACAGCGAGATAAGGTATTCCTTTGAGCACGTTAAGTTCGCGTCGTCTAAAGTTGAGGCAATCTTCCATGCGAGCCATAAATTGGTCCGGGGGAAGGGTGAGGGAAAGTTCATCAGGCTCGCCGGCCGGCTTGTACTCGCCATATTGCCCGGTCTCGGCGGCAACTAGACGGGATAGGGTGATATCAAACAGGCTGCGACGCTGAATATGAATTATCTGCCAGCCGCGTCTGTGTAAGCCGGTAATGACCCGGTGGGTGACGGCGAGGTGGTTGACGAGCAGTTTGAAGCCGTAAACAGACTTAATGCTTTTGCCGGCTTTATACCAAATGTAGGGTTCAGGACAGCGGCGGACAAGTGGTCCAAGATACCGTTTTGGGGCGTAGCGCCAGCCATGCTTGCCAAATATTTCCCCGTCACACTGTACTTGCGGGTGACTATGTAGCAACCTTACGAGCAGCGTACTGCCGGTGCGAGCCTGACCCAGAATGACAAAGTTCATTGTGAACTCTCCCCCTTACAGACTGCCAGCCCGGCGGCAAAGTTGGGTGTAAACGGCCCTAACGGCAGCCGGCATGGTTTCGTCGGGGAGAGTGCGCCGCAAGGCGGGGTCGGGAAAGGCGCGGTCAGGCGTAACATCTAAAAAAGTGGCCAGCCGCTCCAGCCCTGAACCGGCCAGCATTTGCTCATAGGACAAAAACAACCAGTGCCCTTGCCGGCTATGAGTCTCCAGAATATGGGTGTACATCAAGCGCCAAATCTCCAGACAATCGGCGTAGGTTAATTTTAGGCCGGCCAATTTAGGCACGGTTTGTAATTCTCGCCTCATACTGGCCGCCGAGACGGTGGGATCTCGAAAGACGCAGACAAAGCGGGTATCGCCCAGCCATGGCTGCCAGACGGGCAGGGTATAACAAAAGCGGGGGTCCTTAAAGCAAAAGGGAGCGCGGCTGACTAACGCTCGGATCCGGGCCTCGACCTCCGGGGAGGCGGTTAGGGTGACGCCGAGCGGTAGCCGCGCCAGCCAGCGCTCTCCGTGGCCGGGGTGACTCGGAGCGATGGCGCGTTTCACCCACCGGTACAGCCGTCGCGGTCGAAAGCGGGGCGGCGTCCAAGGCGTAACCGGCTCCAAAATGGCTTCGTTGACAGCGTTTACCTCCACATCCTCAAAGAACCCTTTGGGGTTGGACCAGCGGGGGCGATAAAATCGCTCTCCCATAAAGTAACCCGCCTTCGCCAGAGAACCGGCTGCCAGGCTGGTGCCACTACGACCGGAGCCCAAGATCAGGCAACTGTGCATCGCACGCCCTCAATCAGATAAAATTTCCGGCCCTGTGGATCAAGAAGTAATTCAGTGATGTTTGGATGCTGTAAGTAAGGCTCGTAACGTTGGCGGACTTCTGTCATAGAATTAAAGTGACGGATATGAGCCATGTTAGGAAAACTTGGTACAGAGATCAATACCCGCGAACCAGGACGAATCATTTCAACTAATGCCAGATCATCTTCAACGTGCTCCAGAAACTCGATAGCCAGAAATGTATCATAAGGATGGGTTTTGATTAGAGCAGTTTCAAAGACATCGGCTACAACAAAAGAATACTCCGGGCAGATCTGGCGGGCATACTCAATCCGGACGGAACTAAAATCAAGACCAAGATAGTGGGGAATCCCTTTATCTCGCAACAGCGAGGCGAGTTGTCCCGCGCTACAGCCAATATCAAGAATGCTCTGCGCTTTCACCCGCTCGAGACGGTCGGTAATGATAGGCTTTACTGTAATGCACTTGAAGCATTTTCTTTTGTTTGAACTGCTCGTCATAATATTGGGCAGGCTGCTGGCTGCCAAAATCCCACGATTGCGGGGGTGCGAGTATTTCGCGCCGATCCATTTTACAAAGAATACGCCAGACCAAAGGTGGGGTTATGTCCCGTAAAAGGTTTTTCATAATTCCTGCATGCGGAAAGTACAGCATCCTATGTTCCCTGAAATCATTTCTTACTTTGAGATTTTTGTTACTAGTCTTTGCAGCAGTCGTTTGACCGGATTGTAGTCTCGTATTCTTATTCCCGGTAAGCGATTAGGCTGTCGGGCTATCCGGTTATCTAAAAAATGCACCGATCGGGGCCGAGAAAAATCCAGCCGGCTATTATCTTTAACCTCATGCAACTGGGAACAAGATGGCAGCCGAACAGTAACCGGGTCCAGTTGTTCGCGCCAGCCATGCTTTCCTTTGGCTAATTCTTTGGCCGGGTGCCGCCTGAGCGCATATTTTTGAATAGCATGAGCTACACTTAAGAACTGATAATGACGCATTTGAAACGGTACTGGATAGATAAACTGCTTTTGGAACGCAACAAAGTGACCGGATCGGCTGACCAAATCCACGGGCCCCGGCTGTTTTTTCCAGGCCTTGACCCGGTGTAGGGATCGGGGTAAAAAAGGGTAGTACCAGCACATTGTCTCTTGAAAATGGGGATGGGCGTGGTCTGGGGACTCGATAGTTGGGATAAAGGTGAATTCCAGAAAGTTGACTGCGTTGTATCCGGCAGAGTCAACATCTTCAATAGCCTGGGCCAGAGTTTGGCCTGGTTCGGGCGGCATGTGGATCTCGTCGGCATCCAGATGGATAAACCAATCTGCCGCAAGGGACTGAGCTAACTCCTGTTTTCGGCTAAGGATCTGGTTTAGTCTGAAAAGACCGCGTCTTTGGAGAGACTCAATCCCAATCAGCCCGTGGCCCAGGTATTTTCGAGCAATAAGTGCTGTTCCGTCGGTTGACTCATTGTCTATCAGGTACAGTTCGATCTTTTGGGCCAGATGATATTCCAGAATGGCTTCGATAAAAAGCTCTTCGTTGTAAACGGCAATGAGGCCGATGATGCGCATGTTTTTGTCTCCTAAGATCCGGCAAAATCCGCCCACAGCGTCAAGTCGATTTCGGGACATAGTTCTACTGTCTGTCGTATATCATCGCTAAAGTAGGCTGCCAAATGAGCTCGTTCCTCCGGCGTATAATAGGGTATCAGGTAGGGCAAGACATTAACTTCGTGCTCTAAACCAGAGGGCAGATAATGGTCGTTCAACCCCAGAAAGCGATAGGTGCGGGCCAACTCAACCGCTGGATTTTGGCGGCAGCGTTCATATTGCAACACCAGTACCTGGCTATGATCAAAGTAGCGGAATAGCCGGCGTAACCCCACCGCGTACAGGCTATGCAACGCCACCTCACAGTAAAGCGGCCACTGCTTGATAAGCTGAAATCTATTCCTATCAAACCGGGGAAACCAACGGGCGCGGTGAGTGAGAGTATGGTTAAGATGTGACAGCATCCGGTCAATTGGGTTACGCACCATAACTAAAATTTTGGCGTTGGGCTGAGCTTGACCTAGATGCTCTAGACAGGCCGGGTAGCCCAGATATTGCGTGGACAACTCACCGCAGATTGCACCGGGCGGCGCGGCAAAAAACTGCCGGTAGAGGTCAATTTGAGTCTCGCTCAGTGGCCGGCTTTGAAAATGCGGAAAATATTGTAATTCCTTGCTTCGGGTAAACTTGCACCGATTAATCACTACCTGGGGATGATCAACCAGAAGCTTATACCACCAGCTCGTGCCACATTTAGGTGCGCCCACGCCAATAAAGGCCGGGCCGGTAACGCGCCAACCGGCGGGCAGATCGTAGAGGTCCGCCGGCCCTGGCGGTCTTAACATTAAAATCTTGGCATCGGTTAGTGCTGTGGCCGGCCGGTGGGTAAGTCCTAACCTATTTGCCAGGAGACGGGCTCCAGGCGTCTTTTTAACGATGGTCCGAATACGCTGGCGAGGGCTGCGAGCAAGATTAAGTATTTTTGCGCTTATTGAACCAGGCATTGCTTTCGGTTCGATCCGGCCGGGCAACGTAGATTGCGCCAGGACTAACGCTTTGCCGGCAAACAGATTCTCCGGATCAAATCCGCGCAGCCAGTTTAAATAGCGCTGGTAGTCGGTAAACAACCACTCAGCGGCCTGGTCGCGCAGCCGAATGTGGCACTCACTGCACCCGGTGCTTTTTGCTTCATCCCAGAAGTCAATCTGGTTGCGGGCGCCGGCCCCGTGATGATAAATTAGATCACCGTAAATACCGCCTATCAGCCGGTGGATATTGTTGGTATTACTGCGGCGCAAGGGGTAAATCGGCAAACCGGCGGCTTGGAGCGTTTTGGTGAAATGGGAAAGCGTGTCACTTTGCTCGCCTCCATCAGTAGACGGCAGGCGATCAAAACGTAGCTGGTGACGCTCAATAGAGTCTACCGTGGTAACCAGACAACTGGGATGCACATAGGGCGCAATGCCGTTACTTAATTCATCCCGCCACACTCCGGCCAAAACCGCCCCGTTTGCCAGCGCCGATGTTAATTCCGTTAACCAACCAGGTCGGATGGGGTGGGCGTCGCTGTCCAGGGTAACAATGATCTCCGCGTCCTGAGCCCGCGCCAACGTGTAAAGCCGTTGCAAGGGCACAGCGTGAGGGTGGACTAGCCGCTCATAAGGCGCGGCTTCCAGGTAAGTCACCCCCGGCAGATTGCGCAAGCGTTTTCTCAGGGCCAGGTCGTTTAGGCTGTTGTTCCAGAGATAAACTTGAGATAGACCGGGCGGTGTAAACTGCTGGAGTTTAGCCAGACACAGATCGATCCAGCGACCCTGTTTGGGGTTACTACCACCGTTGACGATAAGAATAGCAATTCGGGTCACATGGCCATCCATCAAAAAGGGGTTAAGTCATCTCCAGCACAATTATCCCCCTGATTATTTACCGGTAAGCTTGCGAGATACGCCAGGCGTCCCCAATTCATAGTAGGCAACAATTTAGGCCAGCGTTCTTTCACCAGCTCGATGTAGTGAACTAACACCTCGTCTGTCTCGGCAGTTGAAACAGGTGAGGGTAAGCTGACAAACTCAATTCTCATGCTGCCATCCGCTGCCATAGTCAAAAACGCGGCCACGACGGCGGCTTGACTTAGCCTGGCCAGTTCGACAAACCCGGACAGCACCGGCAACTGCCGGCCATGGAAGGGGATGGGTACCGGTTTTGAAACGCCTCTGCCATCGCCAGCGATCAAGATCGCGCCGCCGCCTCGTAACAATTTTAGGCCGTGATGAGCGCTTTGGGTTCTGCGAATTTCCCTGGACGGGCTGTGAAAACCAGAGTTTAGAGCAGAGATGACCGGCACTTCTGTGAGACCATGCTGCTGGAGAAAATACCGAGTTAACTTGATGACAAATTTTTGATGGGTGAAGACGATGATTAGGCCGTTTCCTTTTCTTATGGCAGCCGTAAGGAGGTCAGTTCCGTTTAAATTAACCCAGGCCGCAAAGTTTGTGGGCAACTGAAGCGCCCGGATGCGCCAGGATACCCAGGTATTGGCGATCAAGTTTAAGGTCAGGAGGTTGTCTCGGGGATCGGTTAAGGCGGCGTCTGTCAGGCACTGCCGGAAAGCCTGACGCTCTTGAGCAAAGCTCGGACCCTGCAAAAGATACAGTCGCACCCAACGACGTTGTAGCCAGGTCCCCAAGGCATAGGGCAAAATGTGCCTACCCCAAACCGGTCCTCCCAACAGGACGCGGTTGGTCACCCGGTGCAGGAAGTTTCGGTTGACAGACCGGTTGTTTGCTTTGACGGGGACCAGCCTTGAGGAGAAATCGGTTGGATCACCATCTTGCTCCGAAGGCTGCCTCAAGTGCCGGAGCAAATTAGAGAGCGTAGGATTTTGGAAATAATCAACCGGCACTGGTATGCCTACCTGTTGTTCAACCTGCACGGTCATCTTTATGGCCAAAAGCGAGTCGCCGCCCAGATCAACAAAGCTATCCTCATTGCCATTAATTGAGCAGTTCTTCCTGCATCACCAAGCGCATTTGCGCATCCAAAGCCCTTAAAGGTTCATCCCTCAACAAAATATCCGGCTCGGTGACCAAAGCCCAGGCGATAGCGGCCCGCTGGCGCATTCCGCCCGAATGTTCGTAGGGGTAATGGTGGACAAAATTACCCAACCCCATCCGGTTGAGCAACGCGCCAGCGCGTTGGCGGCGTTAACGAAAGATCACGCAGGGCCACTACCTCGCCGCGTGGAGAGGCATAAGTCTTGCTGATGTGACTGACTTGTAGTTCCATGCACCTATTGTAATTAACCCCTTCTCAACCAGCAAAATGGGAAGTCACTCCAATTTTCAGGAACTGGATAGGCCCAGTGGCGAGAATCAAAATTATGATCGCCGGCTATCTATTAGAAAACTTTGTAACAAGGCCTATAGCCTCATTATCCTCTTGGCGGGCGTAAAAGTAATCTCTGATCTGTTGAGCTAAACCCGGTTTGGAGCCGGCCCATTCCCACACACCGTGTTCGTTCAACTGTAGGTCGGCCACCGGATTGAAAGAATGCTGTTTGAGCAGGGCATTCCGGTGGCTGTACTGTCGATTAACCGGGTGACCGTGCCAAAGGTGAAGGGCCACACCGGGCACACAGCCTACCTGTCCCCGGACATCGGCATAAAAAGGCTGGGCCCACGCCAGATAATGAGCCAGGAACCATTCTTCAGGGGCAGACACGGGCGGGGCGGGTAAACAAGCTAGATACCAGGCTACCAGTTGGCTTGGCCAAGGGAGGCGCAACAAGCGATTGACAACTTTACCTACGATTTTCGGTCGGGATTGGAGTCGGGCGCCGGTTATGGCTTTAACGCAGCGACTGTTGAACCCCCCGCCGGTGGCGTGGGCAAATAGTTCGTCGCCGCCGCCAACAATCGCCGCATCGTAAAGCGTGTGTTTTTCTAGGAGGGCGCGTCGGGCGGCCCAGGCAATGCCCGGTTGCCCGTGAGCCGCGCTGCTCAAGTGAGCCGACTCCGGTCGGCGTTGGTGTTGGCAGGCAAAACTACGCCGTCTGGCTTTGGCCTCCATATCGCGACTATGTTGCTGACGCGCCACGCAGTCAAAAGGTTGCACCACCGGATAATCATCAAGTCGCGCCGCAGTTTCTTGGGCCCAGGCCGGGTTAGTGAAAAGAATATCGGCGTCCAGCCAGGCTACTTTAGTGACGTGGGACGGTAGCCGGGCAATGGCCAGGTTGATCAGACGTTCTTTGAGCCACATTACATCGCGACTGCGCACCTGGATGACCTGGGAAGAAGAGTCCAATTCAAACGAGCCTGACCCGAAGGCGCACTCAACGGTGATTAAATTTAGGCCGGCCTGTCTGATAGGCGCGGCAAACCGTTCGTAGTTGCAGCGTAAGGTTTGATAGCCAACCGGGTTGAAGTAGGTGGTAATAATCCCTAGATCGGGGCAGGGTAGATAAGTTTCAGCCGGAACTATGGTGGTCATTGCCCTACCTCCGGCCCGCCGAATCCCATCTCCGACCACCCGTTTATCCAGTCTTGCCCGATTAAGGTTCGTACAACACAACGTTCATCGTGAACGCCGTAAGAGACCAGCCACCGCCCATCCGGTAAATGAACCAGCCCGCTCGGATAAACAACCCGGCGCGGCGATAAGTGGCTGGCGGTGGGCCGGCGTTGGGACGCTTCATTATCAGGGCGCAAGACAGGTTGGGAGCCGATGAAGGTGGGGGCAAATGGCGGCCGCGCGGCAAAGCCATAAACGCCGCCATAGATTTTGAGCGGATTAATCTTTTCCCTCCACCACCGTCTCAATCGCTTCCCCCAACTCAGGTGGCCCAGTGTATGGACCGAGGGTAGCCGGTGTGTCTGCACACGCGAATGAAAGATGGCGATATAGCTTTCCCCAACGCGGACCGGGGGCGACCCGCCGCGCGGCTCCCCCCAGCGAGCGGCGTAGGCGGAAACCTCCCAATCGGTTTGGAAGGCCGGGTGACATCTCACCGGCCCCGCACCGGCCAGGTCTGCCTGCAAAATAGTGTGGGGCGCAATGGCGTACACAGCCAGCAGTTTATCTTCATGCTCAAAAAACATCCAGTTTTTCTCAATCTTCTGGCGTGGGCCGGCCAGGTCCAACAGCCGTGCTGGGGCTTTGGCCGCTAGCGTATCCGGGTCAACTTCTACCAGATAAATTTGATTGGGGATAGCATTGTAGTTATTGTTGTAATGGATAAAAAGACGCTCTTGATAGATCAGGAAGCGCGGATCGTAATGATTCTGACCACCCTGACTGATGGTATCTGACAGCGGTACAATGGATCCGGCCCTTACCTGCAAATTATCCCCAAGCCGGCAGATGGCGCAAGCAACCCGAGCGCTTGCCTGCCGTCCAAAATCAACCCGGTAAACCAGCAGCAGCTCGCCGCGATAGCGAGTGAGGGCGGGATTGAAGACGTAGAAATCACTCCAGGAACGCCCTCGCAGCCATTGCGTGGGGAGTAGAGACTGAGGAGAAAAGGTGATAGGGCCAAAGTTCATAATGTTCGAATTTCACGCTTATGAGCCGAAGCTTGCTTTCCGGTCATTTCCGTGGTCCGGTGTCTTACACCACCCGTCCGTTGCCGCCGACTTCTCGCATCTGCCGCTGCCACGATTGGGCGTAACGCCCGCCCAGAGCCACCAGGTCGGCGTGCGGGCCGGACTCGATGATGCGGCCCTGGTCCATGACGTGGATGATGTCGGCCTGCATGGCGGTGGTAAAACGATGGGTGATGATTAAGGCAGTGCGTCCCGCCACCAACTCCCGGAAGCGACCCATCCATTCGGCTTCGGCCCAACTGTCCATGGCGCTGGTCGGCTCGTCCAGAATGACCAGCTCGGCCCGGCGGACAAAGGCCCGAGCCAGGGCCAGGCGCTGCCACTCACCCACGCTCAGTTCGGTGTAGCCAAACCATCTACCCAGCACGGTCTCATAACCCTCCGGTAGTTTACCGATCACAGTGTCGGCCCCGCCGCTGGCGGCCGCCGCCTCAATTTGCGCGCGGCTGGGCTGCCCGGCCAGGTCGCCAAAGGCAATGTTTTCGGCGGCGGTCGTGTGGTAAGGCACCGGCTGCTGAAACAGGACGCTGATCCGCCGGCGTAAATCGGCCTGGCTCATGGCCGGTAAGGTAACGCCGTCCCAGGTAATGTGGCCCTGTTGGGGATCATAAAAGCGGCAGAGTAATTTGATTAAGGTCGTTTTGCCGGACCCATTTTCGCCCACAATAGCCACAATCTGGCCGGCCGGGATGCATAAATTGAAGCCGACCAGGGCCGGACGAGGGCTGCCGGGGTAGTGAAAGGTAACATTTTTCAGGGCCACGGCCTGGCGCAGCCCGGTGGGCTGGACCGGTTGGGCCGGGTCGACCAGTTTGGGCTGCAACTCCAAGAACAAAAATAAATCGTCCAGAAAGGCCAGGTTGCGATAGATCTCGCCTACTCCGGTCAACAACCCCGTCATCAAGCGTTGGCCCTGGCTCATGGTTTGGTAGAACATAGCGATGTCGCCCAGGTTGAACAGCCCCTGAAGCGCCCGCCAGGCTATCCAGGCCAACGCCCCGGCTAAGGTGAGTAAGCCCAGGCCGGTGGCTAAAATTTGCTCGCCGAGTTGGCTTTGGGCCAGCCGTAGCCGTTCGTCGCGCAAGGTTCGACGCAGGGTTTGGTAGGCCGTCCGAAAATGATGGCCCAGTCCAAACAACCGGACCTCGGCCGCGGCATAGTCGGTGGCCAGGAGCCGGTGGTAGTAAGCCAGCCGGCGTTGATTGAGCGTGTTTTCCAGCCGCCAACGGTGAAACCGCCAGGTGGCCCGCAGCGCCACCGCCAGCGCCGGTAGAGCGCCTCCCAGCAGTAGTAGGGGCAGCCACCAGGCAAAGGTAAAGAGGACGCCGCCCATAGCCAGCAACGTCAGGCTGTTTTGCAGCAGGCCGCTCAGGCTAGTAAGTAAACCCAACGGCCGGTCAATGGCGTCAATGCTGGCCCGCTGTAATTGATCGTAGTAGGTCGGCGACTCATAAAATTCCAGGTCCAAAGTGATAGCTTTGGCCTGAATAAGATCATTCATCGTTATCTGCATTTGCTCGGCCAGGATGGTATGGACGTAAGTGGCCGCGCTGCCCGCAATCTGGCTGAGGAGTAAGACCAACCCCATCAGGCTAATGGAAAGGGCAGCCGGGCCCAGGCTGGCGCTCTCGCCGCCGCTGTCAACGACCGCCACCAGGTCATTGACCACGACCCGGGTCAGGTAAACGACAAAAATCGGTAACAAGCCCTGGACGCCCAGTAAAATGACCGTGGTCGCGGTCCAGCCGGGCGCAGCCGCCCAAACCAATTTGAGCGCTTTGGGCACATGGCGCAGTTGGGCCAACTGTTGGCGGGGCACTAAGACTGGGTTGGAAGAAAGGCGGTAAGCTTTGCGGGAACGTTTCATAGAAAAACTACACCGGTCTTGCTAAGCCGTAAGCGTTTGCTTTTAAAATGATGGTCGCCTAACCCCAGGCGGAAGGCTAGGTTTGAAGCTTAGTCTTGGCGCGTTCGCGCCTCTTTGTGTCTGGCGGTGGCTTCACGCAGGAGCTTTAGGTAACTGCCGGCTACACTCTGGGTCCGCCGCATCAGATTTTGGCCGTGCAGCCGCCGGCGCATGACCACTTCCGGCAGAATCAGGCTCGATAGAGAGTGGGCCATCGCCCGGCTGTACCAATCGATAAATTCACCTACCGCTAGATCGGAGCGGAAGGGGCCAACCTGCTGGAATGAGCCGGCCGGGATTAACATAGCCCCCACATGCAGGCCGTTCATCACCCGCCCCTCATCAGCAAAGTGAACCTCGGCCGGAAGGTCGGGACTGCGGAACTGTTCGACCTGCCCTAAGATAATGTCCGGGGCCGGCGTGGTGGTCAGCGCCGCTAACTGCCGGGCCAGTTTATCAGGCAACCACACGTCGTCGGCGTCCAAAAAAGCCAGCATCTGGCCCTGGGCCAAGGCCACGCCGCGATTGCGGGCCGCCGCCGCGCCTTGATTGGGCTGCTGTACGAGCTGGACTCGCGCCTCAAACCGCCGAGCGATCGCCGCGCTGTCGTCCGTGGAGCCGTCATCGATTACCAGCACCTCGTCCGGGGGATGGGTTTGGGTCAGAACGCTGGTCATCGCTTCGGCCAGATAGAGGGCGGCGTTGTAAACAGGGATGATAACCGTGATTGAAGTCATGGCAGACTACCGTTTAATTTTTGCCAGACCTCCAGACAGGTCTGAACGGTATGGTAGGCGGATTTGTAAGTGCCGCCTTTATGGTCATCCAAGGGCTTGCCGTCAGCCTGGCAACTGGTAAACCACTCACCGCCGGCCGGGTCGACAAAATGGGTAAAAGCAAACGCGGCCAAGGCTTGAAAAAAGTCCCAATAGCGCTCCTCGCCGGTGAGTTGATATAGATTGAGCAAGGCATTGAGTCCTTCGCATTCCGGCCACCAAAGCTTAATTGGCGAGGCCAGGGGGCCGGTGCGATAGACGTGTTGAAAGAAACCACCGTGTATCCGATCCCAGCCGTGGTCTAAACAGAACTCGATCATTCGCGTCGCCGTTTGGACGTACCCGGCGTGCGGCTCGAGGGCGTTGACGCGCAGCAAGAGCCAGGCCCCTTTTAAGTTGTGACCGATTTGAGTCTGATCGCGGGTAGCTACCGGCGCGTAGCGCCAATCCGGATGGAAGATTTCCAGCACGCAGCCGTGGCCCGGATCGATCATTTGGCTGCTAATGAGGTCGGCCAGTTGCAGGACGCGCCGGCGGTAAGCCGCCTCGCCGGTGAGGCTGTCCAGGGCCAAGACTGCGCGTAACATATCCAGTTGAACGCAAATGGTCTTACGCCCGGCGTGCAGGGACCAATCAGGGTGACAGCTTTCATAATATCCTCCTTGGTCACCATCCCAGGCGTGTTTTTCAAGCAACTGGTAAGTGCGGGTGAGGTAATCCAATACCGCCGGCTCGCGGGTCAGGCGATAATACTCGGCTAGTCCAAACAAGACGTAGGCCTGGTCGAAAAGCGCTTTGAGGTCTGAAATCGCTTGGCCATCGCGCCGGACACTCTGGCGCCACCCCCCGTGCCGGGTATCCCAAAAGAATTGGGTCAAAAAATCAACGCCGTGCCGGGCCACTTCCCGGTAGTCACGATCGGGCTGGAGGGTATGCCCGGCCGAAAAGGCATAGATCAGGCGGGCTTGCATGGTCACGTACTTGGCGGACGCGTCATAAACGGCTCCCCAGCGGTCAAGGTGGGTAAAATATCCGCCTGAGGTCGGATCCAGGCTGTGTGCGTGCCAAAACGGCAGCAGATTCGTGGTCAGATGGGCCAAGAAGGACGCGGCCGGGTCGACGAGGGCGGACGTGGGGACTGCCGGCGCGGGCTCACCCGGGACTTTTTGCTCTTTAAATTTGGCATAACCTTGCCAAAAGAACAAAGGTATCTGATGAGCTAAGCCATCGCGCCGGTATGGTTCCAAGATCCGTTTGAGCATGCCTTTGAGGGGTTGGGGTAAATGGTTTTGCAAATTCTTTACCTGCTCTGTGAGTTTAGCGGCAATCGCACCGGCCGGGATGGGGTTGGGAATTTATCAAGTAGCTCCTGCGCCAATCTTTTTATGTCCGCGGCTGTGGTAGCAAAACGGCAATATGGAATTTGAGCGGTCCAGGATTGAAAGATGACATCAGTATTGCGGTGCGGGCCCGGCAAAACAATGTTGGGAATACCCAGCAGGACGCACAGAATATGGCCATGCAAACGATTGGTAATCACCAGGCGATACTGCTGCAATTGGTAGAGACTCTGGTGCAGCATTTGCCAGGAAAAATGAAAGCGGGCATCGCGTTGGGAGGGAGAGGTGGCTGCCTTAAGCCAACGCCGGCGCGAGCGCCATTCGGCGGGCACAGCCAGCCGGGTGAGCCATACTGCCCGCCAAAGCCGGTTCAGACCGCGTACCCGCCAGGGTAGGCGGAGGGCTTGGGTCGTGCTCCAATCCTGGACAACTAGGTTAGAAAGACCAAAATTTTTCGGGTCAAATGCCGGGTCGGCCGGCCAGTCCGATCGCCGCAGAAATAATATTTTGTCTGTTGGGGTGTTAAAGGAAACCGATTGCAGCTTATCGGCTAATTGAAAGGCAATGTCCGGCATCAAGCTGACTCGACAGTTGAGATGTTCCATGGCCAAAGCATAACTGGCCTCATCTCGGACCAATACGGTCAGGCGGGGATGAGCATTAAAGGTCTTGACCAATTCTTGGAATTTGGCCTGACTGTTAAACGAAATACTGCGGGGCAGAAAGATTATCGGCCGATCTCGATAGGTGGTGATAAGCCGGTTACAAAAGTCAACCAGTTCAATCGTCCCGCTCCAGCCATCGTTTAAGACGCCGGCCCGGAAAATGATCGGTGCCTTTCCGGCCCGCCGGGCCAGTTGTTCCGGGGAAAAATTCCGGTGATTCGAGATATAGGCAACCTTAACCCTGGCGGTATCAAGCAGATAAGATACGCTACCTAGCCACAGAGCATGAATGCCGGCATTATTCCACCTGGCAAATTCAAGCAACGCGCAGGTTTTGTAGGCGCCAATTTCCGGAGCTAACCTTTGCCGTAAAACTTCTTGAATGGCCAGCGGCGTTACCAGATCATTCACGAGGTTCCTCTTTTCTTTGCTTGCGCAGCACCGAGCGCCTTAGCGCCGCCAGTAAGAATTGATTGTTGCTGAAGCCGGTGAGTGAGATGTTAGCCGCATGAACACGCTTGTGAAGGAGAACGCGTGGGATGACGTGCCCCGGAATCTGGGCGTCCAATAGCCGGGCAAACCAATCTATATCTTCTGCCCGTGACAGGCTGGGGTCAAACCGGCCGATTTGATCGAACAGCCGGCGCCGGGCGATCAAGGTTTGCATAAGGTAGGCCGGTGGTTCTTGGGTGAGCCACTCCGATCTAAAGCCGGGGGGCGGCTGGCAGCCCGGTTCAAGAAAAAATCTGACCCGGCAAACCGCATACTGCACCGTGGGCTGGCTCTGCAAGTAGCTGACCTGAATGGTCAGTTTGTCCGGGGTCCAGACATCGTCCGCGTCTTGAAATGCGATCAAGTCACCCCGAGCTAACTGCAAGCCGTGGTTACGCGCTGCGGCCGGACCCTGATTTTCTTGATAAACGTAGCGCACCGGCGCCCGACTTGTCTCGGCGACCGACCGGACAATTTGCCCGCTGCCATCCGTGGAGCCATCATCCACCACGATGACCTCCAGGTCAGGATAGTCTTGCCCCAAAACGCTGGCTAGGGCTTCGGCTAGATAGCGTTCGCCGTTATAAACCGGCATAATGACGCTGACCAAGGGGCGACTGGCGCCGTCACTGTCCATGGCTCTTCGTTCCAAGTTTAGATAATACGACCGAAAGGTCGGCTGGCAGGGCGCTGGCTTGGCCGGTAGCTTGACGCCGGCGGCTCAGCGAGCGGCCGAGCGCCCGCAAAAAATGAACCTTGGCCTCCTGAAGGTTGTGAGTCAAGTTGGCGGCATGACGGCGATAGAACAAGACCGCTTCTTGATGACTAATAATTTCGGCCCCTTGCTCCAGAGCTCGCAGATACCAGTCAATATCCTCACCCAGACGCAACTGCTCGTCCAGCCACCCGACCTGGTCAAAGACCGTTCGCCGGAAAAGCGCCGCCTGCAACACTGTGACCAGTCCCGGCCGCCCAATCTTCTGCTCCCCCTCAATGGTTTCGACCAACCGGGTAAAACCTAGCACCACGCCGGCGGCAGGATAACGGTCCAAAAGCGCTAATTGCGTCGCCAGCTTGTGGTCACTCCAGATGTCATCCGCATCCTGAAAAGCGATGATCTCGCCCCGGGCCAACTCCAGGCCACGATTTCGAGCCGCGGCCGGACCGGCGTTAGGCTGGTACAGATAGCGAATATCCTCGCCCAAGCTACGCGCCGTGGCCGCGGTGCCATCGGTCGAACCGTCATCCACGATGATAATTTCTAAGGGCGCGTACTGCTGGGCTCGAATGCTGGCTACGGCATCGGCCAGGAAGCGGGCAGCGTTGTAAACCGGGATAATCACACTGATTAAAGCCGTCGTTGGCTTAGGCACGGTAAGTGTCCTTTTCGTTATTGCACATGAGCCTGGATAACCTGGGCAATAACCGGCGGAATTTCTCCTAATTCTGTCCCCAGGTTGAGTTGGTAGCAAGGCAAGCGCCGCACCAGTTCCGCCATCAGCTCCAGTTCGGCGTGGGCCATGCCGGGTTGGTAAACCAACGAGCTGGTCGATAACTCCCGCCAGACCCGCGCCGGAGAGACCGGATGCCAGGTGGTTTCCGGGCGGTGGGCCAGCCGGGCCAACAGCAAGGCTCTAACAGGCAAGGCGGTCGCCAGTTGCTCCGGCGCGTACTGATGGACAAAAATGATGTGTTTTTCCTCATCAGGCAGGTTATTCGCCCTAACGGCCGGTAGCAGGTGGGGAAAACGCTGCATTTGCTCGGGCCGGAGCTTGGCGGCGTTGTAAACGCACAAGGCTCGCGGTTCTGGCTCAAGCGCCAGCAAACAGCGGTCATCCGAGATATACTGCAGCCCGGCGCTCAGACAGGCCAGAGTTGAAGTCGATTTGCCCGTGCCGGTGCCCCCCACCAGCAACACGCCCCCAGCCTCGGCGCCGACGGCCCCGGCGTGAATAAGCGGCAACCGTCGCTCCCGCAGCCACCAGTGCAGGATGATCTTAAGGGGCGCGGCCCGTTCAAAAACGGGCAGAACGGCGGAGGCCGCCGTCCAATAGAGGGCCTGATTTTCAACGCGGTCCAGCAGGCTCAAGGCCCGGATGTCGGTCTGGGCTGCCGCCAGAAAACGATCATCGCTGTAAGCTGGGAGTTCACCGCGCCGGCCTATCTCGGTCAGCGGAGGTAACCGGGCGGGAAACGGGATACCGGTGGTGGCGCTGTCCCATAAAGCGATGGTCAAGTCGGGCGGCGGGCCGGCGTTGGTGGTTTGGAGGTGGTCCAAAGCCGGGGTTAGGACTGGGAGCAAGGCCGGCCCGGCAAAGCGGAGACGCACTCGATAACCGGCCAGGCTGTAAGTGCGTTCCATCGAGCCGGTCAGGCTGATCGCCTGCTCAAACGCGTGGTTTAGCGCCTGCCAAAATGCTTGGGGCATGATGACCGCCCTTAATTAATTTTGCTTCCGTAGAGGCCAACCGGCTTCATCTACCTCATGAATGGGGTCGAGCAGCAGCAGGTCCTGCATATCGGTGTATTTGTACAGCCTGGGTGGTTCAAAGCAGGTCAGGGGAGCCACCTCAGCCAGACTGGGGTGGTTGGCCGGAGCAGCGGCGGGGATAATGAGACTTTCGGCCTGCAACTCGGCCAAAAATTGCTGTACCCCGGCTTCAATATCGACGGGGTTGGCGGAGCAGTGGCTAGAAATGAAAGCAAGGATCTCACCGACGCCGGCCCTTTTCTCCAGCAAACTGCAAATCAGCGCGCCGACCTGATCGGTGCTGTAATAAGCGCCGGAGTCAAAATCAATCATGACGGTTTCACCCTCAATGGTTTCTTGGACAACGCGGGGTGTATTGAACTTAAAGTAGTGGGGCTGATGCATGGGCTAAGGTCTCTTCTAAGGAGTTGTTTTTTGAGCCTAAAGATACATAGAAACAGAGAATTTAGCAAAACTTTTTGGCTTCGAGTTGGTATCTTCTCCCTATTCCGGGGTGGATGCGGCCTGAACTGGTCGAAGGCCGGTGGTTTCGACCAGCTCAACCAACGTTGCCGCAATCTATCGAGAGGATACCCGAGTTGGTCCAAATATGACGCCCAAAGCCGCAACTCAGCCGCCAAGCTATCGGGCAGTGACGGGTTTCCCCACTGATCCATAAAGCCCTTTTCCCAAACCCTACCGGGATTTTTTCCCGATTTTGACGGGAACGCGCCCTCTTGTTGCCCGCCCCGGACGGTGTTAATTTAGGTGATAGCCGTGCCGTATACGATTGAAGGGTTACGGTCAAGGAGTGGATGATGAAGCGTATCTTAACGTGGATTGGTTTAGGCCTGGGTTTGATCCTGGGTTTGAGCCTTATCACCGCCGGCCTGCTTTATGCCCGTGGCGCGGCCCGCTTGAGCCGGGTCTATGCCGTACCGGACGAGTCGCTGACCCTACCGGACGACCCGGCCTCGTTGGCCAGAGGCCGGCATCTGGCCGAGCACATCAGCCTCTGCACCGGCTGCCACGGCCCAAATTTGGCCGGTCAAACTTTTCTGGATGAACCGGCGCTGGGTTTTATTCCGGCCCCTAACCTCACCGCCGGACGAGGCGGCCTGGGCCAGAGTTATAGCGACGCCGACTGGGAGCGAGCCATTCGACACGGACTCAACCAACAGGGCCAGAGCTTGATCATCATGCCCTCGGAAGCGCTGCAAGCCTACAGCGACGCTGACACCGCCGCCCTCATTGCCTATCTCAAGAACGCACCGCCGGTGGATAATGTCTTGCCGGCCCGTCGCTTGGGGCCGCTCCTTTA
>CALMIS010000166.1 GCA_937864185.1 uncultured Chloroflexota bacterium
AGGTTTCTGCCGGAAAGGCCGGGACCGCTCATCGGTTCGCACCTCATCCAGACCGGGCATAGCCCCTGTCTGGTGGATCGCTGGCCCGAGCCAAACGTGGTGCTGGTTGAGACCGCCGGCAATTATGCCCTGTTAGGGCAAGCCCAGGCGCTACCCCCTGAAGATTTTCCCGCTCAGTTCAAAGGTTTTGTGGAAACCGCCGGGGGTCGCTTCTGCCTCGCTCACCTCAACGATTGGGGCGGGCCTAGTTGAACCGGAACAGGGCAAGGTGTTGGGTGCCATCGGCCAACTTGACGATCAGCTGGCGGCAGGTGCTCTTCCACCCCTTGTCGGTCTTCCAGGTGTAGTGATATTGGTCGCTACTGGGGTCGTAACTCAAGCCGCTGCTGCCGGGGGTGTTGATCTCTTCGACCTCGGCGACCGGTGCGCCGCTGTCGCAAGCGGTCTGCTGGCTCTTGGGGTAGCCGGCCGCAAAGATATTCAGGCCCTGGTTGCCGGCCAGGCTGAACTTGATCGGGATAGACTGACCGGCCTTGGCCGCGTTGACCGTGGGCGGGTTGTCAATGGGGCTAAAGAAGCCGGTGAAGTCGTAGGTGACGGAGTAGGTCGCCTCGGCGCTGGCGCTGTTGCCCGCATTGTCGACGGCGGTGCAGGTGACGCTCTTGCTGCCCACCGTGCCGGTATCGAGGGGGCCGCAGCTCTCGTTTTAGGCCAAGTCCCCTTTGCCGTCTGAGCGCTGCGTCCGAAATAAAGTTTTACAATTTTAGCCCCCCTCTGCCTCCTTCACCTCCTCGATAATGTTCTGGCGCAAAAAGGCGACCATCTGCTCGAAGGTGGCGAAAACGTGCAGGTCTTGCGGCGCCGAGACATCTTGCAGCATAAAGCGCCAGCCCGGCCGCTGCTGCGGGGCAGCGGCGCTCTGTTCTTGCCAGCAACGCAACATAAAGGATTGATAACCCACAACTTTTTCTTTTTGCATAGGGTACCCCCAATTGAAGCAGGCTTGACACGGTGAGAACAACTCACTTCCTTAGACTACATCATACCGACTGAGCGTGTTTCTAGCGTGTGGTTAGCGTGTGGTCGGGCTGAGGGGGCTAAATACATTCGAGCCTCGGCCACCAGGTTAGGCTGTCCCTTTAAACAGTAAAGCGTAATGGACCCTTAAGCCCAAGCGCCATTACGCTTTACGGAATAGTGACCAATTATTTTCTTGGGACAGCCCCAGTGAATAGGGGCGGTAACCCATTAACCAATCTCATCCTCCTCCACCGCTCCTAGAGCCTTGAGGGCTTGTTTTTGACCGGGCGTCAGGCCGGTGACGCCGCTGATATTCATCCCGGCGTAAGGACCCCGGCTGCGCCAGGTTTGCCGGCAGTGGCCGGTCGCGACCTCCCACAAGCGTATCGTTTTGTCGCCGCTGCTGCTGACCAGCGTCCGGCCATCAGGGCTGAAAGCCACTGACCAGACCCAATCGGTATGCCCCTGCAAGGTGTGGCGTAGTTGACCATTCCGTACATTCCACAAGCGGACCGTGTGGTCGGAACTGCTGCTGGCCAACGTTTCCCCATCGGGACTGAAGGCCAGGGACCAGATAAAATCGGTATGACCGGGCAGACTTTGGCGAATTTCACCGCTCTGCGGATCCCATAAATGAACAATCCGGTCGTCCCCACCGCTGGCCACGGTCCGGCCATCCGGGCTGACAGCCACCGCTTTGACCGGCCGGTTGTGCCCCGGCCAGGTGTGACGCAGTTGGCCGGTTTGGACATCCCACAAGCGCACCAGATGATCATCGTGGCTGCTGACCAGCATATCCTCAACGGGACTGAAGGCGATCGCGTAAATTTGCCCGGTGTCGCTCCGCAGAATCCGGTAGACTTGCCCGGTGCGTACTTCCCACAAATGGATCGTTTGATCCCAACTACCACTCGCCAAAAGCGCGCCATCCGGGCTGAAGGCCACTGCTCTGACCAGATTCGTATGCCCCTGCAGCTTGAAGCGGGCTTGCCCGGTATAAGGATTCCAGAGGCGGACCGTGTGATCAAAGCTGCCGGTGGCCAGGGTCTGCCCGTCGGGGCTGAAGGCCACTGCTCTGACCAGATTCGTATGCCCCTGTAAAATGGAGTGGTCTGGCTCCCCTTGATGGTTGACGGACCATAAGCGCACGGTCTGATCATCGTGACCACTGGCCAGCAGTGCCCCATCGGGACTGAAGGCCACCGATCGAACTAGATTGGCATATCCCTGCAAAGTGTGACGAATTTGCCCGGCCTGATGAGGGGTGACATCCCATAAATGAATAGTGCTGTTAAGACTGCCGCTGGCCAGGGTCTGCCCATCCGGGCTGAAGGCCACCGACCTGATCCAACTGTTATGCCCCCGCAGCGCGTAGACCGGCTGCCCGCTGGCGACATCCCACAGTCGGATGGTTTCATCATACCCGCCGCTGGCCAGGCGAGTGCCATCGGGACTAAAGGCAATCGACCTGACGGTGTGGGTATGGCCCCGTAAGGTGTGGCGCAGTTGCCCGGTTTGACCGTTGACCTGCCACAGTTGGACGGTCTGGTCGACGCTGCCGCTGGCCAGGCGAGTGCCATCGGGGCTGAAAGCAACAGCGTAAATCCGCTTGGTATGCCCGGCCAGCGTGTGGCGCAGCTCACCCCTGGCGACAGCCCACAATCGAAGCTGAAGGTCATCACTGCCGCTGGCCAGCGTTTCCCCATCAGGACTAAAAGCGACCGACCAGACCGCACCGGTGTGTCCGGTCAAGGCGTGACACAGCTCGCCGCGGGCGACGTCCCACAGGTGAATGGTGTGGTCAAGACTGCCACTGGCCAGCGTCTGCCCATCGGGGCTAAAGGCGACCGCGTTGACCGCATCAGTATGTCCGGTCAGGGTGTGACGCAGGTGTAGGGTTACGCTGCCACTGGCGGTGACCACGGCCCAGAGGCGGATCGAATGGTCATCACTGCCGCTGGCCAGCGTTTCCCCATCAGGACTAAAAGCGACCGACGAGACGAAACTGCTATGTCCTTTAACCGCTACGACCGGCTGGCTATCCTGCAACCGCCACAACCGAATCTCCCCATCTCCGGCCGCTGCCGCCAGTAATTGGCCATCGGGGCTAAAGGCCAGCCAATTGATGAGGCTGAAGGTGTCGGTGAAGACCGAGCCGAGCAGATTGGCCTGGGCAAAATTGACCTGTTGTAGAGTTTTTCCCCGCAGATAGGCCTGCCGCACGTTAAGGCCCGAGAAGTCATAGCCGGATACGTCAACCTCCAAGACCAACAACAGGTTAAGGAGATTACCGGCGGCGTAACCAGGCGCTAATAATTCATTGGCCCGCAGTCCGGCCAAGCGTTGCCGCAGCACTTTTACCAAAGTGGGTTTGCCCAGCCGGGCCAGGAGCCGCTCGGCGATAGGCTGAACGATCAAGCGGGTTTGGCTCAGGCGCACATACGCCTTGGCCTGAGCCTTGAGCAAGGCGTGGCTGTTGAATAAGGGTGAGATTTGAGCCCCCTGGTCCACCGAACCTGGCAGTTGTTCTAGGCCGGCCTCAATTTCCCGGCAAACACCGCTAATGAGACGCTCAGTGGTGTATTCCAGCACCACATTTTGCAAGGCAAAACCATCGCCTGCCTTTTCCAGGAGCGACCGGCGTTGCAGGGCCCGCAGGGCTTCCAGCAAGGCTCGCTGGGGTACCGAGGAGACCAGGTTAGCCGCCAGCGCCTGATAGCTAATCGCTTCCCGCTCGACGGCCAGCCAGACCATAAGCTCGTATTCCAGAGGCGTCAGGCGGGCAAACTGCTCATCCAGCACCGCCTGAATATCGTCAAAGATGGGTGTCTCGTCACTCAGGAAGGCGGTCATATCGCCGTCAAAGAGTTCTTGCAGGGTGCGGGCCACCAACTTTAGGGCCAGGGCGTTGCCGGAGTAGCGAGCCACCAGGGCGAAACTCAACTCGACCGGAGCCGATAGGCCGGCCTTTTCCAGGATAACCCGGCCTGTCTCAGCGGTCACGCCGCTCAATTGGAGCGACCGCACCAGGGGGACATCCTCGGCGAGTTGAGCCAGACCCTGTGGCCTCTCCCGGCTGGTCAGCAGCAAGCAGCTTTGGTGTTCGTTTTGGGCTATCCGCCGGAGCAACTGGTGGTAGATTTCGTAGTCAGGTTTGAAGGAGCCGGCTCGCTCACTCTGCATCACAGTTTCCAGGTTATCCAGGACGAGCAGGCAGCGTCGCTGGCGCAGGAAGTTCACTAAGAGGGCCAGTTGCTCGTCCAGGCTCGTCGGCAAATCGGCCAGGGTCTGACCGGCTAGAAACTGCAAGCAGGCTCGCAAAACCTCGGGTAGAGAGGGGGCATTGACCAGCGAACGCCAATAGACCACCTCAAATTGGTCGGCCAGCGATCGGGCCAGATGGGCAGCCAGGCTGGTTTTGCCAATCCCACCCATGCCCAACAGCGCCACCAGGCGGCAGCGCTCGGTTATCAGCCAGCGCTCCAGGCGGGCTAATTCGGCCTGCCGTCCATAGAAGGCGCCGCTGGGAGGTGCTTCACCCCAGTCTATGGTCGGGGAGCGGAGGGGCAGGGGAGCAGGGGAGACTTGCAAAGCGTTACCCCTGTCCAACCCCCCGACGCGGATGCGCTCGTACAGGGCTGTGGTTTCGGGCGTGGGTTCCACGCCTAACTCCGCGGCCAGAATACGACAGCAGCTTTCGTATTGAGCCAGAGCGGCCCTGCGTTGCCCGGCAGCCGCCAGAACACGCATCAACTGGCGGTGGGCCTCTTCCCGCCACGGCTCCAGTTCCACTTGTCGCCGGGTCAGGGTGGCGGCTAGTTCGAAATTACCATGAGTTTCGTGATAGTTGGCCAGATGAGTCAAGATTGCCACGGCTTGCCGGTGCAAGCGCTCCTGGTTGAGCAAGACCCACTCTTCCAGCGCTATGCTTCCCGGCAGCGACAGGCCGGCCAAAAAGTTGCCCTCATACAGGGCCACGGCCTGGTTGAGCCGCTCGGCGCACGCCACGCAGGCAGATGGGTCAGGATGCGGGTGAGCCTGACATAGCGCCCGTAGCTCCTGGAAACGAGCCACATCCAGGGTGTAGGGGCTGGCCGGATTGAATTGAATCGTCTGGCGGGTGGTGAGCAGCCAGGCTGGGGCGTTCTCGACCTCGCCCAGGGCTTGACGTAATTTACGCAGGACATGGCGCAAGTTGGCTCGAGCCGTAGCTTCAGGATGGTTGGGCCAAAACAAGGCCGCCAATTGGTCGCGCCGGTGGGGCCGATCCGCTTCAACAGCTAAAAAGGCCAGCAGCGCCCGTACCCGGTCCGACTCGAAGGTCACCAGCGGCTTGCCGGCCAGAGTTACCTGGAAACGCCCCAAGAAAAAAAGAGATAGCTGCGTCATCAATCCTGATCTACTCAGTTGAATTTACGCTTGTTAGCTAAATGCCGGAACAAAGAAAGGGAGGAAGGGCTAGTAGCAAAATACCCGGCTGTATTATAAGGACAATAAGATTTCGGGGCAAGGATAGAAGATTTTGTGGGTCGATGAGCGACGGCCCGAGCCGGCCGCGGTTAACGGCAGCGGTATCCACGACGATAGTGGGATGACCCCATTTTGAACCCGCGTGAAGAAGGGTTACAATGCCGGATGGGGCAGTCTGGGTGTTGAGGAGTAGCAGTGTGACTATCTTGCAACCATGACGACCGCACGCAAAACACCCTTTTTTTACCTGGCTTTCTACCTGCTTTTTGCGGCGGTAGCTATTCGCGGCCTGACGATCTATTTTTCTGCTGGTCACCCGCTGCGCTGGCTGGTTGCCGGCCTGTTGGTGATTTTTGGCCTCCTGCTGGCTTCAGAAGGCTGGCTGACCCGCCGCTGGCAAGGTTACTCTTCTTTCTACTTAACCACACAAGCGGGTTTAGGGCTGGGGCTATCACTCTTACCCCCTTTTTTGGATTTCTTTGCCATTCTGTATATCCCGTTGAGCACCCAAGCGATGTTCTTCTTCGCCCCAGGGCTGGGGTTTCGGTGGATTGGCCTCTTTACCCTCTGTATGGCCGGGGGACTGATCTACGGATACGGTTGGCTTGAGGCCCTGCCTTTTATCTTGCTGTATGGGTCCAGTTACTTTTTTGTTGGCTCTTACGCTTCCGTAACCGTCCAAGCGGAGGCAGCTCGTCAGGAGAGTCAAACCTTGTTAGCCGAGCTTCAGACGGCGCACCGCCAACTCCAGGCCTATGCGGCTCAGGCCGAAGAATTGGCCGTAACCAAAGAGCGCAACTATCTGGCTCGCGAACTACACGATTCCGTTACCCAAACGATCTTCAGCATCACCCTGACCGCCAAATCGGCCCGCATCCTGCTGGAGCGAAACCCGGCCCAGGCTGTAACTCAACTGGATCATCTCCAGGAATTGGCCCAGAGTGCCCTGGCCGAGATGCGTACGCTCATTTTCCAACTGCGGCCTGCTTCTGTTGAAGCGGGTGGACTGGTGGCGGCGCTGCGCCACCACACGGCTGCGCTCAAAAGTCGGGATGGGTTAACCGTGGCCTTGCAGGTTGAAGGCGAGCAGCGCTTGTCTCCGGACCAGGAGGCTCAACTGTTTCGGATTGTTCAGGAAGCCTTGAATAATGTCGTTAAACATGCCCATACCGACGAGGTTGCCGTAAAGCTGGCGTTGAGCCCGGATCAGGTGTCGCTGCTGGTGGAAGACCACGGCCTGGGTTTCGATATTACCATGCTTGAGCCAGGCCGCGAGACGCTGGGACTAGCCAGCATGCGTGAGCGGGCGGAAATGATGGGCGGCAGTTTCGCCATTGAGTCCCGGCCAGGCGAAGGGGTACGAATTCGGGTTGAGGTGCCGCTAACGGCGCCTCGAAGAAGTGAAGGGTAGGAGGATTAATCAATGGCGAAAGTCAGGGTACTTATTGCCGACGACCATATTCTGGTCCGGCAGGGGCTGCGCACCTTTCTTGAGCTGCACGCCGAGATCGAAGTGGTGGGTGAGGCTACCAATGGTTTGGAAGCGGTTGAACAGGCTCAACTGCTGCAACCTGACGTGATTTTGATGGATCTGGTCATGCCCAAGTTGGACGGCAGCGAAGCTCTGCGGCAAATTCGCGCCCTCAACCTAAATACTCAGGTTTTGGTCCTGACCAGCTTTACCGAAGATGACAAGGTTTTTCCGGCCATCGCCGCCGGTGCGGCCGGTTACCTCTTGAAAGATGTCAATCCCGATGATTTGGTTCGGGCCATTCAGGCCGCTCACCGGGGCGAGGTGCCACTGCACCCAGACATCACCAAAAAACTGATGAACCAGGTTGTCGCCCAAGCCACCCAAACCCACCCTCTTCATCGTCAGGAGGAAGCGGTGGATCGTTCGGCGGAATTGACGGAACGAGAGCTGGAAGTGCTCCGGCTTATTGCCAACGGACTGAGCAACCGTGAGATTGGCCGGCAGCTCGCCATTAGTGAGAAAACGGTCAAGACTCATGTGAGCAACATTTTGAGCAAATTAAACCTGGCCGACCGGACTCAGGCGGCTATTTACGCGCTCAAGGCCGGTTTAGCCAAAACAGAATAGTCTGCCTACATCTCTGGTCCTAGGACCAAGGATAGAGCAAGCCATTTCTATAGACTGATCAACTGATCGGTCTTTTTTATTATGGAAAACCCTCTTCAAATCCGATGTCAACAGCACCGGAAAAGGTTATGCTACTCGTAGTAGACAAATAACCTGTGAGGAGGTTTACGATGACTCAACTTAAGCCAAATTCAACCACTCTGTCTCGCCGCTGGGATATTGACTGGCTGCGGGTGCTGGCTACGCTGGCGGTCTTTTTGTTCCACTGCGCCCGCTTTTTCAACGATGAAGGGTGGCACATCAAAAATAATGAACTGGATTTGGGGATGACCATTTTTGTGAACATTGTAGCGCAGTGGTTGATGCCACTCTTTTTCATCTTGTCCGGTGGCAGCATTTATTATGCCCTTGTGAGCCGTCGCAGCGGCGCCTTTATCCGAGAACGAATGACCCGACTGCTGCCGCCGCTGATCTTTGGCATTCTGGTGCTCATTCCGCCTCAGGTCTACATTGAGAGTGTGAGTGGCCAATCGGATACGGTCCCACCCTTTGCCGGCTCGTTCCTGGAGTTTTATCCCCATTACTTTGATGGCTTTTATGCCTTTGGCGGTTATTTTGCCTGGATGGGGCTGCATTTGTGGTACCTGTTGGTCTTGTTTATCTTGTCGCTGTTGACTCTACCCCTGTTTATTTTGCTCAAAACCCATACCGGTCAAAGAGGGGTGACCGGCCTGGCGGCAGGGTTGGCTAAACCGGGACTTTTTCTCTTGCTACCCGCACCGCTGATAATTTTCGAGGCTGGGCTTGACCCGGACGGCTTAGGTTTGCGCGCTTTTGGTGGTTGGAGTCTGGCGATCTACCTGAGTTGGCTCATCATCGGCTATGTCCTGGCGGCCGAACCGCGTTTTCAGCAGGCCATCCGGCAGCACTTTTTCGCGGCTATCGGGTTGGGTGTCTTAACCCTGACCCTGGGTCTAAGCCTGGCTGACAGCGACTTTGCGGCCCCCTACGGTTCGCTGAATTTTACTCTGTTAATGTCTATCCGTATTTTTAATTCGTGGTTTTGGCTGCTGGCGATTTTGGGCCTGGGTCAACGCTATTTCACTCTCAAAAACGGATTTTTGACCTACACCAGCGAAGCCTCTCTGCCTTTTTATATCCTGCACCAGTCGGTTATCGTGGTTATCGGCTTTTTTATGAAGGATTGGGCACTCGGTGTCTTGCCCAAATACGTCATCTTGGCGGTTGTTTCATTTGCGATAATTATGGCTCTGTACGAACTCCTGATCCGGCGGTTCGGCTTGCTGCGCTTTCTGTTCGGATTGAAAGCCCGGCAGTCAGACCGGAATGCCCTCGCGGCCCAGCCAAAGAAGCAAACCGCCTCTCTAATCTGAACAATATTAACATGCAGAGGAGTCATAAAACCGGCCTGCGGCGCTATTTTCTTAAAACCGCTCTACGTGACGGCGGTAGGCCTTAAGCTAGAGCAGGTCAAGGAAAGCATTCGCCGGAGGCACGGTCCACATCGGCTGCCGACTTTGCTCAAGCGGGTGGATCAGGCTGGGGTTGGTAGTCCGATCACAAAGTACTTCCACTGGCGATGGCTGAAACACGGTCGAAACAGCTCCGCAAACTGGCTCAACGTGGTCGACAGACATACAATTGGCTTGGGCATGGTTCTCCTCCGCGATAATGATCCGCAACCTTATTATCCACGGCAGAGGCCGTGCCTTTACTATTCAGTTAGAAAAAGTGCAAACATAGTATTCACTTTTTCCTCCCGCACAAACCAACTTAATCAAAATTTCCACAGCGTGGGTCTAGCCCGTTGCGCAGCATGCCATAATCAACCAAATCGGCAAAGTCGTAATAGACCACCTGCTTGCCGGCGGCCAAAGCCGCTTCGATAATGGCCACTTCCTCTGCTGCCAGGTCGGCGCGGTAGTCGGTCTGAAATTCTTCGGGATCAAGCCAGGTCGGGCGAAAAACGGGAGGAACATCTGCATAGGCCGCCATAAACTCGACCTGCGGCAACTCGGTGGTAAAGATGTAGCGCACCCCGGCCAAACAACCGCCGCCGTTAAAAGCGCTGGTCATCATATGGCGGCGATACACCAACTCTGACAGGGGAAGATCGGCCCCAGCTCTGGCCGAGGCGTACTGTTTATCGAGGGCCCAATCATTGACCGTCGTGGCCCAGTAAGCCGGCCCATCCAGCCCGCAAAAAAGAGCGCCTATCAGCAGCAATAGCGCCGCGCCGCTCAACGCCTGTCCGATTTTGCGTGTCATCGGTTTAGCTCGCCATTTCGGGAGATTTGCCAGATGCCCCAACCTATGGCAATGAGGCCGCCGACCAGATTGATGATGAAGCCCAAAACGATGAGGGCCAACCCGGTGAAGGCGGCCCTGAAATCGGCGTGCCCGGTCCCTTCGATGGGAGTAGGGACGATAAAAAAGAAGAACAACGGTAAACCCATGGTTAGTCCCAATAACCATAAGGCCGTTTGAGTCTGGCTGTCCCCCGGCAATTTTGCCGTGGTCGAGGCCCAGCCAATCAACAGTGTGCCCAGCCCCCAAAAGGCGACCCCCCAGACGATGGAGGAGCCTTTGACAATCAGGAGGTGACAAGCCAAATTCAAGAGGGGTGTAAGACCTGGCGTTAAATAGAGAGTGAACTGAGCGACTGACCGGCTTTGGTTCATGCGTCTCTCCAATGGATCAACCATAGATGTTTGGCTCATTAAACCCGATCTGGAGCGGTTTGTCGACCACTTGTGTTTGCATTCTTGAGCACTTGAGTGTTTGACCTCAGCGCGGGTCCTGGCCCGCTTGCAGCACCTGGTAACAGGTTAAATAAACTTG
>CALMIS010000167.1 GCA_937864185.1 uncultured Chloroflexota bacterium
GTTTCTTGAATCAGCGCCGTGAGGTTAACCGGGGGCGAGGCGCAACTACGGCCCCCGCCCTGCGGTTTGGGCTGCTCGATAAGTCTGAGATGAACGCCCGCCTCGGCGGTTACACCCAAGAGTTCAGCCTCGCTGCCTTGGGCTCGCAAAGCAGGCCGAAGTTTAGCCAGGGCCTGCCTGACCCGTGTTTCCAAGTCCAGAGGATGGAGTCCATGCAGCAGCATCAAGCTGCTGACTTGCTCGTCGCGGGCCAGCTGGTCGTGTATTAGGGTTTGACCTAACTCACCGCTCTCCCAGATCAGTTCCAAAGTTCGCTCCAGGCCCGCGCCATGCATCTCTAACAGAAGTTGCAGTAGCTCTTCCACGCTGGCCCGCACGGCCGGGTCAGCCACGGCCTCAAGTTCTTGAATGAGCATTTCAATTCGCTGCAGCCGGACTTGAAATGTAGTCGCTTGACTAGTGCTCATGAAACTTACCCGGACCCTGAGCGGTGACCAAACATCGGTGAGTGGTTAACTTGCAGGGTCTTGCCCTGGCCCAGATACATATGCACCCCACAGGGCAAGCACGGATCGAAGCTGCGTACCGCCCGCATAATATCAATCCCTTTGAACGTATCCGGCCCATTTTCTTCAAAAATCGGGGTGTTTTGGATGGCATCCTCATACGGACCGGGCGTTCCAAAACTGTCGCGGGGGCTGGCATTCCAGGGGGTGGGGGGATAGGGGTGATAATTGGCGATTTTTCCATCGCGGATGACCACGTGGTGGGAGAGAACGCCCCGAACTGCCTCGTGGAAACCGCAGCCGATGGCATCGTCCGGCACGACAAAGTCCGCCCAGGTCTGGGTGCGGCCGGCATACAGCTCTTCGAGGGCCCTTTCGGTAAAGTACAGGGCAGCGGCGGCCGCGTAAGCCTGAAAATAAGTGCGGGCTCGGTCACGCTCGATGGCGTTGCTCCACTGCGGGATCTTCCACTCCAACTGCATCTCCGGCATCAAAGCGGTCTTAGGCAGGTTGATCTGGACGCTGGTGCCGGTGGCCTTAATGTAGCCAATATCCACCAGGCCATTCAGCGCGGTGGCCCAGAAACGGGCCAGCGGTCCGCCCCCGGTATCCAGGGCCAAGTACTGGTCTGTGCGCTGGTCGTACCAGCGCGGAGACATAACCCAGGTATAATTGCTGTTAAAGTCGCGCTTCTGTGGCTTGGGGATAGTCGTTTGGTTCCAAGGGTGGCGCCGGTCCACCGGATTCCCCAACGGATCGTGGCTCACAAACATCTCTGCCTGCTGCCAGTCCTCGTAATAGGAACTGCCGAGGAGAATGCGCATCCCGAGATTGATGTCTACCAGATCATTGGTGACCACCTGACCATCCACCACCACACTGGGGGTGACATACATCGATCGCCCCCACTTCGACATGTTTTGGTAGGTATAGTCGCAGACCGTGGGGTCGTTAAAAGCTCCCCAACAGCCTAGCAGAATCCGCCGCTGGCCCACCTTTTCATAGCCCGGCAGCGCTTCGTAGAAAAAGTCGAACAGATCGTCATGCAACGGGACCGCCTTTTTCATATACTCGACATATTTCTGCAGACGAACCAGGTAATCGGTGAACAACTGGATGGTGGGTACCGTCCCCACCCCCCCGGGGTAGAGCGTTGAAGGATGGACGTGCCGGCCCTCCATCAGGCAGAACATCTCCCGGGTCATCCGGCTCATCTGGAGCGCTTCCCGATAATACTCGCCGCTGAACGGGTTCAAGGCGGTCATGATTTCGGCGATCGTCCGATAGCCGTGAGATTTGGCGTTGGGGGCTTCGGTGGTCTTGGCTTTTTCCCAGACACTGGGGTTGGTTTCCCGGACCATTTGCTCGCAGAAGTCCACGCCCACCAGGTTATCCTGAAAAATGTTGTGATCGAACATGTACTCGGCCGCTTCGCCCAGGTTGATGATCCACTCGCCCAGGGGCGGCGTGGCGATCCCAAAAGCCATATTTTGGGCGTAGACGGCGCAGGTGGCGTGGTTGTCGCCACAGATCCCGCAGATCCGGCTGGTGATGAAGTGGGCATCGCGGGGATCTTTGTTTTGCATAAAGATGCTGTAGCCTCGAAAGATGGACGAGGTGCTGTAGGCTTCGACCACTTCCTTGTTGTCAAAATCGATCTTGGTGTAGATGCCCAAGCTGCCGACAATCCGGGTGATTGGGTCCCATGACATCTCGATCAGCTTGCTGCCTGGCGGCGAAGATTGGCGGGTCGGGGTAGGGTGGGTCATATTGGCTTTAGTTTTGGCCATCGTAGCCATGGCTCTGCTGCTCCTTTCTGTTAGTGCCCATAATGTTTTGGCTGGTAACCGGTCGTCAGCTTAGAGCCGGAATGCCGCCACTTGGGTTCTTTATTCGCGGTGGAATTGGTGAAGCCGCGGAGGGTCCGCATGACCCGGCCATAAAGGTTGACCGTGGTCGAGGAGACCGTGGCCCCTGGCGGCTCATCCATAAAGGGCATAAATTTATCCGGAAAGCCCGGCATGGTGCAAGCAATACAAATCCCGCCGACATTGGGGCAGCCGCCAATCCCGGCCATCCAGCCGCGCTTGGTGACGTTACAGTTGACGACCGGACCCCAGCAGCCAATCTTAACCAGGCACTTGGGCGAGCCATACTCGTGGGCAAAATCTCCCTGCTCATAGTAGCCGGCCCGATCGCAGCCTTCGTGAACTGTTTTGCCAAACAGCCAGGTAGGCCGCAAGGCCTCATCCAGGGGGATGATCGGGGCCAGCCCGGCCGCCTGAAAGAGCAGGTAAAGCAGCGTTTCCATCATATTGTCCGGCTGCACCGGACAGCCGGGGACATTGACAATCGGTAAGCCGGTTTGGGTCCGCCAGTCCCAGCCCAAATAATCGGCCAGGCCCATTGCCCCGGTGGGATTGCCGGCCATGGCGTGGATGCCGCCATAGGTGGCGCAAGTGCCGGCGCAAACTACGGCAAAGGCTTTGGGCGCTAACCGGTCGATCCACTCATTGGTCGTGATCGGCTGGCCGGTGGCCGGGTCGGTGCCCATTGCGGCCCAATAGCCTTCGCTCTTGATCGACTCGTTAGGAACCGAGCCTTCCAAAACCAGGACAAACGGATCAAGATGGCCCTCGGCTGCCTGAAACCAGTATTTCATAAAATCGTCGCCGACTTCATAAGCTAAGACGGGATTGTGGAGATGCACTTTGGGGAGGCCGGGGATCGCGCCCAAGACGATATCCTCCAGACTTGGCTGCGTCGCTGCGGTGATAGAGACCGTGTCGCCGTCGCAACTCAAGCCGGTCGTCATCCAGACGATATGGACCTCTTTGACATCCGGTGGCCGGTTCATCAGAGTCTGGACCGCCATAAGCTTATACTCCTTTCTTTAGGACTTTGTAAATTCGCCTCAATATTCCGGGGTGGACGCGGCCCGAGTTTGGCGAAGGCCGTTGGTTTCGACAGGCTCAACCAACGCTGCCGCGATTTATTGAGAAGATACGAAAAAAGTGGTTCAAGAATCCCTAACAGGACTTTATTAGCTTAACCGTAAGGGTCTGGCCAGAACCGAGAAAGGCGGCTTATGAGCCTGGGATCGATGAAGGCACAAGCCTCGCTGAAACGCAGCCACGCTGGGGAGTTGGTTAACCAATCGGGTTGAACTGAGGGTGGGATTTTATAGCCTGAAAAGAAGGACCTTGTAAACAGCCTAACGAGCAAGCAGAGTTTTTAGGCTGGGGATATTGAGTTGATCGGGCAATCTAGGCTAAAAACTTATAAAGCGTTAGCACCAGTCTACTAGATCTGGAGCTCTTTGTCTGTAGGGAAATTCTGACAAAGCTTGTCCCTGTGCCTTCTTTGGTAGCAGACTGGTTTCAGAGTAACAGCCCCGGACGCTCGATCGCCTGTTTGAGGTCGGCTAAAAAGCGGCTGGCCATGGCGCCATCGATCACCCGATGATCGGCGGTGAGGGTAAACTCGGCGATGGGTTGGATGTCCAGGCGATCCTCATCAGCGGTCACATAAGGCCGTTTGGCTACCCGCCCGACGGCCAAAATGGCGACTTGGGGCGGGTTGAGAATAGCCTGAAACCGATCAACGCCAAACATGCCCAAGTTGGAGAGGGTGAAGGTCCCGCTCTGGACATCTTCCGGTCGCAACTGCCCCGCGCGGGCCCGCGTCGTGAGGTCGGCCAGGCGAGCCGCAATGGCGCTGAGACTGAGGGCGTCGGCCTGGTGAATAACCGGCACCATCAAGCCCGGTTCAACCGTCACGGCCACCCCGATGTTAATATCGGCCCACTCTAGAATAGCGTCGTTTTCGAAGGTCGCATTGATCGCCGGAAAGCGGCCCAGGGCCCAGGCGCAGGCCTTGACTAAAAAAGCGGTCAAGGTCACCCGCGCCGTATCCGGCCCAACCTGAGTGGCCCGAAAATCGTCGATAACGGCCAGGGCCCGGCTCATAACCACGTCGATGCCGGCGCTGAACTGAGGCGCTTCGCGGACACTGGCGGTCAGCCGGGTGGCAATGCTGGCCCGCATACCGGTCAGGGGCACCCTGCGCCGCAGCGCCGGCCCTGCCTCAGGAGCGACCACGGTCTGACCGGCTTCCGCCGCATGGCGCACATCTACCGATTGGATGCGCCCGTGCGGACCACTGCCGGAAACCAAGCTTAAATCCACCCCTAACTCACGGGCCAAACGCCGCGCGGCCGGGACCGCGGCCATCTTACCCGGCTCTGGTTTAGCCTGGCCGGTCAAATAGCTCTCAACATCGGCGCGGGTCATCCGCTCATTGAGGCTGGCCGCGGGCAGGCTTTGCAGATCCAAGCCGTGGGAGGCGGCCACGCGTTTGGCCACCGGCGTGGCCCGAGGTCCGGCCTCGGTTAGACGGCCGGCCGGTGCGGTAGAAGGCCCAGGCTCGAGGGCTGCCGGTCTTTCAGCCGGGAGGGTTTCACCCGGCTGTACGATGTAGGCAATGACCTGGCCAATGGGGATGACCTCGCCGGGACCGGCCTTGAGGCCGGTCAGGCGGCCCGTAGCCGGGGCTTCGACCTCCATATTAATTTTGTCGGTTTCAATTTCAAGGATAACTTCGCCTTGTTCAACCGGGTCGCCTTCATTTTTAAGCCACCGGGAAATGGTGCCGCTTTCTTGGGCCATCTCAAATTTGGGCATAATTACGGATTTAGGCATGAAACGTTTTCTCGTTAGATCTGATACTTAACCAGTTTGCGGGCCGCTGCCGCAATATCGCCCACCTGGGGCACCATCGCTTGTTCCAAGGTGCGGTTGTAGGGAACCGGGACATCGGCCCCGCCCAGGCGCACAATCGGCGCTTCCAGATAGGCAAAAGCCTCGCTTTGCGCCACCATGGCCGCGATTTCGCCGCCAAAGCCGCCAATGAGCGGCGCTTCGTGAACGACCATCAAGCGGCCGGTGCGCTTAACCGATTCGACCAGGGTTTTCTCGTCGTAAGGTTTCAGGGTGCGGGGATCGATGACTTCCGCCTCAAGGCCTTCCCGGGCCAACTGCTCGGCGGCCTCCAGGGCCCGCCAGACCATAATGCCGGTGGCCACAATGGTTAAATCTCGCCCCCGTCGTTTGATGTCGGCCTGACCTAACGGCACCAGGTACGGCTGCTCCGGCACCGGGCCCTTGATTTTGTACAGCAGCTTGTTTTCCACAAACATAATCGGATTGTTATCGGCGAGGGCGGCCAGCAGCAAGCCTTTAGCCTCGTAGGGAGTGCTGGGCATGACCACTTTCAGGCCGGGCACGTTGACAAACCAGGCTTCCAACGTTTCCGAATGTTGAGCCGCTGCCCCGGTGCCGGAGCCGGCGGGCAGGCGCATCACCATACTGACGTGGGCTTTGCCGCCAAACATAAAGCGAATCTTGGCCCCTTGCAGCACAATCTGCTCCATGGCCAGGGTGACAAAATCCATAAACTGCATTTCGGCAATGGCCCGCATGCCGGTCATGCCCGCGCCGATGGCCGTGCCGGCAATGCAGTTCTCCGAGATGGGCGTATCGCGGATGCGCTCCGGACCAAAGCGATCGATCAAGCCCTGGGTGACGCCAAACGCGCCGCCGTACACCCCAATATCTTCCCCGATCATCATCACCCGCGGGTCGTGTTCAAGGGCCAGGGCCATAGCTTCGCGTAAGGCTTCGGCATAGCTGACCTCGCGCTGGCCAGCCGGGGGATTGATCGGTGTCGCCGGACCAAAGGTGTTTTTTATCCAGGCCGGCAGCACCTGGCCGGGCCTGGCCTGAACCTCCGGCTCTGCAAAATAAACAAAGTCGAGCAAGTTAGCCGGTGAGGGTTCCGGGCCGGCTTCGGCAAAGGCGACCGCCTGCTCAACCGCGCTTTCGGCCTGGGCCCGGATCGCTTGCCCGTCTGCTTCGGTCAGATAGCCCTGCTCGATCAGCCACTGCTGATAGCGCGGAATGGGGTCTTTGTCCTGCCAGGCTTTCACTTCCTCCTTGGGACGATAGACCTGCCTGTCGCTTTTGGAGTGGCCCTTGTAGCGATAGGTCACCAGCTCGAGCAGGCTGGGACCGTTGCCCTGCCGGGCCCGCTCCACCGCCCGCCTGACGGCTCGGTACACGGCCAAAACATCCATGCCATCCAGGGTCTCACCCGGGATCCCGTAAGCCCCGGCCCGGTCCGAGATGCGGGGCACGGACACGGCCTGTTTCACCGGCATCGACATGGCATACTGGTTATTTTCACAGATAAAGACAACCGGTAACTGCCAGATTGCGGCCATATTCAAGCTTTCGTGGAAGTTAGCGGCATTGGCTGCGCCATCGCCAAAAAACGAGAGCACGACCGTTGGCCGGTGTTGCAGCTTCATACTGAGACCGGCCCCCACCGCCAGCGGGATCCCCCCCGCGACAATGCCGTTAGCCCCCAAACTGCCGAGCGCCAAATCGGCCATATGCATCGAGCCGCCGCGACCCAGGCAAACGCCCGTCTCTTTGCCGAGCAGTTCAGCCATCATCTCGCGCACATCTTGCCCCTTGGCAATGGCGTGGCCGTGCCCGCGGTGGGTCGAGGCGATCAGATCGTCCGGGCGCAGGGCAGCGATGGCGCCCACGGCCACGGCTTCTTCACCGCTATAGAGATGCATGGTGCCGTGGACTTTGCCGGCCGCGTATTGCTCAAAGGCGGTCTCTTCAAAAATCCGGATGAGGTGCATCTGGTAAAGCAGCTCACGCAGTTGCTCGGCGGTTAAATCGAGCTGGGTGGTATTTTGGGTTATGACAGGCATATTTATTTCACGTCCTTAGGCAAATGAGGTGTCAACCAGAGACCCATCAACTCAGGGCCTCGGCTTGGGCTCGAAACTGGCGGCAGTTATCCAGCAGGTTGGGACCGTGACCGTACAGGCCGCCGGCAATCAGCAGGATGACCTCGCGACCGTAAAAGGTCAGCATCTCCGGCAGGTGGGCCAGGGTCATGCCCCCGCCGGGCATCGGAAAGATGGGCGGCAGCGGGCCCAGCGGCGCGGTCGTGGCCTCGACAATCGCCCGGCAGTCGGCCTGGCTAAAGGCGAAGCGGCCGCCAAAATTAACGTAAATCGAAGCATCGGCGCCGGCCAGCCGGGGCAGGAGGCCGTAAACCAACCCGTGCGACATCCCCTGCTCCGGGTCGATGACCAGCGTGCCCCGAAAAGCCGGATGGCTCAAAATCGGCAAGCCAAAGCGATCGTCCATAGCCAATTGGCGGATCGCTTCGAGGCCGGTTAAGCCGGGCGTAATCATGACCGCCCCGGCCCCTGCTTCTTTGGCAAACCAGGCATTGTCCAGCAGCCGGCTCGGGCCGGCGGTAATGTTAGGCGCGTATAGACTGAGCTGGCCGGTCTGCTGATGGGTCTCGGCCACGGCCGCCGCGCAGCGCTGGACTCGATCTTTGAAGGGTGCAAAGGATTGGTTAGCCAGACCGTGGTCATCCTTGATTAAGTCGATGCCGCCCAGAGCAAATTGGCGGGCCAACGCGGCCAGGTCCGGCGCCGATAGTCCGAGTGGTTTCAGCGCCGTACAGAGTAGTGGGCGCCGCTCGACGCCTAGCAGCCGGCGCAGCCCGGCCTGCCCAAAGCGGGCCCCTTTAAACAGCGCCAGCAGGGAGGGGGGCAAGCTTAGCTGCTCGACCCGGATGGCGGGCTGCATGCTGGTGTTGCCAAAGACCACGTTGAGCAGTTGGGTCAGCTCATCGCCCACCGTCTCGCTGGCGTAGCTGATGACCGCCTCAAACCGCCGGTTGGGCCGGGGCGTCAGGGCCTCGAGCCGGCCCACCACCTGAGTGCCAAGATCATCCTGGGCCAACAGCCCGGCCGGCAGCTCCACGGTTTGCTCCAAACAGATGCCTTCAGCCCGCTGCCGGGCCGTGGCTAAATCGGCGGCGCCCAGCGAATAAGTGACGGTCAAGCGTTCACCGGAGAGGGAGAGGTGGGTGTGAGGAAAGATCATCCGGCTGGCTGAGCGGCGCTGTGGCGCACGGTCTGGTGGATTAAGTCTTGCAGGGGAGGATAGGTATTAATGTACTGCTCAACGTAAAACTGGTAGGCGGCGTGTCGGGCCGGGTCCGGCTCGATCCGGCGGGCCACTTTGACCATCCGGGCCGCGGCGGCCTGCATATCCGGGTACAGGCCGGCGGCCACCGCCCCTAAAATAGCCGAGCCGAGGGCCGGCCCATCGGCCACGGCGGTCAGGCTGATCGGCACGTTACTGACGTCGGCATGGATCTGCATCCACAGCTCGCTTTTGGTGGGCCCGCCGGCCGCGACCATCTCCTCGACCACATAGCCGTTGGCCCGGAAGGTACGCAAAATGTGCTCGGTGCCGTAAGCAATGCCCTCGATGATCGCCCGGAACAGATGGCCGGTGGTGTGCTTGAGCGACAAGCCGCGGATGATGCCGCGCGCTTCGGGGTCAATGTAAGGGGTGCGGTTGCCTTGCCAGTAATCCAGGACCACCAGCCCTTCAGATCCAGCCGGAATGGGCGCCGCCAGTTCGTTAAGCAGGGTGTAAACCTCGACCCCGCGCTCAGCCGCCAGGGCCGCTTCTTTGCCGCAGAAGTTTTCCTTAAACCACTTGACGACCGAGCCGGTGGAAACCTGCCCGCCTTCGACCGTGTACTGGCCGGGCACGACGGCATCGGTATAGGCGCCGAAGACACCTTTAGCGTGCAGCGGTTGGGCGCTCTGGCCTAGATGCAAGTGGGACGAGCCGGTGATAAAAGCCATCTTCCCGGGCTGCAGGACATTCAGGCCGATCATGGCGATAAAGGCATCCGCTCCGCCTTCGGCCACCGGGAGGCCGGCCGGCAGCCCCAACTCGGCGGCCACCTCGGCCCGCAGCGGGCCGGCCACCTGGCCCAGATCGAGCACCCGGCCGGGAAACTTGGCGATGAGATCGCCCAGTCCAATTTGCTCGTAAAAGCTGGCGGGCCAGCCGCCATCGGCCCGGTCATAATACCAGCGAATGCTGGTGTTGTTGATACTGGCGACCCACTCGCCGGTCAAGCGGTGGGTCAACCAGTCGATAAACTCGCCGACGTAGCGGGCTTGCCGGTAAATTTCAGGCTGATTTTCCTTCAACCACAAGACTTTACAGGGCAGCCACTCGGCGGAGACGTTGCCGTAGCCGTTATATTTGAGCGCCGGATGGCCGCTGGCCGCGATCCGCCGGGCCTGATCCGCGGCCCGGACATCCATCCAGATAATGGCCGGGCAGAGCGGCTGGAAGTTCTCATCCAAGGCCAGCACGGTGCAACTGGTGCAGTCGGCGCCCAGGCCGACGATCTCTTCTTTGGGGACACCGCTTTTGGCCAGCGCCGCCCGCGTGGCGCCGACGAAGGCGGCCCACCATTCATCCGGTTTTTGCTCGGCCCAGCCGGGGTGGGGATGGTAGAGGGGATAGGGCTGCGAGGCAAAGGCCACGGGCTGGCCGGTCAGATCAAAAACACCGACGCGCACGCTCTCGGTGCCAAAGTCGATCCCTAGGACATACGGCCCGGTCATGATTATCTCCTTTGGCTATTGTTTTTTGACCTGGACCCCGGCTTGCTCTTCCAGGTTCTGGATAAACGCCGAGGCATTCAGCTCGCCCCAGCCCTTGTTGACCGCGCCCTTGATCACCTCGCGGGTCGCTGCCGAGGCCGGGATGGGCACATTGAGATCCTGGGCGAACTTGGCGATCAGATTGGCGTCTTTGAGCATCAGCTTCAGGGCAAAGAAGGTGCTAAAGTCGCGCTCGATCAAGGCCGCGCCCACGCCATCGAAGATGGGGGATTTAAAGTCGGTCACATGCAGGACGTCCAACACGTCCTGCGGGTTGAGGCCGGCTTTGGTGGCGAGAATCATGGCCTCGCCCAGGGCCTCGAGTTGGGCCGCCACCACGAGGTTACCGACTAGCTTCATCGAGGCGCCCATGGCCGAGCCGCCCATGTAGTGGGTGGTCTCGCTGAGAGGTTTGAGCAGGGGCAACACCCGGTCGTAAAGCTCGCGTTTGCCGCCGACGACGATCCACAGGCCACCGTTGGCGGCTTCGTTCTTGCTGCCGAAAACCGGCGCGTCCAGAAACTCGACTCCTTTTTCGGCGTAGGCGGCGGCTTCGCGGCGGCTGGTATCGGGGTGGAGGGTGGTCATGTCGATCACAATTTGGCCGGCTTTGACGCTGTTGAGCAAGTTGCCGCTGCCGAAGACTAAATCCTCGACGGCCCGATCGTCACTCAGACAGTACATGATCACGTCGGCCTCGGCCACAGCTTCGGCCGGTGAGCCGGCCAGTTGCGCGCCCTGTTCCACCAAGGCGGTGGCTTTGTCAGGCGTACGGTTCCAGACCGTGACCGGGTAACCGGCCTTTAGCAAGTTTGCGGCCATGCCTCGGCCCATAATGCCCAGACCAAGATAAGTAATTTTTTCCATCATTGAGCTCCCGTTACGTTAATATCGCCACTTGGGCGAATTTTTGATTGCGTTAAACTGGGTTGCCTGCTCCGCCGTTTTTCGGTGTAGTAGTTGAGAACCATGACCCCCAGCAGCAAGCCGCCCCAGGCAAATTGGCGAAAGAAGATCGCGGCGCTGGAGGGAAACCACTCCAGCATGAGCATATTCAAGCCGGTGGAAAGGAACTGAATACTGAGCACCGCCAACACCAGGCCCGAAACCGTGCCAAAACCACCGGTATAGCTGACCCCGCCCAGGATAGCGATCAGCACGGTCAGCAAAATAAAGGAGGCCCCGAAGTCCGGCTTGGCCGAGTTGGTCCGGGCCAGAAAAATGAGGCCGGCCAGCCCCCCGATCAAACCCGCCAGCCAATAGGTTCGCAGCAAGACGCCATCGCTATTGATCCCGGAGAAAAGCGCCGCCCTGGGATTGGTCCCCAGCATGTAGACGTTGAAGCCGAACACGGTTCGGTTCAAGATGAGGACAAAAGCGATCACGACCAGAATAAAGATAATAATGGGAATGGGCACGCCCAGGATCGAGCCATTGCCGATGAAAGCCAGTTGGGTGGTGGTGATCGCCGGCCCGCCGGTAATGACAAAGGAGAGCCCGGTGTAAATAGCCCCGGTTCCCAGGGTGGCCAGGATCGGGGTGATGCCGATCCGCGATACCAGCAAGCCATTAAACAGCCCACAGATCGATCCCACCAGTAGCGCCCCTGACACGGCCAGCAGCAAGGCGACAACCAGGGGCATTCCGGCGCCCCCATCGCCGGTCAAGCCGGTTAAAATCATGGCCGCGACAATCGCGGCGAGGTTGGCCACTCCCACAATGGAGAGATCAATGCCGCCGGTCAGCATCGTCACCATAATGGCAAAGGCCAGAATCCCAAACTCCGGTAGTTGAACCGCCATGGATTGCATATTGCGCACCGTAAAAAACTTACCCGGCAACAACAAACTAAAGGCGATGAAGATGATGAGGGCTATGGCAAACAATCGTAACGTGTAAAAATCAAAAGGTAGATTGAGCGAGGTTGATTTGCGTAAAGCTGTTCGATCCATGGCGAATAATTTGTCCTAATACTCTGATGTTTTGAAAAGCTTTAGAGTGCTTACTGGCCTAACCTGCCGGAAAGAGGCTAGGCTTCAGCCAAACCGGAAACTTGCTTGCCGGCTCGACGTTCCTGGATCGCCGGTATGCCGGTCCCGACCAGGATAATGAGGCCGATCACCACCCGCTGCCAGACCGTGGGGACACCGATCAAGATCAAGCTGTTGTTGGCAATCACCACCAAAATGACGCCTAACAGCGTGCCGAGAACCGTGCCCCGGCCGCCGGTTAGATAAGCGCCGCCCAGCACCACGGCCGCAATAACATTGAGCTCGGTCCCGACAAGGTCCTGCGGATTGGCCTGCCGGGCCAGAGCGCCGAAGGTCATGCCCGCAATCCCGGAGAGCAAGCCCACAAAGCCATAAATAAAGTACTGGATGCGGGTCACATTAAAGCCGGCCCGTTCGGCCGCTTCGGGAGCGCCCCCCAAAGCATAGATACCCCGTCCCAGCATGGTGTAGTTGAGGAGAAAGGCCACTAAGATGGCCAGCGCCACAATCAGAAATACGGCTGGGTGCAGATTAGCCGTGCCTCGCGCTTGAGGGATCTGGATCAAGGTCGCGCGGGCGAACTCGGTTAAAGCCGGGGGCACGTCCCGGATAATTTGATTCCCGATGGCAAACAGGAGAAACCCGTGGAACATACTTAACGTCCCCAGGGTCACAATCAGCGTGGGCAGCTTGAACTGGGCGATGAAAAAGGCGTTAATCAAACCCAGGCCCAGCCCAATCACCGCCGCAATCATGAAGGCGACCCAGATGGACGCCCCCGGGGCATAAGCCAGCATCAACTTGACCGTGGCATAAAGGGCAAAGATCCCGATAGCGGTGAAGGAGACGTCAATCCCCCCCGAAATAATGACGATCAGCACGCCCATGGCAAAGATGCCGGTCACAATGCTGCTCCGGAGTAAGGTGAAGGCATTACCCACGGTAAAGAAGGTAGGATTATTCAAGCCGATGATCAGACACAGCAGAACCAGGGTCACGGCCACCAGAGTTTCGTTGCGACGCAGAAGACGTTTCACTTGTTAGCCCTCGATGAGTTTGGTAGAGAGTGCATCCTCATTGGTCTCTTTCGCTTTAATTTCCTCGACGATCCGTCCGCTGCGCATGAGTAAAATTCGATTGCATGTTTGCAGAAGTTCGGGGATGTCATCAGAAATGACCAGCAGGCCCATGCCTTCCCTGGCTAAATCCTTCATCAGGTTGTGGAGCTCTTCCTTGGAGCCGATATCCACGCCTACGGTCGGGCCGTTCATAATCATAATTTTAGGCTTGCTGGCCAGCCACTTGGCCAAAACCACCCGCTGCTGGTTGCCACCGGACAGCGTTTTGACCGGTAGAGCCGGGTTGGAAGTTTTGATCCGCAGGCCCTCGACCCATTGATTGACCTGGCCATTAATTTTCCCGGGATCGGTCAACCCCAGAGCGCCCCGTAAGCTATTGATGGTGCGGACCACCACGTTCCGGGCGATGGATTGTTCCAAAAACAAACCTTCCGTCAGCCGATCCTCGGGCAGATAGCCGATGCCGTGGGCTATGGCATCCCGATTGGAGCGGATGACCACCGGCTGCTGAGCGATATAGATCCGGCCGGACTCGACCGGCCGCATGCCGTAAAGCGCCAGGGCCAGTTCCGTGCGACCCGAGCCTAACAGCCCGGTCACGCCCACAATCTCCCCGGCTCGCAACTCGAAGTTGATGTCCTTGAGCAAGGGGCCGGCGTTCAACTGCTCCACTTTGAGTAACGGCGGCTGGCTCAGGTCCGGTTCAAATTCATAAATTTTTTCAGTAACGGAGTGTCCGGTCATCTCATAAACCAGACGCCCCCGATCATATTCCGAGCGGTCACCGACACTGACAATTTTGCCGTTGCGGATGACAATGATTTTTTCGGAAATTTCCAAAACTTCATCGAGCTTGTGGCTGACGAAGAGAAAGGCGATCCCTTCTCGCTCCTGCAATTTTCGAATGACCGAGAACAGCGCCCGAATTTCCCGTTCGGTTAGGGCGGTGGTTGGCTCATCCATAATGATCAGTTGGGCTCGCTGGCGGAGCGCTTTGGCAATGGCAATCAGTTGCTTATTGGCCACGGATACTTCGCCAACTGTGACCTCCAGCGGAATGTTGACTTCAATTTGAGCGAGGGCCTCAGCCGCCACGCTGCGCACGTGCCGCCAGTTGACCAGGCGGCGCCCCTCGGCCAACTCTTCGTTGAGCGCGATGTTTTCGGCCACCGTCAGATTCGGAAAGAGGGAAAAATCTTGATAGATCACCTGGACGCCTTCACGAATGGCCGCAATCGGGTGAAGACGTTCAAATTCCTTGCCATTGATCGCAATGGAGCCGGTATCTCGCTGGTAGACCCCGGCGATAATCTTGATCAGGGTTGATTTCCCGCTGCCATTTTCCCCGACCAGGCAGTGAATCCGGCCGCGCTCGAGGGTTAGATCGACCTGGCGCAGGGCGTGGACCCCGGCGAATGATTTGGATGTTTCTGTCAGACGTAAGAATTCGTTAGTCATAGCGCTGATCGTTACTGAGATTGGCGAAGTTAAGCCGTCAAGACTTGCCTCTCCCCGGAAGATTTGCCTTCCGGGGAGAGGCAGCACACCACGTCACTAGACGCGCTTAGAAGGGATAATCGGCGGCGTTGGTATCGTCCACATAAACGGCGGCGTCACCGTAGAGGACTTTGCCTTCCCCGATCAAAGCGTTATAGCCCTCGATCCCCAGGTCGGCCCCGACCCCAACCTCTTTACCGTTTTTCATATCCAGCGCGATCTGATTGCAGGCAGCGCCGGCCACGGCCGGATCCCAGAACCCAATCGCATCGATCGCCCCGCTGAAGAGCAGGTCGCCGGCAATGGAGGGCAGACTGGTGCCAACCACGGCCACTTCATCCTGCAGGCCGGCTTCCTCGATGGCGCGACCAATGCCGGCCACGTCGGTAGAGGCACTGCCCTGGAAGCCTTTGATGTTGGGATAGGCGGCCAGAATTTCCTTGGCTTTTTGGTAAGCCACTTCAGCGTCATCAAAGCTTTCGTTCTTATCACCCACCAGGGTCATGTTGGGATAAGCTTCTTGCTGGCGCGCGATCCCGCCATCGACCCATTCGTTGTGGGTTTTGGACCCCAGGCTGCCCACAAAGACGGCATATTCGCCTTCTTCGCCCATCTCTGCCGCCAGGCGATCCATCAGGCCGGCCCCAAAGGCCATGTTGTCAAAGGCTTCGATATCGAAGTCCATATTTTCCTGGTTTGAAGCCTCGTGGGTAACGACGGTAATCCCGGCATCCATCGCTTTTTGCAGCACCGGATCAAGCTGGGTCGGGTCCATAGGGACCACGCACAGCGCATCGACGCCTTGGGCAATCAAATCTTCGATAATGGGAATCTGCTGAGCGGCATCGGCTTCGGCCGGCCCGACCAGGGTGGCGTTGACTCCATTTTCCTCACCCCAGGCCACCACGCCTTCTTCCATGCGGTTGAACCAGTTAATCCCGGCAATCTTAACCACCGTCACAAAGTTGAGTTCTTCGCCGGTGGCGGCTTCTTCGGCCGGGGCCTCTTCGGCGGCAGGTTCCTCGGCAGCCGCTTCTTCGGCCGGGGCTTCTTCAGCGGCGGGTTCCTCGGCAGCGGGTTCCTCGGCGGCGGGTTGTTCCGCCGGCGCTTCTTCAGCGGCGGGTTCCTCGGCCGGGGCGGCCGGTGGGGGCGCGGATTGGCAAGCCGTGGCAAAAACAAACATCAAAATCAAAACACTCACGATCAATAGTCGCTTAATCATGGTCTTCTCCATACTCCTTTTAATTAATTGTTGCAGAATAGTATTAGATGCTCTGTTATGGTTACAAAATTAGCGCGTTAATTTTTTCCGGCAAAATCACCTCCTTGTGATAACGATCGAACCAATAAAATATGCTACGCCGCTGAGGGTAGAACGATAGCCGCCAGCACCACAACCAGAGCGGCGCAGCCCGGATCGACTTTACCTTCAGTCCGTTCACCCACCCAACTGGCTCGGCCAATCTGGCTGCGCAGGGGTGTGACCTGGTCGCGCCCCTGCTCCGCGGCTCGCAAGGCTTGCAGCCCGGCTGCCTGCAAGCTGGCTCCAGTGGCCACGGCTTCGGCAAAGGCCAGGCTGGCCGGGTGCAGGGCATCGACCACGGTTTTGTCGCCTAACTGAGCCTTGCCGCGTTGTTGGATCCCCTCGTCGGCGGCGTTGAACATCGTGACCAGGTTTTGCGCTGACAACTCGGTCTGGCCCTTAACTTCTTTGCCGGCCCGCATCAAGGCGGTGGCGGTTAGCGTCCCAAGAGTGGAGGGGGCCGCTTTGTTGACCGCCATCCCGGCTTTGGCCAGATAGTTGCCAATGTCATCCACCGGGTTGCTATTAACATAATCGATCAGCGCCGTCGCCACTTTACCGAGCGTGATGCCGGTATCGCCATCGCCCAGGGCTTGATCCAGCTCGGTCAGATAGGTGCTGTTTTCATTTAAAGCATGGCTGGCCCGCAAGAGAGCGGCGACGACAGCCTGACCTTGAATGGTATCGGCCATAACGGTTCTCCCTGCCTACACCTGGACAAAGAAGGGGGTCTGGGCCGGATGATCGAGCAGGCCGGCTAGTTCATCATCAAGCCGGAAAAAGGTCAGCGACGCCCCGGCCATCTCCATCGAGGTGGCGTACTCGCCGACGTAAGCCCGGTGAATGGTGATGCCTTTGCCGGTCAGAATATCGTGGACTTTCCGGTACATGACGTACAGTTCTTCGGGGGGAGTAGCGCCTAAGCCGTTGACCATGACCGCCAGCCGATCGCCGGCCGCGGGTTGCAGGTCGTCCAAAATGGCAGTGACCATCCGCTCGCTGATCTGATCGGCGGTTTGCAGCTTTTCTCGTTTCATGCCGGGTTCGCCGTGGATGCCCATGCCGATTTCCATCTCATCCTCGCCAATGGTGAAAGTCGGTTTGCCGGCCAGCGGCACCGTGCAGGGCGAGAGGGCCACGCCCATGGTGCGGATATTGGCCAGGGCCCGCTCGGCAATTTCAACGACTTCATCCAGAGAGCCACCCTGGTCGGCTTTGGCCCCGGCCACTTTAAAGGTAAAGACCATACCGGCCACGCCGCGCCGTCGCCCGGCCTCGGCGGGGGGAGCCGAAGCCACATCGTCTTTGACCAGCACGGTCCGGACGGTAATATCCTCCATGTCGGCCATTTCGGTGGCCATATCGAAATTCATCACGTCGCCACCGTAGTTGCCGTAAATGTAGACCACGCCCTTGCCGCCGTGGATCCGTTTGGTCACTTCAAACATCTGGTCGGCGCTGGGCGAGGCAAAGACATCGCCCACGGCGCAGCCATCGAGCATGCCTTTGCCCACATAACCAAGAAAGACCGGCAGGTGCCCGGAGCCTCCCCCGGTCGCCAAGGCTACTTTTCCTTCGACCGGAGCATCGGCTCGGACAATGCTGTGAATATCCTCGGCGTAAGCGAGTTGGTCGGGATGAGCTTTAAGCAAGCCATCCAACATTTCCGGGACAAAATCTGCTGGGTTATTAATGATCTTTTTCATCCGCTTTCTCCTTGTTTAAGCGTCGGTTTATAAGTGAAAGTCTTTAACAACGACAAGCCAAAAAAACGCGGCAGCAACCGTCAGCCACTCCTCGCTGCTCAAATAGGGACAGCGCTGGTTTCTTCGGAAACGATCCCGATCAGGTCATCAATACTGGCAATCGATTTGCGTTCTAGCACCCATCGTTTACCAATCTGAATGGCCAGCCGTTCAGCCACGGCCCGCTTTTCGAGGTCGGCAATACTGGTCAGATCCCAGACGCTAACGATGCCCATCATCCGGCGTAGAAACTTTACCCCGCCATGCCCGGCCGTCTCTTGCAAAAGCCGCTGGATATAGCGGCGCCGGTATTCGGCGAAGGCGTCTTGACCGCCGGGGAAGTCCCAATACTTCTCCGGCACCAGCTCGCCCCGGTTGTTGTTTCGCCAGGTTTCGTCAAATTTGCGGGCAAAACTATTCCAAATGTCCCGGACCATGTCTAACAGATAAGCCTGGTAGGCGGCTCGTTCGTTTTGGTCCGGCGTATGGCCGTAGTGGGACAGATAATTCAAGATGATGTTTTGCAGTACCGCGCCGATGTCGTAGGCCATCGGGCCAAAAAAGGCGAACTCCGGATCGATGACGCGCGTATCCTGGTCATTGAGCATAATCGAGCCGGTGTGCAGATCGGCGTGGATGAGGGCCTCGCTGTGATTCATGTAGGCTTCCTTCATCTCGGCCATAGCGATTTTTAAGGTCTTATCCGCCCGCACTGCTTGCACCCGGTCATCGATCAAAGGATTCCACTTGTTTTCCTCCGAGTCCATATAAGGATTTGTATAAACAAAATCTTCCTGTAACTTGCGCAAATGCTCGTTGACAAAGGTCGCCTGGAGTTGCTTCTTTTCCGGGCCGGTCAAATAGAGATCCGAGGTAAAGAACAAAACATTAACCAGAAACGTGGAGATATGGTCGGCAAAATGGGGGTAACGGTTACGACCGACCAAGCCCTTCCGCATGATTTCGTGGTCGCGCAAATGCTCCATGATCACCAGCGACATCTCTTCATCAAAGTCATAGACCAGCGGGGCCAGCCCCGGGGCCAGGGCATTGTGTTTCAGCAAAGCTTGCGTTTCGTACCGCATCCGCTCTCGGGTCAAGGGCCAGGAGTCCCCGGCGACCCGCAGAAAAGGCAGAGCCTGTTTCAGGATGATCGACTCCTCGGGGTTGGCTTCATTTTGCACAATGAAGACCAGGTTCAAGTTACCATCACCGACCTCTTGGACGACGAGCCGGTCAAAGCGGGCAAACACTTTTGCCATCGCCGGCCGTGCTTTAACGAAAGGAATAACGGTGGATTCATCTAAAGGATGGTAGGCCATCGTCTCTTTTCCTGTTTATTTTTGCTTGCTGGGAAAGAGGCAAAGAACATCGTCTTCGGTTGCCGACAAATCCCGCATTTAAAGATTAGCCCTGTCACCAGACAGGCCGGGGTTAGGGTCATGGACATCGATTTCAAAACATCTTAGGGAGCAGAGCATCCCAGATTAATTTTTCGTTCTGGATGGCGGTATCGATATTGTGAAGGGCAACGATAATGTAAAGCGCATCGGCGATGCTCATCTGCGCTATCCGGGAGGCAATGGCTTCGATCCGGGCTTCACGGGCGACACTCAATAAGGTGACATCGGCATATTGGGTAATAGGCGATTGAGCGTTACCGGTAATACAGATGGTGGAGGCGCCATTGGCTTTGGCTTGCTTTAAAGTATAAACCGGGTCTTTGGAGCTACCGGATTGGGAAATCCCAATGACTAAATCACCTGACCCAAGCAAGGCTACCTCCATCAGTTGTAAATACGAGTCGGTTTGAGCTTTACAGTTAAGGCCCAAACGCATGAGCATATTGTACATACCGTGGACAATAGGGGCTGAAGTGCCAACCCCCACAATTAAAATCTGCCTCGCGTTTTGAAAAAGCGTGATGGCTTGGACTAAGGCCTGCTCATCCAGCACTTCCATGGTATCGTACAGAGCCTGGATATTGGATATGAAGACTTTCCGTGCAATTTCTGTCGGGGAGTCAGCCTCGGTGATGTCATTATGAATCACCTGAGTGGGGCTGGTGAGGTCACGGGCAATAGACAGTTTAAGATCGGTATAGCCTTGAAAGCCCGTGTTTCTACAGAACCGTAACACCGTGGTATCACTCACCCCGCAGGCATGAGCCACCTGAGCCATAGAGAGCGCCATAATTTTTTCTGGCTGCTGGATGACCCAATTGGCTACCCGCGCTTCCGAAGTAGCCAGGTTAGGCAATTTTGCCCGTATGCGGGTTAGTGAGTTGATCGAGGTGAGCGGTGAATGGTCATTCGACTGCACGCATCACATCCTTTGTGGTGGTACAACCTGAATATCTGTTATGATGTAATTTTACTACGCTCAGGACTATAATTCAGACCTTGATCCTTGTCAAATTAAAAAGGGGGATCAAACGGAGAGCTCACAATCTGAGGTGGCCCGAGAGTTTTCAGCCTTGTTCGAGCTGCCGACGTTAGCCGAGCAGTGGATCGAACAAGGGCGGGTTGAGGGCCGGGAAGAAGGCCGGGAGGAAGGCGAAGCCATCGGTTTAGAGAAAGGCCGGGAGGAAGGCCAACGTCAGACGGCGTTGGATATGTTGCGGCGGTTTGTGGCCAAGCGCTTTGGGGTAGGATTGGACCGCTTCGCCGCCGAGTTGCAAGCCCCTCGACCTGGCCACCCTAACCGCCCTGAGCGACGCCGCCTTTGAAGCGAGTAGCCTGGCCGAGTTCGAGTCGGCGCTGGCGGGCTTGACCCCTGCCGCACCCAGCCCTTCCACCCCCGCTGCGACCAACGGGGAACCGACCGCCCCCTCAATCCCCACACCGGAGTGACCATCTCTGCCGCACCGAGCCAAGACCGTCGCTGAGCAAGAAGCGCGTCTCGCCCGTGCTACTCTCCGCCACGATCACGCCGGGCAGGTGCAGGTAGGCATTGCCCTCACTTGGGCTAAAGCCTGACACAGTCGTCAACTCACTCAACTCACTTAACTCACCAAACTCACCAAACTCTACGAACTCAACTTCAGGCAGGGGTAGCGTGGAAAAGCTCAATCCCCTCTCGGTGAATGTTTTGATAGAGTGAAGTTTGAATTTCAGCCATAGTTTGCCAGTGAGGGTCACTCCAAACCCGGGTGGAAAGATAGATGCCGCTTTCTAACCAAACGTCTACCGCGAGATAGCGAACGGCTTGGCGGGTCTGGGCATCGACATCAGTCATGATGACAGCTAAATCCATATCAGAGTCGGGCCTGGCCTCAGCCCGCGCCCGAGAGCCGTACAAAATAACGGAAACCAGTTTCTCGGCAAACCTGCTCCGCACTTTAGCAACAAATGTATTTATCACAGCCCATTCTTGATCGGTGAGATAAGTTGAAGGAAGTTGGCGTCTTGCGATCATAGCACACCTGCTTGCTCCAGATACTGCTCAGTTCGCTGCACAAATTGTTGGGCGTCACGCAACACCTGTTCGGCCAGGGCTAGATCGGT
>CALMIS010000168.1 GCA_937864185.1 uncultured Chloroflexota bacterium
AAACCGATGAGCGCATTGATGATCGGAATCCCGATCATGCCCAGAGCCAGCCAATTGAGTCGGGTGTAATTGCGGTTGGGAATAGCATTGTCGATCAAATCCCGGTAGAGTAACGGCGGGACAAGACTAAGTCCAGTGATAGCAAAAATAGTGATGAGCAGACCCAGGATCTTCAATTGATAAGGTCTAGCATAAGTCCAGACCCGCTTGAACAGCGACCAACTTAGCTGCGGTCGGTCCCGCTCTTCGTCATAGCGAATATACTGCCACCAGCCACCATACATAGAAGCATTATTCCTTTTCCAACATAAATAAAAAGATGCAAGCGCACTAATTTGTGTCTCGCATCTTTATTGTAGCATCGCCCCCGGAATTATGCATCCCTCGTTTGGGCGGCGCCCCCCTAATCAAATGGTTAGGCTGACGATAGATGTCTCCGCAGTGGCCAAGCGGGCGCTCAAGACTCTGGCAAGTTCCCGCACGTGTGGCTCACGAAACATCCCCTCATGGGAACCCGGCACGACCGCCACGTCAATGGATCCTGAAACCAGCATACGCCAACCGGTCTCAGGATCGTCTGCGTCGAAGATAGGGCGACCCCGGGCTTTGATGATGGTCATCGACCCTGTATAAGGCAGAGGGTAGTAATTCGCCATCGCTTGATAATGCACTTCAATTAAGCGGCGGCGATATTCCGGAAGCTCAGCGGCGTAATCAATGATGTCGCCTGCGTCAACGCGGTCCAGGGTTGACCTATCTGCGTTGAGGCGACGGGCAGCTCCTTTAGTAACCACCCGCAGTTCGCGTTGTATCCGGGCCCAGATTTCGGCCGGATTACGCTTGGTAAGATCACTTAGCCTATACGAGAGGTTACCCAACTGCTTAACTGTGGATTTTAGTTTTGTGGTGGATCGTCCCCTGCCCTCAACCGGCCTCGGCAAGTTGGCCGGTGTATTGTCAAACATAACTAGCAAGGCGATTTGCTGGCCTTGAGCTTGGAGTTGTTGAGCCATCTCATAAGCTACGTTTCCACCAAAGCTGGCACCACCTAGAAAATAGGGTCCTTCGGGTTGTATGCGCCGGATTTGATCAATATAGTAGGCCGCCATCGCTTCAATTTGGTCAAACGGGGGCTGTTGGCCATCTAGACCTCTGGCCTGCAAACCAAAAAAGGGACGATCAGGCCCTAAGAGTTGGGCCAATTCAGCAAACCACAGGACATCTCCGGTAATACCATGCACACAGAAAAAAGGTGGCTTATCGCCCTCTGGCTGCAAAGCTACCAAGGGCGAAAAACCGCTCAAGTTATCCCGCTTTTGAATAAGCGTCGCTAGATGCTCAACGGTTGCGTCTTGAAAGAGAGCCACCAGCGGGATTTTAACCGCGAACTGGGTCTCTATCTCGCTCATCAAGCGCACCGCCAGCAACGAGTGTCCGCCCAGACGGAAGAAGTTGTCTTTGACCCCGATGGGTCGCACCTCGAGGATTGCTTCCCAAATACTTACCAGCCGTTGTTCAATCTCAGTGCGAGGAGCAAGATAGGCCCGTTTTAGCTCCACGCCCGATTGCAGCATGCTCTGGAGTCTGTGGCGGTCAACTTTTCCGCTAGCTGCCTGGGGGATACGGTCGACTAAGACAAATACCGAGGGTTGCATATACTCAGGCAATTTTGAGCGCAGGTAATCTTGCAGATCAGAGGCGGAAGGAGGCTCGAGACCCTCATTAGCAACCACAATAGCCACTAGCCGAGTACCCTCACTAGCCTCTTCGGCTAATACAACTACTTCGCGCAAACGAGGATGGCCGCGCAAAACAGTTTCAATTTCCTCTAATTCAACCCGGTAACCGCGAATCTTGACCTGATGATCAATCCGCCCCAGGTACTCGATGTTGCCATCTGACCGGTAACGAGCCAGATCGCCGCTTCGATAAAGCCGCGAAGAAACTCGAGGATCAGAGGTACCCTCGGGAATGAAGGGATTGGGAATAAATTTCGTTTCGGTAAGGGCGGGTCTATTAAGATAGCCTTGCGCTACCCCTACCCCACCGATATAAAGTTCGCCTGTCACCCCAATCGGTGTGGGCTGGAGATTCCTGTCCAGGATATAAAGTTGAGTGTTGGCGATGGGCCGCCCGATCGACACCGAGGCTGAGTCTAACTCACCGGGCGGCGTAAAGTAGGCACTGCAACCGACCACGGTCTCGGTTGGACCATATTCATTAACCAGCACCGTCTGCGGAGCAAGCATACGCCAGGGCGCAACCTGTTTGGTCAACAAATTTTCGCCGCCAAGAATAAAATGTCGGGTGCAACTGGCTATCTCAAGGTCAGCCAACTGCCGCCGAAGGAGTTCCAAATGGGTCGGGGTAACTTTGACCAGGCTAAAGCCAGCGTTCCGGCGCATCACTTCAGCCAAACCGGCGGCACCCCAATCATTAGGCACCAGGTAAACCGTCCGGCCCGTCAGAAGCGGCGCAAAGATACTGGTCACGGTCAGATCAAAGGCAAACGAAGAATGCAGGGGGGCACCGATCCCTTGCTCAACCTCATACGCCTGGACCGCCCACTGGAGATAATTGACCACGCCGCGATGGTGGATTAGCACCCCCTTGGGCTTACCGGTCGAACCTGAGGTATAAATGACGTAAACTAAGTGTTGAGGCGACACATTAATTTGGGGATTATTCTCAGACTGGTCAGCCATACTGTCCCAGTCAGCGTCCAAGTACACGAGCGAGGCAGAATAATCGACCACATTGGATTGAAGCGCGGTTTGAGTCAACAGCACCTTTATCTGGGCATCCTCAAGCTGAAAAGCCAGTCGCTCCGGCGGTAAATCGGGGTCAAGTGGGACATAAGCTCCGCCCGCTTTAAGTACGCCTAAAATACCGATTACCATTTCAACGGACCGAGTCACGTACAACCCCACCAAGGTGTTGGGCCCAACACCCAGCGTCCGCAAGTAGTGAGCCAGTTGATTGGCCCGCCGGTTGAGAGCATGATAGGTCAAGGGTTGGTCGGGGATTGAGCCGTTAGCGGGGTCGATCCAGGAAACAGCAACAGCGTCCGGTGCCCGCTCGACTTGCGCCTCAAATAGCTGGTGAACGCATAACTCGGGGATCTCAGTTAAAGTGTCGTTCCAGTCAAAGAGAATTTGTTGTTGCTCCGCTGCCGTAAGCAAGGGCAAAAAGCCAATCCGTTGGTTTGGATTAGCCACAACGCCTTGCAACAGCACTCGAAAATGACTCAACATTCGACGAATGGTTTCGGCCTCAAAAATATCAGAGTTGTACTCAAGCAAACACTTGAGTCCACTGGCTGTCTGCTCAACAAAAAGGGTCAGATCGAATTTGGCCGTATCAGTTAGCACTTCAAAGGGTTCAACCGCCATCCCTGGCAGTTCTAACCGAGGCACTTCAGCCTCACTCTGGTAAACAAACATCACCTGGAACAACGGATTACGACTCAGATCTCTTTCCGGTTGTAAGACCTCAACCAATCGCTCAAAAGGCAAATCTCTGTGACTGAACGCGTCCAAGGCCACCTGGCGTACTTGCCCAACGAGTTGTTTGAAAGTGGGGTTACCTGACAAATTGACGCGTAAGACAAGAGTGTTCAGAAACAAACCGATCAGGCTTTCTAACTCTGCCCGACTGCGATTGGCAATCGGCGTACCGATCATAATATCCTCTTGTCCAGAATAACGATACAGGAGCGCTTGAAAGGCTGCCAGCAAAGTCATAAAGGGCGTAGCCCCGGCGCTCTGCCCGATGGCACTCAACTCGGTCAGTAATTCTCGAGGCAGTAGCATCGTCTCGCTTGCCCCGTGGTAACGCTGTACCGCCGGTCGAGGATGATCCGTAGGCAGTTGAAGCAGCGGCAATTCTCCAGCCAACTGTTCCTTCCAATAGTCCAACTGCCGGTCCAACGCCTGGCCATGGAGCCACTGGCGCTGCCAGAAAGCGTAATCAGCATATTGGACCGGCAACTTTGGTAAGTTTGCAGACTCAAGACCTAGAGTCTCTCCGTACAGGCGGCTTAACTCTTCCAAGAAAATCCGTATCGACTCTTGATCGGAGATGATATGATGCATCGTCACCAACAGCAGATGCCGGGTAGTTTCTAACCGAACCAACTTGACCCGCAGCAGCGAGTCGCAGGTGAGATCAAATGAAGTTTCAATTTCATTCCTGGCTAGTTGAGAGGCCTTAACTTCGCGTTGACCCTCGCCGAGCTGGGTCAAATCAACCACTGCCAGGGCCGGCTGATGGTCTACCTCGACTATCTGGACGGGACGGCCTGCCACCTGGACAAACCGGGTTCTTAGGATCTCGTGGCGGGCGGCTAGCCTACGAACACTTTTCTCTAAGGCGGTGATTTCAAGGTCGCCATTCAACCACAACGCCACGCCAACGTTGTAGGCTGTGCTACGAGTCTCGAGCTGATCCAAGAACCAGAGGCGTTCTTGCGCAAACGAGAGCGGCAATTTGTCATCGCGCTGGATTGGCTCTAGCGGCAAAACAGAGAGGGTACCAACCTGCGTCTCAACTAATGCCGCCAATTCTGCTAAAGTGGGATTTTCAAAGATAAGCCTTACCCCCACCTCGATCTTAAACAACTGCTCCAGCCGCGTAGCCACTTGCACAGCGAGCAGTGAGTGACCGCCTAACTCAAAAAAATTGTCGTGAATGCCGAGCCGCTCCAGCCCGAGCACTTCTGTCCAGACTCGCGCTATCTCTACTTCTACGGGCGTGCGTGGGGGAACGTAAATTGCGGTCAAGTCCGGGCGAGCTCGTTCGGGTGCCGGTAAAGCGCGCCGGTCTATCTTGCCGTTGGGGGTTAAGGGCAGTTGCTCAAGGGTAACATAAACGGACGGAATCATGTACTCCGGCAAAATTTGGCTCAGAAAATGATGCAAGGCTGAGGTCCCAGGCGCCGGTTGGGAACGAGGAGTCAAATACCCAACTAGTACTTCCTCTCGAACCTCGACCACAGCGTCTTGGATGTCCGGATGTGTTTTAAGCACAGCTTCAACTTCTTCGAGCTCGATGCGAAAGCCCCGCAGCTTGATCTGGTGATCAACGCGGCCAACATACTCAATATTCCCGTCCGGTAAATAGCGGGCCAGGTCGCCGGTACGATAAAGCAGCGAGCCCTGGCTGCCAGTCTTGAGTCGAGCGCTAAGATCCTCGAACGGGAACTGATCAAGCTCGATAAAGCGTTCGGCGGTTAAATCCGGTCGATGGAGATAGCCCCGCGCTACCCCGACTCCCCCAATATAAATTTCGCCCATAACGCCGATGGGCACCGGCTCCAACGCTTCGTTAAGAATGTAAATCTGGACGTTATCAATTGGCTTGCCAATTGGGGGTTTGCGGCTGCCATCAAAACAATGAGCCACAGTGGCACAGACGGTCGTCTCAGCCGGGCCGTAAGCATTAAAGAAGCGGCGGCCTGGTGCCCAACGAGCGACAATATCGGCCGAGCAGGCCTCGCCGGCTGAGACCACCGTGCGCAGGTCTGGAAACAGCTCGGGCGAAAGTACAGCCAAAACTGAAGGGGGCAAGGTAACAACGGAAATGGCTTGATCGCGCAAAATCCTAACTAGATCTGGGCCCGGCATTAGCTGGAGCTGATCGGCCAGGTAGAGCGTCGCTCCGGACAACAGGGTCATTGCCACTTCTGAGATGGCGGCATCAAAGCTGAATGAGGCAAACTGTAACACCCGGCTATTTGCTTGCACTTCAAAGGCTTTGATCTGGGCCCAAGCCAGATTGCACAAGCCCCGATGCTCAATTAGAACCCCCTTGGGCCGACCGGTGGAGCCGGAGGTGTAGATCACGTAGGCCAGATTATGGGGTTGTGTTGGATTATCAAGGTTTTCATCCGGGCCATCGGCAATGCGGGGCCAGTCTCGGTCCAAATAAATCATTTGCCCGCACTCGGCTGACAAATTAGTGGCCAGGCTCGTCTGCGTAAGCAACACCGGCAGTTTTGCATCATCGATCATAAAGTTTAGCCGGTCGGTCGGGTAACTGGGATCTAAGGGCACGTAAGCGCCCCCGGCTTTCAAAACTGCCAACAGAGCTACAATCAAACGAGGGGAACGCTCCAAACAAATTCCCACCAGAACTTCAGGGCCCACTCCCTTGAGGCGTAAATAGTGAGCCAGGTGGTTGGCCTGCCGATTCAAAGTATCATAGGTTAGGGTTTCAGACCCGTACACCAGTGCCACAGCGTCCGGGGTCCGGGCCACCTGTTCTTCAAAAAGTTGGGGAAAACACCGATCAGATGGAGAGGGGACAGCCGTTTGATTCCATTCAACTACCAGTTGCCGACGTTCCGCTTCAGGCAGCAAAGGGAGTTGTAGCAGCGGTCGATCGGGGTTGGAGGCCAGGGCAGTGACTAACTGCTCGTAATGAGCGGCCAGTCTCTGGATTGTCTCGGCTTCAAAGAGATCGGCATCGTAATTCCAGACCAGGTTAATCCCTTGAGGAGTCTCTTCCAAGGACAAAACCAGGTCAAACATAGCCGTCCCGGTACTAACGGGGTGCGCTTTTAGACTTAACCCCGTAGGTTTGAGGTCATCTACCGACGGCTCGTTTTGGTAAGCAAACATCACTTGAAAAAGCGGGTTCCGCTCAAGCGCCCGCTCGGGCTGCAGTTCTCGAACCAATCGTTCAAACGGTAAATGTTGATGACTGAGGGCTTCTAAGACCATCCCTTTCGCCCGATCAAGCAGTTGTTGAAAAGTGGGGTTGCCCGACAAATCCAGCCGTAGAACTAGGGTGTTAACAAAGTAGCCAATGATTTTTTCAAACTCTGGTCGAGGTCGGCTGGTGACCGGCGTACCAACCACGATATCATCCTGACCGGTGTAGCGATACAGCAGTGTCTGGAAAGCCACCAACAACGTCAGATACAGAGTTACATTAGATTGGCGACTCAGCGTTCTCAACGAGCCCACTAACGCCGGGGGGAAATGGCTCGTTTCGGCGCCTGCACGACGTGTTCGATGGTGCGCTCGCCGACGATCTGGGGGCAGTTCCAGCCCAGGGGGCAGGTTGGTCAGTTGTTTCTTCCAGTAGGTCAATTCCTGATCAAGCCAATCAGAAGTTAACCATTTTCGCTGCCAGGCTGCAAAATCGACGTATTGGATAGAAGGAGCCGAAACTCTTGGGGGGACACCGCGCACTTGCGCATCGTACAGATGCCACAATTCGTTCATAAATAGCCGCAGTGACCAATCGTCGGCAATAATATGGTGGACAACGACCAGTAACAGGTGTCTTTGAAAAGACAAATGGATTAGCCGGACTCGTAGGAGCGAAGCTTGGGCTAAATCAAACGGTACTGACGCCTCTTGTTGGAGTATGCGGGCTAATTCACGGTCCTGCTGGGCTGGGTCAGTTGCGCCAAGTTCAACCAACTTCACCGGCACTGTTGGCTTAGGATCAATCACTTGAACCGGCTTACCCTGTCTGATCTCAAAACGTGTACGCAAACTCTCATGGTGCTGGACCACAAGCTCCAAACTCTTTGTTAAGGCGGAAACGTCTAATTCGCCCCTGATTTCAACGGCCAGTGGAATGTTATAGGCCGAACTATCCGGATCAAGTTGGGCTAAGAACCATAGCTGCTCTTGACCAAACGAAAGCACAAGATCTTGGCTGCGGTCAACCCGCTCAGCCACCAGTGTGGTGATCTCCGTTGAAGCTTTGGCCAGAGTTAGGAATTCAGCTAAAGCCGCCACAGTTGGCCGCTCAAATAGATTTTGAAGGGAAAATTCGCCCCGAAATTTTTGGGAAAGACGAGCCACTAGCTGGCTTGCCAGCAGAGAATCTCCCCCTAGATCAAAAAAGTTGTCTTCGCGCCCAATTTCGGCAAAGCCTAACACCTCGGCCCAAATCGCCGTCATTTCTTCTTCCGGCGGAGTTTGAGGGGGCACGAAAGGATGCGACAATACCGGACGAATACGTCTGGGTTCCGGCAGAGCATGGCGATCGATTTTGCCGTTTGGCGTTAAGGGAAATGCCTCAAGCCGGACAAAGGCCGCCGGAACCATATAATCAGGCAGATGCTGGCTGATAAATTCGCGCAGGCTGTTGTCGGTGATAGGGGCCTGGGCCTTTAAAACTACATAGGCAATAAGCCGCTTTTGCCCGTCGCCAGCCTCCCAAGCTTGCGCGACTACATTTTCAATATCAGGGTGACGGCCCAGAACAGTTTCAATTTCGCCTAACTCTACACGAACACCACGAATCTTAACTTGATGGTCGGCTCGTCCCAAAAATTCAAGATTACCATCGGATCGATAACGGGCAATGTCTCCAGTTTTGAAAAGGCGCGCATCAGGAGCGTCATCAAAAGGGTGGGAAATGAATCTTTCAGCCGTCAACTCGGGTCGATTAAGATACCCTTTAGCCAACCCTACGCCTCCGATATACAGTTCCCCCGCAGTACCAGGCGGGAGGAGTTCCATGTTTTGGCCCAAGACATAAGTTTGCATATTGGCAATAGGCCGGCCAATAGGCACGGTATCTTTGATTTCTTGTTGACTAGTATCAAACCAGGTAACGTCGGCGGCAACTTCTGACGAGCCATAAATGTTAAGCAGGACGGCATGAGGCATAGCTTTTTGAAATTGCCGCCATAGCGCCACCGAGAGAGCCTCCCCACTCGTGGTCCAATACTTGAGATGAGGAAGATGCTGGGCCAAGTCATCAATACTATCAAGCATCATCTGCAGCAGCGAGGGCACCAGCACAATCCGCGAGACTTTGTGATTGGCCAGAGCCTGCACCAAACGGGCTGGGTCTTTTACCGTATCGTCGGGAATAATAACCAGGGGGAGACCTTGTAGCAGTGGCCCAAAAATTTCCCAGATTGAGTCGACAAAGCTAAGTGTGGTCTTTTGGGAGCAAACTTCATCGGAAGCGAAGGGGTATGTTTGCCACATCCAGTGAAAGCGGTTAACCGCCCCTATATGCGTGCCCAATACCCCTTTAGGCTTGCCGGTAGAGCCGGAAGTATAAACGACATAAGCTAGTGCGCTGGAAGATAGCTCACAAGAAAGATCTGTGTCGGGCTGGGTGGCAATCAGAGGCCAATCGGCATCAAGCCAGACTATTGCTGCCTCGTGTATCGGAAGCCGACTGGCTAGAGTCTTTTGGCTCAAGAGCACGTGGGGGCGAGCGTCCTGTAGCATAAAGGCCAATCGCTCTTTGGGGTAGGTTGGATCTAAAGGGACATAAGCTCCGCCAGCTTTAAGAATGCCCAGAAGACCCACGATCATCTCAATAGAACGTTCGACACAGATCCCAACCAGGGTTTCGGGACCAACGCCAAGAGAACGGAGATGGTAGGCGAGTTGATTAGCTTGACGATTTAATTGCTGGTATGACAGTCGTTGAGACCGAAAAACGAGGGCCGGGGCGTTAGGAGTTTTGTTGGCCTGTTTTTCAAATAACTGCTGAATAAGATGGTCACGAGGAAAATCGGAAGCTGTCTGGTTTAACTCAACAAAAAACCGATGTTCCATAGAAAGAGCTAAGTCAGCCCGGTGAGCGGGCGAACGATCTAAGTACATAGCGTCTCTTCGTCCTTTACCAGATACGAGATATCAAATAACTCAGTTTCTAAATGATAACTAGGTCCTGCCAAAATCCTGTTAAGGTACAGCCTACAGCAAAGAAATGAATTATGGTTGAATTTGTGGTAAGGCCAAAAGCTTAGTTTTGAAATTCACAAACCAAACTGACGCAGTAAGTTGACTATAGCACAATTTTCCACCGACATAAAGAGGAAATACAAATTCTAACTTTTTCTTTAGAAAACTTTGACGAATTTCTTAGAGCATCAATGCTAACGTAAGAAACTGAAGTACTCCGCTGACCAACACCGCTTGCTTGAGTTGTATAAATCTAAGTTTGTAGTTGCTTCTAAAGGAAAAGTGAGATAATGAACCACCTAACTACTATTAAGATACTCCCGATTTTAATTGGCTTATGTTTCTTGGCTACGAGTATCTTTTTTTTACCACAACCAGCCTTAGCCGATGCACCCAATCTCTGTAGTACGCCAGGAAGCCCTATCCCGGATAGCAATGGAAAGGATCTACCAGGCCAATCCCTCACTGATAGTATCACGTTTACAGAAAACGGCACGATTCGGGACTTAAATGTCTATATTAGTGCCACCCACGCCTTTGTCGGCGATTTAGTTTTTACCCTGACTCACAAAGTTGGCTCAGAAACCAGCACAACTTTAATAGGGAGGCCCGGTTTTACCCAGGCGGAAGTAGATGCGTGCGACGGAGATAACATTGACCTAACACTTGATGATGAAGCGCAACCTTCGCTTCTGGTTCAAACCAGTTGTATTACTCACGGAAAGGAAAATCCACCGGTTTCAGCCTACACCTCAACCAGTTACATTCCAGCGGCGCCGTTATCGGTCTTTGACGGGGAAAACATTTCCGGCCAGTGGCTCCTCAGCGTAACCGATAACTACAGTGGTGATATCGGTATATTGAATCAATGGTGCATCACGGCGTCAACTCTGCCAGACCTGGTGATCAACAAAGACGACGGCATCGACCGTGCTGTCCCTGGCCAAAACATTGTCTATACTTTGACCTTTTCCAACACGGGAGGCTCTAATGCCAGCGGTGTAGTAATTACAGAGACCTTACCTTCCAATACTACATTTAACCCTAGCCTTAATCCCGGCTGGCAACAGGTTGGTGCTACTAACCAGTACACCTACAGTGTTGGTAACCTGGCGATCGATCAAAAAGATACCGCGACTTTCGTCGTGACAGTGGTCGAGCCGTATCCGTCAGGCAGTACTACCGTCACCAATACTGTGAGCATTGGTGATAATGGGATAAATGGCCAAGATCAAAAACCGGAAGACAACCAAACTTCACTGAACACTTTCATCAATACAGGACCAAACCTGTTGCTTAGCAAAACCGACGGAGCAACAACTGTAAGCCCAGGTGGTTTGATTACTTACACCTTAACCTATACCAATAATGGTACCCAGAATGCCGTCGGGGCCGTTCTGACCGAGACAGTCCCCAGTAACAGTAGCTTTATGGCCTCATCCAGTGCTCCCGGTTGGACTCAAGTCGGCTCCAGCAATCAATACACTTACCCGGTAGGGGATCTTGATTCCGATGAAACGAAATCCACTCAATTTATCATAAAGGTTGACACCACTATACCCGAGGGCATAGAGACCATAACAAATACTGCCGAAATCGGAGGTAATAACTTGTTTGTGGCAGAGGCTACAGTGGTAACGCCTCTCCAGATCTTCGAGGACTTGTATCTCCCTATCATCTTAAAGTAAGATTGCCCGATTAGCTTACAAACGCTTAAAGTGCTGGATTAACGGGTGTAGAGATATTAATTCCAGGAAAAACTTGAACATGGAGAGGAGATTTTGCTATGAGATTACAGAATCAGATTAGACTTTTTTCGGTGTTTGCTGGGGTTATGCTGGTAGTTCTGGCTCTAGGTTTTTTGCCTACACCCGCTGCGGCCGATGGACCTTACTGCCGTAATCTTGATGCTTCACCCAAATCGATTCCTGATAGTCAGTTAGGTGGTCCTAGTAACCCCGTTCCCGGTCCTATCCTAACCGATAGCTTAACTGTGACCGACATCGGCCTCATTACAGATCTTAACATGACACTGGTTGCTACACATACCTTTGTGGGAGACTTAAGATTTACATTGATACATAAAGTTGCTGATGTTACTTTGTCTAGTGCTCGCGTTATTAGTATGCCGCTCTTCGAGATTCCAGTAATCTCACGTACCCATGGTGAGCATGCCTGTGATGGCGATGATATTAATGTCACGCTTGATGACGAAGCGAGTTTGTCCATTCAAAACAACTGCAATGTTCAAGAAGACCGGGAGCCGCCGGAGCCAGCTTATATTGATGGAGAGTCGTACCGGCCAGCCGAGTCGCTCAACGCCGCGTTCGTGGGTCAGACTATCGCAGGCGAATGGATTTTAGAATTTACAGACAACGTTAGTGGTGATGTTGGATCGCTTTTTGAGTGGTGTTTGGAGCCAAGTCTGGCGGCTGCGCCCAACCTGCAAATTACCAAATCAGCTAACGTTAGTGAAGCTTCACCGGGGCAGAATATCATTTACACTTTAAACTACACAAATACCGGCGGGCCTGCTACCGGCGTTGTCGTGACCGAAACTTTACCAACTAACACCAGTTTTGAGGCAGCGGCTAGCCATCCCGGTTGGACACCGATAGGGGCAGATCAGTATAGATTTAATCTCAACAATTTGGCTACAAATGGTAAAGGCGCAATCTCTTTCACCGTAACCGTGGATGATCCGTTTCCGGCTGGCGAGAACTCCGTAACCAATCAGGCTCAAATCGGCGACGATGGCTCCAAGGGAGCTGATTCGGCGCCGCTCGATAATACGACCGGAAATGTTGTAACGCCCATCAACGCTCCTCAGCCTGCCCCAGTCCTCAATTTGATCAAGATAGCGAGCGCCAGTTCTGTTTCTGCCGGTGACTTGATCACTTATACTCTGACTTACTCAAAAACAGGCGACCAAGCCAACAACGTAGAAATTGTTGAGACCTTACCTAATAACACCTCTTTTGTTGGCCCTACTGGAGGTGCCGGTTGGGCACGAGTAGGTTCCACTAACCAATACAAACACCTGGCGGGAACAATAAGTGTCAGCACCACCCAAAGTGTAGAGTTTGTTGTTCAAGTTAACAGCCCTCTGCCCAAGAATGTAACGGTTATTACCAACACGGCTGTTATCTCCGGTTCAAATGTTAGCCCTGTATCATCCAATCTTGTATCTACCAGTATCAATGGAGTCAATTTTTCGATTTATCTCCCCCTCATCGTTAAACCGGAGGAGTAATTGCTCTTGAAGAAACACCGTTTGTCTGCTCACCGTCAAGACTTGAGATGTTAGCTTGATGGAACAAAAAAACGGCGCTGAATATTATTTATTCAGCGCCGTTTTTAGTGTTGCAAGTGTTTTAGTGGGCTGTTAACAATTTATCAACCGCCTGAGCCAACTCCGCCATATTGCTAACCCGATGCACCGCTGCAGCGAAGGGGAAATAGTCGAGCATATCACTGTCACCACTGGCCCACTGCTGGGGATGTTCCGGATTGAGCCAAATGATGCGCTTACCACGCCGTTTGATCTGATCCATTAGATCGAGACGGGGGTCACGATAGTTATTACGCCCATCCCCCACAAAGACCACCGTAGTCCGATTGTCGATACTCCCGGCAAAGTCCCGCATCAGGGTGTTGAGACTGTTGCCCAGATCCGTGCTATAGTAACCAGGCTGAAGGTCAGGCCGGGCCAGGACAATTTCAACAGCCTGATCGGGCGGATGTTGGGCGAAGTCTTCGGTAATATTGCCCAGATCGCTGACAAAGCCAAAGCTGTGAGCGCTGCTAACCTGATCCTGCAACTCATAGATCATTCGCAGCAAGAAACTAACCGTGTTGCGCATACTGGTCGATAAGTCACAAACCAAGACCAGTTTAGGTTTGAGGTGCCGGTATTTAAATTTTAGTTCTAAAGGTACACCCCCGTAGCGTAAGTTGGTGCGGATGGTGCGTTTGGCATCGAGCGTACCACTTTTGGCCCGCTTGCGGCGCAGGGCCGCCCGGCTACGCAACTGCGCAACCAAACGACGCACCTCCTGCTTGAGCCGGTTGGCATCTTCTTCGGACAGCCGGTCGAAGGGCCGATGCATTAGATCATCAGGCTGCTGAGTCTGGCGATTACGCTGATCTTCCTCAGCGCGCTGTTCGGCAATGCTGCGGCCTACAAAACGAGCAATTTGCTCAGCTAAGGCCTCTTTGTTCGCCTCCATATCCTCCATCAACTGATCGATCCGGTCCTGACTCATACCCTGCTGCTGCAGTTGGCCGGGCAGTTGCTGCATAAGTTGCTCCAAGATTTGCATGCCCAACTCACGCATCATCTTGGATTGTACCCACCGCTGCTCATAATTGTTACGAGCTTGATCCAGGCCGGCTTGTTGTCCCAATCGATCGAGCGTCTCCTGATCCAGGTTCTGTCCCTGCAGTAGCGACTGGAGCAGTTCCATCAAATTTTTTAGCTGCTGTGAAGAGAGCTGTTGATCTTGGCGCTGGCGTCGATGGCCGCGCTGCCCTTCTTGAGTTTGTTGGCCTTGCTGCTGATCGCCTTGCAAGCCCATCTGCTGCAGCAGGTCTCGCAGCGCCTGCTGCAACATCTGCTGTTCTTCCGGCGAAAGATCATCGCTGAGATTGAGCATGGGCGGGCTGTCGGTGCCAAAGTAAAGCGGGAACATATTGTCAAAGATAGGCTGATCATGGGCCTCTTTCACTAACGTGGTCCGCAACGAATGACGAAAATCGTTGCGGTTTTGAACGCCCATAAAGCTAGCCGCATGGAAGGCATCCTGACTTTCAGCAATGGAGACGCGTACACCCGCTGCTCTTAACCCGGCAATGAATTCAACGATGCGTTGATCCACGGTCTGCTCCTTGAGAATAGTTGGTGATCAGGAAAGAAAAATTAAAGATTTGCGATGAAAGAGAGTCCACTTCCAAACCCCAATTCTCCATCCTCACCTACTGGCCATAGACGTTACGATAGCTACTAAAATCATCCGGGTCGAAACCGCGTCCCCCCCGGCGCCCACGACTGCCACGCTCTGAGCCACCGCCCTGAAGCGCTCGCTTTGCCCGGATGACGTCCGTTTCGTGCTTAAGAAGAACGGTTAAGGTATTGGCGACGGTCTGCTGATCGAGCTGCTTGGCATTAAGCTTGAGCAAAGCCTTAGCCCAATCCAGCGTCTCGCTGATTGACGGCGATTTTTTGAGATCGAGCTGGCGAAGTTGATGCACCATTTCGACGGCTTGGCGGGCTAACTGGGGAGCCAAATCCGGGACTTTCAGACGGACGATACTGAGTTCAGCCTCAATATCGGGATAGCCGATGTGGATGTAGAGGCAGCGCCGCTTCAGGGCTTCGCTTAGTTCCCGGGTATTGTTGCTGGTTAGGAAAACGGTCGGCTGGTGCTTGGCCGCAATTGTCCCCAGTTCCGGGACGGTGACCTGGAAGTCGCTCAGCACTTCGAGCAGAAAAGCCTCAAATTCAACATCAGCCCGATCGATCTCATCAATGAGTAGAACAACCGGTTCATCACACATCAAGGCCTTAAGTAGTGGCCGCGGCAGCAAAAATCGCTCCGAAAAAAATACCTCTTCTTCGGCAGCGATGCGATCGGCAGCGTCGGCCAAGCTGCCCGTTCCTTGAATAACTTCGCTCAACTTATCGCGTAAGAGTTGAGTGTAGAGCATCTGCTTCGCATACTCCCACTCATATAAAGCTTTGGTTTCATCTAAACCTTCGTAACACTGCAAACGGATAAAGGGGCGGCCAGCCGCTTTAGCCCAGGCTTTACTCAGTTCTGTTTTCCCTACGCCGGCCGGTCCTTCGCTCAAAATTGGTTTGTCAAGCTGTTCGGCTAAGTAGACTACCGTCGCGATCTCATCAGAGGCGATGTAGTCTTGGCCCATTAGCTCTTCTTTGATTTTGTCTGTTGCTCGAGACATAAAAAAAATACTCCTGTGTTTCCATAAAAAGACATTCTTTTTCTAAAGACAGGGGGGTATAGTAGCGAGGTTGCACTCATTTACCAACAAGAAGCGAGGGAAAAAAACGAAGTTACAGTATTATGACCGGGAAACGTCAGAAACAAAAATCCGGGTGCTGATTTTGGATAGCCCAGTGATGACCGGGTAAGTTACGAGCGAGATTGTAGGAGTTTTCCTCGTTAAGTCAAGGCAAGTTAGTGGGTGACTACCGGGATCTACTCAGGAGATACGAATGCTCTAAATCAGGCTGTAGACACGCGCAGCATTGCCGTTGAGAATAGCTTCAGCCGCTGACCAGGCTTCTGCCTGACTCATGAAGCCATCGTTCACCAACTCCTCGAGAACACGTCCCACCCCCCACCGGCCCCACCGGGCCGCCAGCCAAAAGATTTCGCCCATGGTGAAAGCATCGGTGGCGAACATGATTTTGTTGAAGGGGGCCATGCCCAAAACCTCGCGCAGCATCGCCGGGATACCGACCGTGGCGAAGGGCACCGCCAGCGACAGATCGATCCAGACGTTAGCGTAGATGGCGGTCAGGTGGGCCAGCTCTCGATAGTAAGGCCAGCCGGCGTGCAGCAAGACCAGAGGACAACGCGCACTTTCAATGAGGGCGCGCAAGTGCAGCGGATTGGCCCAGCGCAAGTCGGCATCGCGGTCACCAAAGCCGGTATGAAACTGCACCGGCAGTTCTTGGAGCGCAGCCTGCTCCAACGCCAGGCCGATCAAGTAATCATTGAGGGCCTTACTGGCCAACCGAACCTGACCGGCTCGCCGAGCTTCTGCTTTGAGCGGCTGGAAGGCAGCAGCAGCCTCTGCCGAGGAGGTTGGTAGAACGTCCAAACCGGTCCGGTAAGCGACAATACTCTTGAGGGCCACATAGCCATCCGCCCGGGCCTGACCAACGCTGGCCACAAAGGCCTCAATAAGTTGGGCAAAGGTATCGGACTGGACAATGAGTTGTTCGGCCAGAGTCTCCAACCGCAGCATCGGCTCAACCCGGCAGGGCAACAGCGCCTGCAATTCGGTGTGGCTGTAAGCCTGGCTGCTCTGATAACCGTAGTCGCACAACAAAAGGCTGATATTGGCCTCCTGGAACAAGCGGCGGGTCCAGGCCTCATAGGGTTGAGCCGGACAGGCGAGCTAAAACAGCCCGGGGGTAGGCGCGCAGTCGAGCAGTTCAGCCAGCCAGCGCACCCCGGTCCGAAAGACGAGACTGTGAGGCACATCCCGAGCGTGAACTTGAGGGTCGACCGACTCGGTGAACCAGCGCTGAAACCCAACCGGATCGTGCGTTGTTTCCGGTCGCAGCAGCGAGTGAGCATGGTGGTCAATAATCGGAATTTCAGATAAATCCATCATAACGGCAGGCTGCTAAAACTTATAAAGATGGTGTTTGATCTCAAAATCAACGTCTTCGGCGGCAAAAGCGGCATACTCAGAACGTTTGACCGCCAGATAGGCCTGGCTCAACGTGGTCCCCAAGGCATCTATCAAAACTTCATCTTGCTCCAGCGCCTCCAGCGCTTCGATTTGAGAGGTAGGGTAGCGCTTAATACCGCGTTTGGTGCGCTCAGTCTCGGTCAAATTGCCGGGATCGATCAAGGTTACTTCCCCGGGATCAAGCTCTCGCGCCACCCCATCGAGGCCGGCGGCGATCAGGCCGCCCAGAGCCAGGTAGGGGTTGTTGCTAGAATCGCTGGCTTTCAGTTCGAGGTTCACGCTCACCGGCTCGCGACCCCATAAGCCGGACGCAATCCGGACCGATGCCTCGCGATTGTCCGGCCCCCAACTGGTGTAGGCACTGCTCCAGAAGTGAGGCTGCAAGCGCCGGTACGAGTTGTAGCTGGGCGCGGTCAGAGCCAAGAGGCCCGGCAGGTGAGCCAACACCCCGCCGATGAAATGATAGCCCAACCGGCTGAGCTGGTAACGATCCGCCGGATCGTACAGCAAGTTCGTCTCGCCGGCAGAGTCCCAGACGCTCCAGTGAATGTGGCTGCTGTTGCCGGCCTGGTCAGGCATCGGTTTGGGGGTGAGTGAGGCCAACAAGCCGTGTTGGTGAGCCACATTGCGCACCGTTTCTCTAAACCAGACCTGGTTGTCAGCGGCTTGCAGCACCGGAGCGTGGCGGATGGGCAACTCGTGTTGGCCGTGGCCGAGTTCAGGGTAATAGGCATCGATGGCGATGCCTTGGGCCTCAAAAGCAGAGACGATGTCGTCCATAACAGCGGCAGCCGCCGTCATCGAAATAGAGCTAAAACAGAGGCCGGTATCAATGGGGATGTAGCCACTGGCTTCATCCGGGCGCAGCAAAGTAAATTCGTTCTCCTGCGTAGCCTGGATGGTCATGCCTTGCCCGGCCGCGCGGGCAATCATCCGCTTTAAGAAACTGCGGGGACAAGCGCCCCACGGCTGCCGATCCAAGGCGATCATATCGCACATCATGGCGGCGCTGTGGGGAGCGTAGGGCAAAATGACAAAGCTGTTGGGGTCAGGGACCAGGCGAATTTCCCCAACCGGCCCCATCCCTTCGACCGGCTGAAGCTGATCGAGCATATTCATGGCCTGCATGGCTACGGTCAGGCCGATCCCGGTTTGCATCCGAGCCTCCAGGCTATCGATATGGGCCAGTTTCCCGCGGATGGTACAGCCGTTATCACAATACAGAAACCGAATCAAGCGCACGCCGGCCGCGCTGGCTTTGGTGACGATTTGTTCGATACTCACGCTGACAAACTCCTTTGGTGTCATCAAGTTTTAGTGAGGCGGCGAACCGCCCGTAGATCAGCCCGCCGGCGGGTAATGGCCTGCATCAATTGGGTCAGCAGGTTAAGCCGCGGCTCCAAGCTATCGATGAGCAGGTACTCGGTCGGACTGTGATCTTCCGCGCCGACAGGCCCCAGACCATCGAGGACGGGCGTACCTTGAGCCGCCACAAAGCTGGCATCCGAGGTACCACCCGATTTTTTTTCAGTTAAGGTAAAGCCGAGCGCCCTGGCTTCGGCCTGGGCCAGCTCAACCAAGAGAGCAATGGCCGGCGTGCGCTCCATCGGCGGGGCGACCACGCCCCCCTCGAGTTGGGCCGCAGTATACGCCACATCTTCGCGCCCGGCAATCTCCCGGCAAGCGGCTTCCAGAGCGGCAATATCTTGCTGGCGTTCAACTCGCAGATCGATCTCGGCCCAAGCTTCAGCGGCGACCGCGTTATAAACGGTGCCACCATGCACAACCCCGACGTTGACCGTCACGCCCGGCCAGCGTCCGGTCAGCCCGTGGAAGGCCTCGATTTTGCGAGCCAGGGCCAGGATAGCGCTGGCGCCACGTTCAAATTCCGTGCCGGCGTGAGCGGCCCGGCCGGTGATATTCAATCTCAAAAGGCCACCGCCTTTACGGGCACTGGTCAGGGCGCCGCCGGGCAACGGCTCGATTGGCCAGCCGGCTTCCAAGACCAAGGCGGCGTCGGCGCGAGCGGCCAGCGGCAAGTAATGAGTCTGGGAGTAGGGTGAATTAATCTCTTCATCGCTGCCGCAAAAAAAGGTGATCTCGGCAAAATCAGCAAAGCCCGAGGCCAGCAGCCGCTCCAGGGCGTACAGACCGAGCAACAGTCCCCCTTTCATATCGCATGCGCCGGGGCCGATGGCGCGGTTGCCTTCAACCCGCAACGGGCGTTCGGCGCCGATTCCATCCGGGTAAACTGTATCCAAATGCCCCAACAGCAAGAGGCGAGCCTGGCCTGAGCCGCGCAGCGTCCCGCTCAGGCAATCGCCCACCGAGTCACAAGGGTAACGCTTGATCGTCGCCCCCAAGGCCGTCAGCCGCTCGGCCATAAAGCGACCGACCGCATTGACTCCGGCCGGGTTATGCGTACCGGAGTCAATGGCGGTCAGGACAGCCAGGTCTGATAGAAATCGATCGATCAGGGCTGTCTCCAAGTTAACCTCACTCGGGCGTAATTTCCGCGGCGAAGGAGTACGCGCCGTTTTGAACCTGGATAATCGTGACAGACTTAGCCGGTTTGCGCTGGCCTTCGGGATAGGTGATAGTGCCGGTGACGGCTTGAAAGTCCTGGGTCCCGGCCAGGGCGTCTCTAATCGCGGCCGGGTCATCGGCCCCGGCTCGTTCGATAGCATCGGCTATCAAGTTCATCATATCATAGCCCAAAGCGGCAAAGGCGTTTTCGGGTGGGTTGCCATAGGCGGCCTCATAAGCGCTCACGAAGTTGGCCACCTTGGGATCGGGGTTGTCGAGGGAGGCGTGGGTGGAGTAGTAGACATCGGTGGCCAGGTCGCCGGCCACTTCACCGATGAGCGGCGTGTCGAAACCATCGCCGGAGAGAATGGGCTGATTAAGCCCAGCCTCGCGGAATTGCAGGGTGGTGATCCCGGCTTCATTGGGGACAGCGGAAATGAAAAGCACATCCGGCTGCGGGTCGAGTTCCTTGACACGGGCGATCTGGGCCGAAAAGTCGGTGTCCCCCGACTGGTAAATGTCTTCGAGTACGATTTCGCCACCGCGAGCTTCCCAGCGTTCCTTGAAGAACGAGGCCAGGGCCGTGGTGAAGTCATAAGCCTGGTCAACCAACATATAGGCGGTCTTACCTTCCAACTCATCAACGGCATAATCGGCAATGGCGTAGGCTTGGGTATCATCCCCGAAAGGCACCATAAAGAAATAGTCGCCCACCTGTTCCGGCAAGGTAGGGAGGGTGGCACCGGCGGTAACAAAAGGTACCCCGGCCTCCTGGGCGATCGGTCCGGCGGCCAGGGCGAAGGTAGAGTCATTTAAACCGCCGATAGCGACCACGCCATTGACCTCAATCATCTCTGAGACGGCGTTGGTGACGGTAGTTTGGTCGGTTTTGCCATCAATGGCGATGACTTCCAGGGACCGTCCCAGTACACCACCGGCGGCGTTGATCTCTTCCGCCGCCAACTTCATCCCGTTCAAGCCAGGCGCATCAATCGACGACATCCCGCCCGTCACGTTATACATGGCCCCGATTTTGATCGACTCGCCGCTGGCAGCTTCGGCTGCCTCTTCTTCCGCCGCTTCTTCGGTAGGAGCGGCGGCTTCGGCCGCTTCTTCGGTGGGGGCGGCGGCTTCGGCCGGTTCGGCCGCTTCTTCAGTGGGGACGGCGGCTTCGGCCGGTTCGGCGGGGGCTTCGGGGGCCGGGGCCGGGGTGGCAGCGGTGCAGGCCGCCACGCCTAACACCAGAGTCAGTATCATTAACCAACGTAATGCTTTAGGGAAAAACATGCTCCAATCCTCCTTTTTTGCTAACGCTTAACTTATTCTGACTTCTTCGGAGTCGGCGCGGGGAACCAGGAGCACTCATTGGTCAGCAATGTGGGTGAAGAGGTTGACCGTTAAGGTCTTGTTGGTCAGGGGAGAAGAATTAGAGAGCTAAGAGACGGTGAGCGTAAGACTCCGACTTTCCGCAAGCTCTTCTTAGTTTTAGAGCATAGGCCACGAACCTCCTTGTAAATATGGAGGGCAAACCCTGGTTTGCCGGCAGAGCAAGCTCTGCGCTCCATTTTAATGCAAAGCCCCTGCTCCGACCCAAAACTTAAATGCTCTGAAGGGTCTCATATCGACGTTGATTGGGCCAGCGTCGGAGACAAAGCTGCTGAATCGCTTGGTCAAAGCGGCTTCGCCAGCAGGCCGGATCAGGATGAATGACGGCGACTCCCTGCTCCGTGGACAACTTTTCCAAATTGAGGGCGGTTTGCTGCCGGTCTAACTCGGCACAGTAGTGACCGGCTTCCTCAACAGCTTCAGCCAGGGCTTGCTGCACCGCCGGAGAGAGCAAGCTATACTCGCGATCATTGACCGCGACATGGAAGTTGGACGTATAGCCGTAATCCAGAAAGGTAGCGTAACGGGCTAAGCCCCGAAAGTCGAGGGCGCTGAAGTGAGCCGCCGGAATTAAAGCCGCGTCGATAGCGCCGCGCTCAAAAGCCTGAATAATCTCGCTCCACTCGACCACCTGGGGATCTGTATCCAGAAGATGGCGTAACTCCAGAGCGACCGGGGAGTCATAGGATCGCAGCCGGCGACCACGCAGATCATCCGGCTCAAAAATTGGCTGGGTAGAAAAAAGGAGCTCAAACGACCCGCACTCCCAGGTTGAGGTGGGGTTGAGCAGCCGGATCCCGTTTTGGAGCAAAGGCTGAAAAATCTCTGCTTCAAAAGTTTCACTCTGGACAAAACGATTGTATTGCTGACGGCTGTGGAAGAAGAAGGGTAAAAAGACCAGGCCGCACAGCTCGGCATAGTGTTCAAATCCCAACAGTTCGTCGATGTAGAGATGGATGGCGCCTTCGGCCAGACTCTCGATTTGGGCTTGGGCATTGCCGAGGGCACCGTACTGGTACAAACGCGCTTTGATTTCACCTTCGGCCTTCTGTTCAACCAATTGGGCAAACTTGTGCGCCGCCTGGCCCACCATCGATTTAGCGTGACAAATCATCCCCAAGGAACGCGGTCGACGCGAGTCTTCTCGCAAAAAATACTCCAGCGGCCGGTCCAAGGCATGGCTAATTTTTAACAGGGTTGAAATGGTTGGCAGCCGAGTGCCTCGCTCCAACCCTGACAGGTAGCTGGTTGGCAGCCCGGTAATATCCGAAAGGTCGATTTGCCGCAAGCCGAGCGACTTGCGCGCTTCACGAATGGAGTGGGCCAACATTGTCTTAACGGTATGCTCGGTAATCATTTCCCAAAATAGATCATTTTAGGCAGCGCGGCCTTTTTGCTGTTCGGTTCGTCACAATGGAGTGCATCATATCTGAATTAAAGCGCAAGTCAAATTAAAGGCCAAATTATCAATTTATATAATTTATTTACTCTTTATGACCACGAAATTGACCACCATCTGGCAAAAAGTAGAAACATCTTGACATTCACCTGTTTTCTCATAAAATCCAGGAGCTAGAATGACCAACCCAGTCGCTTCTATTCATCAAGCCAATTCGTCTAAAAACCTAAGCCCCCTCCTGCGGGTACAAGGGCTGTCCAAATCGTTCCGGGGCTTGCAGGCCGTAAACGACTACAAACTGAACCTGGCCCGGGGTGAACTCCTGGGCATCATCGGCCCGAATGGCGCCGGGAAGACTACGCTTTTCAATTTGTTAACCGGCGTGGTCAAGCCGACCACGGGCCGGATTTGGTTGGGGCAAACCGATATTACCTCCGCCCGGCCCGAGCGCATTGCCCGCCTGGGTATGGCGCGCACCTTTCAGAAGCTGCGGCTGCTGAACTCGCTTTCGGCCCTGGAGAATATTAAAGTGGCGGCTCAGGTACACCAATCAGTTCGGTTGTGGGACACGCTGTTAACTTTGCCTCGCTTTACCGCTGCGGAGCACCAGCTCATCGACCAGGCCCGGCAGGTACTCAAGCTGGTGGAGTTGGATGAGCAGCGGCACGCCCCGGCAAAGACTCTCTCTTTTAGCCAGCAACGCCGCCTGGAAATCGGCTGCGCGCTGGCCTTATCGCCCCAATTGCTGCTGCTCGATGAGCCGGCCGGGGGTCTGAATCCGAGTGAAACCGAGAGCCTGATGCGCTTGATCGAGCGGCTCCACCAGCAGCTAAATCTCACGATTGTGCTCATCGAACACAATATGCAAGTCATCATGGGTATTTGCCGCCGGATCCAGGCGCTCAACTACGGGCAAGTCATCGCCGATGGGACGCCGGAGGCCATTCGCCATGACCCGCGGGTGATCGAGGCTTATTTGGGACAGGTGACCGAGCATGACACTCCTGGAAATTGAAAACCTGCACGTGGCTTACGGCAGCATTCAAGCCTTGCGCGGAATTTCGTTACAGGTAGAGGCCGGCGAATTGGTCACCATCGTCGGCAGTAATGGGGCCGGCAAAAGCACCACGCTGCTAACTCTCTCCGGTATCCTGCGTCCCTCCAACGGCAGCATCCGGTTTGAAGGGCGAGACTTGAGCCGGGCCGCGCCGCAGGAGATTGTGCGTCGGGGCATCTCTCATTGTCCGGAAGGACGGCTAATCTTTGGGCGCCTGAGTGTAGCCGAGAATCTAATTTTGGGCGCCTACCACCGCCAGGATAAAGCCGAAATTCAACGCGATATAGAGCGGATCTACGATCTGTTTACCGTCCTGGCCGAGCGCAAACGACAGGCTGCCGGCACGCTCAGCGGGGGCGAGCAACAAATGTTGGCTATCGGCCGGGCTTTGATGAGCCGGCCGCGAGTGCTGCTTCTGGATGAACCGTCGCTGGGGTTAGCCCCCAAGTTGGTTGAGGTGATCTTCAACGTGATCCAGGACTTGCACCGCCAAGGGGTGACGATTTTGTTGGTGGAACAAAATGCCTTTCAAGCGCTACGCGTGGCCAACCGAGCTTATGTGCTAGAGACCGGCAAGATCCGGCTGGCCGGTTTAGCCGCCGATTTAATCGACAACCCGCTGGTGCGGAGCGCCTATCTAGGGGGCTGACCTTGTTTTCCTACTCTTTTTCTTACATCGCCCAGCAGTTTATCAACGGCCTCAACTTAGGCAGCATGTACGCCTTGGTGGCGATCGGGCTGACGATGGTCTACGGCATTTTGCGGTTGATCAACTTTGCCCACGGCGATTTGATGATGTGGGGGGCCTATTTGGCCCTGGCCGTGGTGGCCAACAGCTTTTTGCCCTTGGGCGCGGCGGTGCTACTCCCGATGCTGGCCATCGGGCTGGTGGGTGTGCTGATGGAGCGACTGGCCTACCGGCCCGTGCGCGGCGCACCGGAAGTAGCCATGCTGATTACGTCGCTGGGGGTCAGTACGCTCATCCAAAATGGCACCGTTATGACTCTGACGGCTCAACCCCGCTCGATCCGGCTGCCCGCAGGCATCAACCAAATCCATAATGTGAGCGGCGTTAGCTTTTCAACACTCGATCTCATCACGGTCTCGCTAACCGTGGGGCTGATGTTGGGGTTGACCTTCTTTATCCGCCAGACGCGGCTGGGCATTGCCATGCGGGCCTCGGCGGAGAATCTCCGAGCGGCGCACCTGATGGGCATTAACATCAACCAGGTGGTAATGACCGCCTTTCTGATTGGCTCGGCGCTGGCCGGGGTGGCCGGTTTTCTGTGGGCGGCCAAGTTCAAAACCGTCGAGCCGTTTATGGGCTTTTTGCCGGGACTCAAGGCTTTTGTCGCGGCCGTCATCGGCGGCATCGGGGTTATTCCCGGCGCGGTCTTGGGCGGCTACTTGCTGGGCTTTGCCGAAGTCTTCTTTGTCGGCTTTCTACCGCCGGCCTACTCCGGCTATCGCGATGCCTTTGTCTTTGGCTTACTGCTGCTGGTCCTCCTGATCCGGCCCAACGGCTTGTTGGGAGCAGACACCGAGGAGCGGGCTTGATGCGGCTCAACCCTAATGTTCTCATTTACGGCCTGGGCTTGATCGGCTTGCTGTTTCTGGCCGATCAGACGCTCAACGATTACTACTTGCGCGTCATCGCGATTATGGGGATTAATATCGTTCTCACCGTTAGCCTCAACTTGACCAACGGCTTCACCGGTGACTTTTCGCTGGGCCATGCGGCCTTTATGGCGATCGGCGCCTATGCCGCGGCGCTGTTGACTCTGCCGGCGGAGGTCAAAGTGGCGGTCATCACCGGGTTACCGCTGTGGCTGCGGCAGATTACCCTACCGTTTGCGGCGGCAACCATCACCGGCGGCTTGCTAGCCGTTGTGGTGGCGGTGATCGTCGGCCTGCCGGTGCTGCGCTTGCGCGGTCATTACCTGGCGGTGGCTACCTTGGGCTTGATGGTCGTGGTGCGGGTGGTGGCTAACAACTGGCAGAGCGTCACCCGAGGGGCGCGAGGGCTCAATGGGCTGCCAGGGTTTACCGATATCTGGTGGGTTTACGGCTGGGTCGTGGTGACGGTTTATGTCATCTGGCGGCTGATCAACTCTCCCTACGGCCGGGCGATGATCGCCGTCCGGGAGGATGAGCTGGCTGCCTCAACCCGCGGGGTCAAGGTCTTTCCAACCCGGCTACTGGCCTTTGCCGTGAGCGCTTTTTTCGCCGGCGTAGCCGGATCGCTGTGGGCGCACCAAATCACGGCGATTACGCCGAGCTCGTTTTCCTTCTTAATCACGTTTAACGTGGTGGTGATGTTGGTGGTGGGCGGCATGGGCAGTATTAGCGGCTCGGGGGTGGGGGCGGTGGTCATGACCCTGGTGCCCGAATTGCTGCGCCGGGTCGAGACTGAGTTGGCCATCGGCGGCAATCCACTCTATGGATTGAGCCAGATTGTCGTGGCGGTGGCGATTATTTTGATTATGATTTTTCGGCGGCAAGGACTGCTCGGCGAGACCGAATTGCGACTGCCGCCCCTGATCAAATCGTCCCCATCTACCTGACGATTAGGGTCGCTGCCGCAGACTGGCGCCCCAAACGAGCAAGCAACTGATGACCAGAACGGTGGTCACGGCCAAGCCGCCTTCGGGGCCAAAGGGGCCGCCGGTGATCAGATCCGGGCCGGTCTCCATTAAATTGAATAACGAGCCACCCGCCGGCGGCATCCCGCTGACCTCAAAGCCAAACAGGTTGCCTTGAGCCCAATTCCAAACAGAGTGGATACTAAAGATCCCCCACAACCCGCCCTCGTACAGGGTGTAGAGGGCGGCAAACAGGCCAAAGAGGGCCAGGTTGAGCATGGCCACGAGGCTGACATTGGGGTTACACAGGTGAAACAAGGCAAATAGCAGCGTCGAGAGCAGGATTCCCCAGACGGGCCGGTAACGCGCGCCGATGACCTGGAGCAGCCACCCTCGCGTCAGGATCTCTTCACCCGCTCCCTGCACCACCCAGCCGAACAGCACCAGCAGCACCCCGCCGAGCGCCGTCACGCCCTGCGGCTGCGACGTACCACTCTCCACGGCCGTGTAGCCCAGCAGCCCCAGCAGTCCCACTGAAGCGCTGAACATGACCAAGCCGACCAGGATGCCGCGCAGATATTTCCACCAGGCTCCCGCCAGTTCCAAGCCAAGCGTCCAATAAGGGCGTTTTTCGAACAAGGCTAACCAACCCCACAGCATCAAGAAAATTGGGGCAAAGGCAAAGATCAATAAAATCGCTTGCTCCAAGGCAGTATCCGGCATCAAGGCATCGACATTGAGTTGGGGTTGCTCCGAACTTAGGTCGCTAAAATCTAACTGGCCATCGAGGGTGGACAGGGCGATAATGATCAGCGAGGCCGGAATACCCCCGATAATTTGGGCGGCGATAATGATCACCAAACTCAGGCCAATAGCCAGTGCAATGTGCGGCAAACGCTGGCCCCGGCGGGCGAGCTCAAACAGGTGGTTTTGGGAACTCAACAGTCGGGTCATAGAGATCTCCATTCGGCATAGTCGCGCCGGTCAGGTCAACACCGGCCCACTGCACCCCGGTCAAGTTAGCGTTTGACAGGTTAGCATGGGCCAAGATGGCGCCACGCAGGATGGCGTTGGTCAGGTTAGCGCCCACCAACTTGGCGCCAACCAAAAAAGCACCACTGAGGTTAGACCGAGACAAATTAGCGCGCGTCAAGCGAGCCTGGCCTAAAAAAGCGCCGCTCAAGTTGACAGCCGACAAATCAGCTTCATCTAACGAGGCCTCGCCAAAATAAGAGCCGGCCAAATTTAAACCGGTCAAGATCGCGCGGGCCACTTGAGCCCGCTTAAAGTTGAGCCCGGACAGATTTTTTGCTCCGGACAACACCGCGCCCGCCAGGACCACTTCGGCCAAATTTACCCCGGTGAGGTTGGCGCCGGTTAAGGTGGCGCCTTTGAGGCTGGCTCGAACGAGATACGCGGCACGTAGATCGGCTTGGCTGAGGTCAGCGCCCAGCAGCATAGCTTCAAGCATATTAGTTAGCCGTAGATCCGCCCCACTCAAATTGGCTCTGATGAAATTGGTTTGGTGCAGATTAGCGCCGGTCAAACGCGCCCGCGATAGGTCGGCTCGTTCCAGGTTGGCATCTTCTAAGTCTGCGCCGGTCAGGTTGGCCTCAACTAGGTGGCTCTTCGTCAGGGTGGCACCAGTCAAACGCGCCCGTTGCAAATTCGTGCCCCTAAGATCAGCCCCGGTCAGATCGACCAGAGCCAGATCACGCTCGCTCAAATTAAAGTCCCGGAGCGCGGCTTGCCCCCCTCGCTCGCGCCAACTCAGCACAAGCTGATACTGTTCGTCTCGGCTTAAGGCATTCACGTCATAATCTATACCACAAAACCGGCTTAGTGTCATGTTCTGACCGTAGCCAGCGCGACGAGACTCGATTTGGGACCCTTGGGCCGGATTAGCTTTAGGTTACAACAACAATATGTCCGAGACGGAGCAGTTGCAGGGGCATTTAAGGCAATGGCGGTTTAGGGTGATTAAGTGAGGACCAATTTACAAAACAGGGATTTGAGACTACAATAGATGTATCACTTTTGTAGATACATTTATTTGCTTTCGGGAGGGCGACCGAACCGAGGGTTTGACCACGAAGATGAAGCTATGGACCCCAAGCCCTCCCGGCCTGCGGCGCTCTTGACTACGGAGGAAGTATGCAAACCAAAATTCAGAAATGGGGCAATAGTCTGGCCCTGCGTATTCCCAAACCTTTCGCGCTTGAACTTGGCCTTGACCAAAGTACTATCGTCGAGGTTTCAATTTCCGAAGGTAAACTTTTGCTTGAACCTGTCACCAAGCCCGACTATACGTTAGACCAATTGCTGGCACAAATCACGGAAACCAATTTGCATTCCGAAGTAGAGACCGGCTTGACCGTTGGGCATGAAGTTTGGTAAGCATGGATTATGTGCCTGACCGGGGCGATGTGGTCTGGTTAAATTTCAATCCTCAAAGTGGTCATGAACAAGCCGGAAGACGACCCGCAGTTGTCTTATCACCCCAAACCTATAATCAAAAAGTTGGGTTAGCTATTTTTTGCCCAATCACAAACCAACAAAAAGGGTATCCGTTTGAAGTGGTTATACCAGCCGGCACAGGTGCAGCCGGAGTCATCTTAGCCGATCAGGTGAAGAGTTTGGATTGGCGGATGAGGCGGGCAGAATATCTTACCACCATTCCGGAGGCAGTTCTTGAAGAAGTCATGCAAAAACTAAAGACCCTGCTCTATTGATGAGGTGAGGGTGGCTCGGTATCGAAGCCCCGGTTCGGTCGCACTCCGTTATGCATATGACCACATTTTTTAAGCGCTGGCTTTTCATTGGTATTGTTCTTATCGGCCTAGCCGGGTTAGCTTGGCTGCTGACCACGCCCAACCAAGCGGTTTGGGCGGTCCGAAATACGATCCAGTATCAGACTTACACCTGGTGGTGGGCGGTCACTGGCCAGAGCCGGGCGACCAGCCTGGCCAGTTTCGAAGGTAAAATTCTCGACTCAACCGGTCAGCCGGTAGCTGGGGCCTGGGTCATTGTCGCCGAGTGGGACGGCACCACCCACATCGACCGCAGTGAAAGTGACGGGCATTACCGGATCGACCGGATCCCGGCCGGCACCTACCGGCCCGTGGTCGCCGCGCCCGGCTACGAGAGCCAGCAACCGGGCAGCCATTGGGGCGTCACGCTCGAGGCGGACGCCACGACGAGTCTAGACGCCACCCTTAGCGCCCAGGCTTTACCCCCCCTTTCACCCGGCACCGACTTTTTTCTGGCCGAACCCCGCCCGCTCACCTGCGACAATCCCATTGAGGCTGAAGGAATCGAGCGCCAGGTTCACTTTAAAAGTGACGGCAGGCCCAACCAGGCCACGTTTTACTACACCCCCCTCACGGCGCCCCCTAGCGCCGTACCCACCCTACTGGCTATTTATCCCGGCCCGGCGAACACCTGGTCCTGCGTCAGCCTGATCCTGGCCCAGGCCGGCTACGCCGTGGTCGCCGCCGGTCCGGCTTACACCTTTGATTTTGAAGCGACCCTGGATGAACTGCAGCGGCTGCTCCAGTTTGTCCGCGACGAGCGTTTTCCCGGCAGCGACGCCACCCGGTTGGGATTGCTCGGGGGCAGCTACAGCGGCATTCACGTCCAGCGGCTGCTCCAGCGCGGCGAGCCGGTGGCAGCGGCACTGCTCCTCGGTCCGCCCACCGACCTGTTTGATCTGCGCCGCCGCCAGGAAGAAGGCAGCTTGACTCCACCGTTTGGCCTGGACCGGGCTTTCATCGCGCTGGGATTTCCCAACCGCAACCCGTTACTCTATTTGCAATATTCCGGGGCTTATCACGTGCGGAGCGATTTTCCGCCGCTCGCCCTGCTCCACAGTCAGGGTGACGATGTGGTGCCCTACCAGCAAAGTGAGCTGCTGGCGGCTAACCTGGACAAGGTCGGTGCGCCCTATGAGCTATATTTTTTTGAACAAGGGGGGCATTATCTCCTGGCCGAAACTGCCGATGCGGACACGATGGCTATTTATGAGGCTAGCCTGGATTTTCTGGATAGGCATTTGCGCTAAAGATGAGCCGTTTCGAAGGCGGGGTTGGCTTCGACAGGCTCAGCCAACGCTGAGGGGCCGGAGCCTGAGCTTGTCGAAGGCGGGGTTAGCTTCGACGGGCTCAGCCAACGAGATTACCCCAGGTCGTAGAGCAACCGCAGTTCCGCATCAAGTTGGGCCATCAAGGGCGGGTCGTTGGTGGCCAGTTCTTGCGAGCGCTGATAATACCGGTCGGCCTCTTCGATATTGTTCTGGTAAAAATGGAGGCGGCCCAGTTTGTAGAACAGTTTGGCCAGATTTTCGGGGGTCGACTCGGTTAACTCCTGAGCGGCCTGGTAGCAGATGGCGGCTTCAGAAAAGTTGCCGGTAAAGGTAGCGGCATCGGCTAAAGCATCGGCAACGGCGCGGAGGGTATCGGGATCAGGATCATCAGCTTGTTTAAGCGCAACCCAGGCTCGCCCCAGGTGCCGGTAAGCCTCTTCGTGGTTGTGTAAATCCAACGCTCGCCGGCCGGCCACCCAATTGTAGGTAATCGTCTTTTCGCTGTTGCCGCCCGCCGCATAATGGTGGGCCAGGAGTTCAATCTCGTTGGGTTTTTCAGCGGGACTCTTGACTTCGGCCAACCGGGCGATCTGCTCGTGCAGGCTACGCCGAGTTTTACGCAGCAAACTCCGATAGGCCACCTCGCGGACCATTGCCTGGGTAAAGGTAAAAACGCGTTTGATTTCGCCGGGATCAGCCGAGGTCGTCTCGCAGATCAGACCGCGTTGCTCCAGATCGATCAGGATAGAGTCCAGATTCTCCACCGGCGTAATCGCCGCCAATAGATCATAGCCAAACTCCAAACCGACCACCGCCGCGTATTGCAGCACCATCCGCGCCGCCGGATCCAGGGCGTCGAGATGGGCCATGACCAGGGCTTCAACGCTGTGGGGTACAAAAATTTGATCAACCGGCCGCGTTAACTGCCAGGCCCCATTCTGTCGCACCAGTTGGCCTGACTGGACCAACCCTTGGGCGGTCTCTTCCAAATAGAACGGGTTTCCCCCGGAGTCGTGGCTGAGCCGCTCGACCAGAGATTGGGGCAAGCCACGCCCCGGTAGGAGCTGCTCGATCAGGTTGCGGCGGCCCTTATCACTCAGCGGGGCCAGGGTGATAATTTCATCAACAATGTGGAGCGAACAGTTGGAACCGCCCAACTGTGGCCTCGAAGCGCCGACAATCATGAGCCGGACCGGGTTCTCCGGCTGCTCGGGGGCAAGTAACTGCTTCATCAAAGTGAGCCGGTTGAACCACTGCAAAGTGTTGGCGTCGGCCCACTGCAAATCATCGATGATGATCAAAACCGGACGGCGGGTGGCCTGCAAAATGACCAGCTTGGCGGCGTCGTTGAGAGCGGAGTGACGCAAAAACTCCACCTCCTCTTCGGACTTGGCCACGCCCAGACCCTCGTACCAGCCCAAGAGGTAGCCCATTAGCGGCAAAAATTGGTTGCCGGTAATCCCCAAAATTTCGGCTCGATCTTCGACCTTCCGCCGGCGGCGGAGGCTATTATCCTCCGGACTGAGGTTGAAGAGTTGGGTCAGCAAGTCAGAGAGGGGCGAGTAGTTGCCAACCGAAGCGGCCTGACCGCAAGTTTGCAGGACCAAAGGCTGTTTATCGGTGTGAAAGCGACTCAGGCCGTCGACAAACTCCATCAGCAAGCGGCTTTTACCGGACCCGGCCTCCCCGGAGATCAGCACAAACTGGGCCTCGCCAGCCACCGCATGCTGCCAGTGAGCCTGCAGAGCATGGACCTCCTGCTGGCGTTCGATGAGCGGAATTTTGAATAAAATGGCTTGTTTGCCGGCTCGCACACTTTGGCGAGGATTGAGGGGCATGAAAATGGAGGCCGGCTTTTTCTTGCCTTTAACCTGAACCGGGTCCAGCACCTCGTACTCAAAAAAACGGCGAGTTTGAAAATAGGTCGACTCCGAGACCACCACCTGACCGCCGGTGGCCACTTGTTGCAAGCGGCTGGCCAAATTAACGGCATCGCCGATCACGGTGGCCGCCGTTCGGCCGGCGGGCCCCACCCGGCCCCAAACCACCAGGCCGGTATTGATCCCAATGTTGATTTTGAAAGCATGCCCTACTTTCTCGCGCATCACCGGGGCCAGCTCTTCCATTGCGGCTTGCATCCGCAGCGCCGTCCGTACCGCCCGGGAGGGATCATCCTCGTGCGAGCGCGGCACTCCAAACAAGACCATCAGTTGGTCCCCAACGGTTTTATCCAGGTAGCCGCCTTCAAGATCGGCCTCGGCCATCAGGCGGGTAAAGACCTGATTGAGCATATCGATGACGTCTTCCGGGTCGGCGTCCTCGCTGGTAGCGGTGAAGGCGGCCAGATCGGCAAAGAGAATGGTGACCAGCCGGCGCTCGCCTAACCAACTATCGCCGGCGTCGGATCGCTGGACATGGCCGCAGTGGGGACAGTAGACCACGCCAAAAGGAATCGGTTGGTGACAAGCAACGCAAGCATAAGGTGAGTTGGTCATCAGGTTACGGCCGCCTCTACCATAATTGAACTTTCTTGAGTCAGGTCCAGATCAATCGGCACAATTCGGTCTCCCCGAGCATTGAAAAGAATCCGGATCAACGGCCGGTCAGGCTGCTTCGGGTCGACTTGCACCACCACCCCTCGATAACCGGCATACAGGCCGGTGCGAACAATAACGTCCAGGCCAACCGGGAGGGTAGGCAGCATCGTCAGAAAGACCTGGACAATTTCCCGGTTGAGAAATGTTCCGGCCAGCCGGGACATCGTATCCGCGACCTGTTTGGGGGTGAGGGCGGTCCGGCCCGGGCGTTTGACGCTGAGCAAGTCGTAGCAATCGGCCACCGTGGCGATTTCTGAAATGAGGCTGATGTTGCGCCGGTCGGCGCGAGAGCGCTCGATGCGGTTGGTACCACCTAGCTGCCGCGGATAACCTCGGCCGTCCTGGCGCTCGTGATGTTCGAGGGCGATGTGGTTGGTCAGCACCTCGTCGGGGTTTCGAGCCCGCAGCAGTTCATACCCCAGGCGAGGATGTTCGCGCAGAACCTGCAGCGGGGTGGCCTGTTGACCCTTGGCCGCCTCCTGGTCTTGGCCGGCCAGCCAAAAGACTTTGCCGATATCGTGCAGCATGCAACCCGCGCCCAGCCGTTTGAGATCGCTTAAGTTGAGTTTAAGCTGGCGACCCAGCATCAAAGCGGTGGCGGTGACGTTAATCGAATGGCTAAAAAGGGTGTCGTTGGCGCCACGGATTTGACTCAAGCCGGTCAAGGTGCTGGCATCCATAATTTCGTCGAGCAGGCGGGTGACCGAGTCTTCGACCTGGCGGAACCGATCTTCGCTGTTGCGGAGGGCATTGACAATGACCGAGTCTTGGATCACCGCGGCGGCTTGCTCGCTGCTGGTGACGCCGGCCTGGGAGGAGACGTGACCCACAAAGTCAAATACCTCGGCCAGGTGAGTCTGGGCGCTGCGCCGGACCTGGTCGGAGAGGAGGTCCTCAATGACGATATCGTCGGTATCGCCATCACTGATGTAAGCACTGGGAAAACCACGTCGCTTGAGAATGGAAATGTAATCTGGCGTCAGTTGAACACCCGGACGCAAAAGTATTCGTCCCCGCTCGTCGATGATGGGCCGGGCCAGGGTCATACCGGGTTGGAGAATTGCGGTGGGCAATCTGAGCATGGCGACGATCCTTCTTCCAAGTAATTTCGGCACACCAACGAAAAGCTTTAGCGTCTTTACGCGCCGTTTATGTCCCCTTGACCCCATCTTTACTGACTAGAGATCGCAGGTATGTTATAAATAAATTGACTTTAGCGGAGAGAATAATGTCTCTACTACATCGGATTGCAGCTAGCCGGAGCGCCAAGGAGCGACAAATTGCGGCCACCGAGTTGTTGGCCCAACTGGATCACCCCAAGGTCACCGCTTGGCATCGAGCACTGAGTCTAGAATTATATCGGCACCGTCACCACTGCACTTTAGACCGGATTTCAGAACAAACCGGACCGACCTTAGACAAGTAAGATGGCACTTTCGACGCAAGAGCTACTCAACTTCTTTCTTATTTTTACGCGGGTACTGGCTGTCTTAATGACCGCCCCCATCTTTAGCAACCGGACCATGCCCACCATCGCAAAAATCGGTTTTGCTGGACTATTGGCGCTGCTGATGCTACCCATCTCGGCCACGGCTGACCCCTTGCCCTTACCGACCGAGTTGTTTCCATTTCTGCTGGTCACGGCTCAAGAGGTCTTGGTTGGGGTGGTGATCGGTTTTGCCAGCAATCTGGTGTTCCAGGCGGTCGCTATTGGCGCCGGGATGATGAGCTTGCAGAGTGGCTTTCAAGCCGCCAGGCTGTTTGATCCGTTCACCAACGCCTCCAGTACGGCGCTAGAGCAGTTCTACAGTCTGTTGGTCATCGCCCTTTTTCTGTCCATCAACGGTCATCACTTGCTACTTCAGGCTTTAACCCAGACCTTTAAGCTGGTGCCCTTAGGTACCTTTGCCCTGACCGAAGCCACTATCGGCCAGTTGGTCCACCTGACGGGCACAATTTTCGTCAACGCCATCCGCATTGCCTTACCCGTAATCGGCACGCTCCTCCTCACCGACTTTAGCTTAGGGCTTATTGCTCGAGCCGTACCGCAGGTGCAAGTCTTTTTTCTAGGGCTACCGCTTAAATTAGGGTTAAGTTTAATGACCTTGGCTTTAACGCTATCCATTACGCTGCCGGTCGTTCGCGATTTGTTGGCGAACATCCCGGTAGATCTATTAAGTCTGGTGAAGTGAGTTAATGTCCGGAGAACGCACCGAAGCCGCTACGCCCCGTCGCCGCCAACAGGCACGTGAGAAAGGGCAAATTCCTAAAAGTGTCGAGGTCAACTCGGCCATCATTTTATTAGCCGCGTTTACGCTCCTAAACTGGCTGGGCCCCAGCACCTTTCAAGCGATGCGCACCCTGATGCAGCGGACCTTTAGCGCGCTAACGACCGAGCCAATGACGCTTAATATGCTGGAAAGTGGCGGCGGTGCTGCCGCGGTGCTGGCGGCCCAGGCCATTGCCCCTTTTGTACTCTCTCTTATGGTGATTGGCGTGGTGACGAATGTGGGGCAGGTAGGCCTTATGTTTAGCCAGAAGGCTCTTCAGCCGGATTTTTCGCGGGTTGACCCCCTGACCGGCTTCAAACGGATTTTTGCCGTCCGCAGCCTGGTCGAGCTACTCAAATCGCTGCTCAAGATGACCATCATCGGGCTGGTCGTCTACTTGGCCCTGCGTGACAACTACGAGCTCCTCTCCGCCACCAGCCGCATGTCGCCCGCCGCTGGGATTGGTCTCCTCTACCAGTTGGCGATCACCATTGGCCTGCGGGTGGCGGTGGTCATGCTCTTTTTGGCCGCTGCCGACTATCTCTACCAGCGCTGGGAGCACGAGCGCAGCTTGAAAATGACCAAACAGGAGGTCAAAGAAGAGGCCAAGGAGTCCGAAAATCCGCAGCTTAAAGGGCGCATCCGCGCCCGCCAACGCGAAATGGCGATGAGCCGGATGATGGCGGCCATTCCCCAAGCCGACGTCGTAATCACCAACCCGACTCACCTGGCTGTGGCCTTGCGCTACGAGCGCGGCAAGATGCAGGCGCCCAAAGTCATCGCCAAAGGCCAACGTTTAGTGGCAGAACGGATCAAGAGCAAAGCCCGCGAGTTGAATATTCCGCTGGTCGAAAACAAACCGCTGGCTCGAGCCTTGTTCAAGGCCACTGAAATCGGCCAGGATATCCCCGTTGATCTGTATCAGGCGGTAGCTGAAGTCCTGGCGTTTGTTTACCGGCTTAAGAACAAAAACGGGGCCAAGAGACAAGGTCGATTACAGACCACTTAACTTCTTTACTACATCCAGGCGACAGGATTGACCTCAACGGCAATCCTATTTTTCAAGGACAAAACAATGACTGTACTCACTCTCCCAAACCAAGCTCAAGTCAAACGGATCGTCAGCCAAGTTGACAATCTCAAACCACTGCCGTCCAGTATTACCCGCGCTCTGAAGATGATGGATGATCCAGAGGCCTCTTTTGACCAGTTGGTTTCTATTCTCCAGGTGGATCAGGCTCTCACCGTCCGGATTCTGAAGCAGGCCAACTCCGCCTATTACGGCTTTCGGGCGCCGGCTTCAACCCTGCAAGAGGGGATTATCCGGCTGGGGATGCGCCGGCTCAAAAACATCTTATTGACCCTCTCTTTTTCCAGCACACTGGGGCGACGGCTGGCCGGTTACAATCTGGGTCACGGCGATCTGTGGCGGCACTCCGTGGCGGTAGCGATGGTGGCCCAACGCCTGGCCGAGCGAGTCCACTATGCCAACGTCGATGAAGCCTATGTCGCCGGCCTGCTTCACGACCTGGGCAAGCTGGTACTCGATCAGCACTTTAAGATTGACTGGACCCAAGTTCTCGAAGCGGGGCGAGAATTTCAGCTTAGCCTGATCGATGTGGAAGAAAAGCTGTTTGAAATGAACCACGCCCAGGTAGGGGGGGAATTGGCTCAGCGTTGGGAACTGCCGGCGGAGCTGATCGATGCCATTGCCTACCACCACATGCCGGTAATGGCTAAGACGGCGGCTAAATTGACTGCCATCGTTCACATCGCCGACATCCTTGCTTTACGTTTGGGTATCGGTCTGACCGACGAGGCTTTTCTCCCGGAACCGCAAGAGAGCGCCCTAACGTTGCTGAACCTGAAACTGGATGAGGTCGATAACCTGGCCCAGGTCTATAAGAAAATGCTGATCCTCAGCATGGTTGTTAACGAAGATATCATGCCGAGCTAATTTATGGCTGCCAACGTCTCCACGCCCATCAACGGATTGCGCCGCATCCTGGCCAACAGCGATATCGCTCTGGCCCTAGCGGTTATTTGCATCGTCGGGATGATGATCATCCCTCTGCCGCCCCTATTGCTGGATTTGCTGCTGGCGCTGAACATTGCCCTGGCAGTGACCATCATGCTGGTCTCACTCTACATCGAGAAGCCGCTCGATTTTTCGTCTTTTCCCTCGGTGCTGCTGATCCTGACCCTTTTTAGGCTGGGGTTGAACATCTCCAGTACCCGCCTTATTCTGCTGGAAGGCTACGCCGGCAACGTGATCAACGCCTTTGGCAACTTTGTCGTTGGGGGCAACTACGTCGTAGGGGTGGTGGTCTTCCTCATCTTGATGGTCATCCAATTTGTGGTCATTACCAATGGGGCGGGCCGCGTGGCCGAGGTGGGGGCGCGCTTTACTTTGGACGCGATGCCCGGCAAGCAAATGAGCATTGATGCCGACCTGAATACCGGCCTGATCACCGAAGACGAAGCCCGGACGCGCCGCAAAATGATCGAGAAGGAGGCCGATTTTTACGGGGCGATGGATGGGGCCAGCAAGTTTGTCAAAGGCGACGCCATTGCCGGGATTATTATTGTGGCCGTCAATATTTTGGGTGGGTTTGTTATCGGCGTGTGGCAACTGAATATGTCGCTGCTGGAAGCCTTACAAAACTACACCCTGTTGACGGTCGGGGATGGGCTGGTCTCGCAAATTCCGGCTCTGCTGATCAGCACGGCAACCGGCATCATTGTCACCCGCACCGCCACCGATGAGTCGATGGGAGCGGATGTCATCCAGCAGATGACCAGCAAACCGCGCGCCTTGATAATTGTGGCCGGGTTGCTCCTGGGTTTTGCCCTCGTCCCCGGGCTGCCCAAAGTCCCCTTCATTATCATGGGTTTGACGATGGGCGTGGTGGCCTACCTTCTCCAGCGAGAACAGCAAGCCAAACTGGAAGCTGAAGCCGCCGGCGAGGCCGAACCACAAACCGGCGGGCCCCTGCCCTCCGAGCCTGAGGCGGTTACAGAGCTGTTACAGGTCGATGCGCTGGAAGTCGAAATCGGCTACGGCTTGATTCCGCTCGTCGAGGCCGGGAGCAGTGGCGGCTTATTAAATCGCATCACCCTTATTCGCCGCCAGATCGCCCTGGAGATGGGCTTTATCCTGCCCAAGATCCGGATCCGAGATAACCTGGAGCTTCAACCCAATACCTACGCCATCAAGCTGCGCGGGATCGAGGTGGCCCGAGGCCAACTGATGCCCGGCCACTTTCTGGCCATGGCCGCCGGCCCGGTCAGCGAGGAGCTGCCCGGCCTGCGCACCACCGAACCGGCCTTTGGTTTGCCGGCGATCTGGATCGATGGTTTGCATAAGGAGCGGGCTGAAACCGTGGGCTACACGGTTGTTGATCCCGCTTCGGTGGTGGCCACCCATCTAACCGAGGTGATCAAGCAGCACGCGCCCGACATCATCACTCGCCAGGATGTACGCGATCTTCTCGACAACCTCAAAAAGAACTACCCGGCCCTGGTTGACGATCTAATCCCGGGAACGCTGGCGCTGGGCGAAGTCCACGAAGTGCTGAAGAATCTCCTTCGCGAACGAGTCTCAATCCGGGATCTGGTCACAATTTTAGAGTCCATTAGCGGGCTGGCGGCCAGTATTAAAGACACCGATGTCCTGAGCGAAGCAACCCGGCAGGTATTGGCCCGCTCTATCTCTAACCAACATCGCAGCTTTGACCACAGCCTGCATGTGATCACCCTCAGCCCCCAGATAGAGCGACTGTTGAGTGAAGCTATAGGCGATATGAGTCAGGGCCTGACCCTCCATCTTGATCCACGGGTAGCTCAACTGTTAATGGAAGCCACTGCCCAGCAAATGGAGCAGATGGCCATGAATGGCTTTACGCCCATCGTCCTTTGCTCGGCGGGGGTCCGACTGGCCTTCAAACGTCTGATCGAGCGGGCCCTTCCCAATTTAACCGTCTTGTCTTACAGCGAGATTGCTCCCGGGGTCGATGTCCATGCCGAAGGCATGGTCAAGCTGCCGGTCGAGGATCGGGAGAGCTAACCAGGTCGTATGCAAGTAAAAAAGTTTCTTGTCAACGATATGTCTGAGGCAATGCCGCTCATCCGGGCCGAACTGGGTCCGGAGGCTGTCATTCTTCATTCAGAGAAAGCGCCCGAGGCAGGCTTCAGGAGCTGGTTTGCCCGGCCCAAGCTGCAGGTCATCGCGGCCGTGGATCAAGATCAGCGTGACTTTCCCCAACCGACCAGCGCCACGGATCGCTCAATTCAGGCCATGCAGCAGGAAATTAGCGTGCTCAAAGCGAGCCTGGCCCGCAACAGTCTCAGTTCACGAGAGAGTCACTCGCTTAGTCCCGGCGTATCGCCGCTCCGCCCCACCGAGCCAGCGCCTCGCTCCGCGCCGCTAGATGATTGGTACCGGCGCCTGCTCGACTGCGGCCTGATCGAACCGGTGGCCCAACGCCTGATCCAGACCACCGGCGAAACCTTGAGCCGCTGGGCTTTGGATAACAGCGATCTGTTGGGCGAGCAGATGCGCTGGCAGTTGAGCCGCCAGCTCTCGGTGGCGCCATTTGACTTTAACGCCAGCTATGATGCCGTTCATTTCTTAGTTGGACCAACCGGTGTTGGCAAGACCACGACTGTGGCCAAAATTGCCGAATACCTCTCAAACCGGCAACCGGTCATCATTACCATCGATACGTTTCGGATTGGGGCTGTCCCCCAAATCACCACCCTGGGTGAACTCCTGGGAGTGCAGGTCGAAATTGCCTATTCACCCCAAGAGTTGGCCCACAAGGTCGCCGGTTACCGGCAGGGTCACATCGTGCTGATCGATACGCCGGGGCGCAGTCCCTACGCCGCCGACGGTCTGTTAGAGTTGGGTCACTACCTGGCCGCCGTACCGGACAAAACTGTCCACTTGGCCCTGGCCGCCGGCACTAAATTTGAAGATATGCACCATACTCTGGAAGCTTTTGGAGCGGAGTCAATCGATAATCTGCTCTTTACCAAAATTGACGAAACGGAAACGCTGGGGGCGGCTTACTCCCTGGCCTGTGAAACCCGACTTCCGTTAAGTTACCTGACCCGTGGCCAACGGGTGCCGGAGGATATCGAACCGGCAGCGGTGGAGCGGGTAGTGGAATTTGTGATTGGTGGCGCTGAGCCATCAAGACGCCGGCTAAGTATACAAACTCGGAGAAACGGCGGAACGGAGGACTGGAAGTTTCAACCCTCCACCCCTCGAATTCTCCAATCAGTGCCAGTCAAAACTGGAGATATTTAATCGAGAGCGTATGAATGCACACACATCGCTAACCTCAACACCCAATTATGTTGTGACCTCGCCCACTTTTCAGAGCCGCGTGATCGCCGTAGCCAGCGGCAAAGGGGGTGTCGGCAAAACGAACGTAGCGGTCAATCTAGGCCTGGCTCTGGCGCGGCGCGGGCTGCGGGTGGCGTTATTAGACGCTGACCTGGGGACCGCCAACGTGGACGTGATTTTGGGCTTACAACCCCGCTACCATCTGCAGCATATGGTCACCGGTCAAAAATCGCTCAGCGAGATCGTGATCGACGGCCCGTTTGGCTTGCAGGTTATTCCCGGCGCGTCAGGTCTACCGGATCTAGCTAATCTACCGCAAGCCCGCCGTGAAGCGCTGTTCCAGGCCCTTCTAACCTTGGACGGCACCATCGATCTCCTGGTGATTGATACCGGCGCCGGCGTAGGCGAGGCTGTCGTTCAATTTGTCTTAGCGGCCGGAGAGCTGCTGATTGTCACCAACCCGGAGCCAACCGCGCTCACCGATGCCTACGCCTTAATGAAGGTCGTAGCCGGTTACCAGCTACCCGTTGCCTTCAAATTAGTGATCAATAGTGTAAAACGTCATGGCGAAGGCGAGGCTACCGGACGTCGCTTAATCGAAGTGGCCTCTCGCTTTTTGGGGCAGCATGTGGAACTACTAGGCTGCATTCCCTTTGACCCCAGTGTCTCGGAAGCGGTGCGCGAGCAGTTCCCGCTCCTCCAAAGCCGGCCTTACTCGCCGGCCGCAAAGTCTATCAATCGTCTGGCAGAGCAGCTTTGGACCGGCAGTTCGCCCAGTCCCACCACCACCGGCGTCCGCGGTTTCCTGTCAAAAATTCTGTCACTCACCCATCGAGCGGTGAGCTAATAAAGGAGTTAAGTGCTCAAATTTTGTTATTGGCTAACCACTGACTCCTAACTGCCAATTGTTAATTGCTAATTGTTAATCGCTAATTGTTAATTGTTAATTGTTATGACTTACTACCATCCCGACTGGGTCTTCAATCTTGTTCTCAAATTTGCCGTGATCGTCAGCTTGAGCACTCTGACCATAAGTCTGATCACGGGTGTTGGCCCCCTCACAGCCTTGCTACGGAGCGGCGCGGCCTTTGTTACTTTTGCTGTGCTGGCTTGGGCCGCGTCGTTAGTCTGGGAAGAGGTCAAAATTGAACCCGAGCTTGAGGAAGAGACAGAAGAGGCGACGGCTAACCAACCGGAGGGGAAAGATCCTGGCAAAACGCCAACGCGTCGATCCACGGTTGATCAACCCACCCAACCGGTGACGCCGCTGAATCACCCGGCTGCCTCGCCATCGACTCAAACCAGCGCCGATCCCGGGCATGACGCTATGCCAACTCAGTCTCGAACCGAGTAAAGGACTTCTGTAAATGGAAACTATCGAGCATCTCTGGAGGCGTTACTCACAAACTCGTGACCGTAGCGTGCGCGATCAGCTCGTGCTCAACTACGCCTCGCTGGTCAAGTTTGTGGTGGGTCGGTTAGCAATTGGTCTGCCCCCCAGTCTGCAACAAGATGACTTAATTGGTTTTGGCACTCTGGGTTTGATTGAGGCGGTAGACCGTTTTGAACCGGAGCGCGGCTTCAAGTTTGAGACCTACGCCGTGACCCGCATTCGTGGCCAGATCATCGACTCGCTACGCAGCTTTGATATTCTCCCCCGCTCGGTTCACCGCCAGGCTCGCCAAATTGAGCAGGCTGTGGCCGATTTGAGCCAGGCCTTGGGTCGCAGCCCGCAGGCTCAGGAAGTTGCCGATCGCCTGGGCCTGAACGAAGAGCAGTACCACACCTGGCTGCGGCACGCCAACTTTGCCATTCTTTCGCTCGATCGACCGCTTACAACCAGCGAAGGCGAGCAAACCACGCTTTATGACTCGTTGGAGGACACCACCCTCCCGGCTCCAACGGAGCAGGTGGATGATAGGGAATTGAAAGCGGAGTTGGTTGAGGCGATTACGGCGCTTCCCGAGCGAGAGCAGCTCCTGATTTCGCTTTACTACAACGATGAACTGACCATGAAAGAGATTGGCCACATTCTTAACGTGTCCGAGTCTAGGGTCAGTCAAATGCATGCCAAGGCGATGTTGACTCTGCGGGGTCTAATTAGACGCCGCAATGAACCTAATGAAGTTGACGATTGGAGACCCGTCCATGCTTCAACCTACGCTCCTGCTTGAATTAGTCTTACTCGCCGCGATAGTCTATCTATTCTGGCAGACTCGCCAGTTGGCACGCCGGTCAGCTCAAAGCTCAGCGCCCCAAGTTGACCGTCTCGTCGAACGGGATGCTATGGAGCTGGCTCAGGAGATGACCGATTTACTGACCGATCTCCAATCCGTGGCCAACGTCATCCGGCATGAAGCTCAGGCCCGGCAGAACGACTTACATCAAGTCATTGATCAGGCTGAGACTGCTCAGGATCAGCTTCGCACTTTAGTAGCGCAATCCGATCTAACCAGAACGCACCACCCTTTTAGAGAAGGGATCACGGTTCTCGATCCGGCTATTCCCCGAGGCGGCTTATTGCTGGATTTATTGTTCGGCTCCTCTAGAGACCAGGTCACGGACCAACCGGCCCCTCTCCCCAGACAACCCGGCAAAGCGCGGCGCCAGACTACATTTTTTGCTGCCCTGGATGCCTTTAGCAGCCATCTGACTACCGCCGGCCAAAACGATCGCACCATCACCCGGATTGTTAGCCACGTCCGCGAATTTGCCATCTGGTTGGGAGGACCCTATTATGATGAATTAAGGCTTGAGCAAGTTAACGCGGCCAAAGTCGCCGCCTACCTGTCCGAACTAGAAGAGCAATCTGTTCGGCCTGCCGCTCTAAAACGGATCAAGACTTCCCTGGAGCAATTTATGGAGTGGGTTGAACAACAGTCGGGAGACGCTCAGCCGGCCCCAGTCCACCAGCCAGCGGACTCGTCGCCTGGCCCGGTGCTATCACCACCCCGGTTGGCCGTGCCGCCGGTCATAGGGATCCCCTACCAGCCGGCGCCCATGCTGGCTTATCAAGCGGATGCCTTAATTGGCCACAGTCGCTACCAGGCTGTTCTCGAACTGGCTCACCAAGGACTCGACCGGCCGAGCATTGCGGCCCAAACCGGCCTGGCCCAAGAGGCCATTCGCATGCTGTTGGCTCGAGAGAAGGTGGCATAATTTACAATTAATTTACCCGGCGTTCACGCAGATTTTATTCACAAGCGTCACGGCTTGTGCTAAATTTAGAGAGGAAAAGGATAAATGAAGGAAAAGCTAAGCAGGCTGTTCAGCCTTATGTTAGCCTTAATTGGCGCCGCGCTCTGGGTCAGCCCGATGCTGGCCAACGGAGCGCCGGTCCAGATCTTTCTCAACTATCTGCCGGAAGTCTCCAACACCGGCCCAACCGGTCTCAGCGGCGAGGCGCGGATCAGTATCGACGAGGCCTGGGTGGAGATCAAGATCGAGGGCATGCCGGTCCTGCAAGGCGAACAATACGAGGCCTGGGTTGCCCCGGCTGAAGGTAACGAGATGATCAGTCTGGGCAAATTTAACGCCAATGCTGAGGGCCGGGTTGATTACTACACTCAGTTAGAAAATTTACCGGACCTCGATTATCGCCTGTTTGTCATTAGCGTCGAGCCGGAACCGGACCCCAGCCCCGCCGCGGACGCGCGCCGTTCGCTTGGCGGTTACTTTCCCAACCCAGAGTTACAAATTGTGAGCGGGACAGCCACGCCAACCCTGGGACCGGGTGTCACCGCTACACCCGGGGCACCGAGCACGCTGCCCGTTACCGGCGCCACTGAACGAGGACTCTTGATCCTGGTGGCCGGACTGGTGGTCCTGCTGCTGGGTCTGGCTGGAATTTTCAAAAATCGAATTAGGAGTCCAAAACCGTAGCTTTGGTTAAAGGCGGTTTGGACCGCAGAGGCTCATATGATTAGAGGATTATACACTGCCGCCGCCGGCATGCTGGCCGGGCTGGCCCGTCACGAAACCATCGTCCACAACCTGGCCAATACGCAAACGGTCGGCTACAAAGCCGATCGGGCGACCTTGCGCGACTTCCCTTCGCTCCTGCTGCACGAAATTCGGGGCAGCCAGGTGGGACCGGAGATCGGCCAGGCCGGAACCGGCGTCTCGTTGGCCAACTTGAAGACCGACTTTAGTATCGGGCCGCTCAAGCTCACCAACCACCCCCTTGATCTGGCCGTTGTCAACGAGGGCTTCTTCCGGATTCAGACGCCGGACGGGGTCCGTTACACCCGTGATGGCCGCTTTCACCGGGACGTGGACGGCCGGCTAATTACAGCCGAAGGCAACCTGGTCTTGGGCCAAAACGGGCCGATCACCCTGCCTGACGGTGAGCTGACCGTCTCGCCGCAGGGAGCCCTGTTCATAAACGATAACCTGGTCGAGCAGTTAAGTCTGGCTCGCTTCAATGATTTGGAACAGGCCATCAAGGATGGGGACACCCTGTTCACCACCCGCGGTGAAGAACCTGAACTCATGGCCGCCGCCGATGTGCAAGTTTATCAGGGTTACCTCGAGGAGTCGAACGTTGAGACCGCCCAGGCTGTGACCGAAATGTTAGCCGTCACCCGGGCCTACCAGGCCAGCCAGAAACTGGTCCAATATCAAGATCAAATCAATGGTCAGGCAACCACCGAATTAGGGAGGGTCTAATGCCAACAATTTCACTGACCAGTCTGCTTCACGTCGCTCGGGCTGGCCTGCGGGCTCACCAAACGGGCGTGGATGTAACGGCGAACAACATCGCCAACGTGAACACGGCCGGCTTCCGGCGCAGCCGCGCCGAATTTCACGAGCTGCTCAATGAAGAACTGGAGGCCCCGCCCGAGGGCAGCGGCCGCACCTCCGGCCAGGGCGCCGGCACCGTCCTGGTCGATAACCAACGGTTGTTTAACCAGGGCAATATTGAGCAGACCAATTTTGACTGGGATTTAGCCATTCAAGGCGATGGCTTTTTTCAGGTTCAACTGGCCGACGGATCCACTGCTTACACCCGCGATGGCAGTTTTCGGCTGGATGGCGAAGGACGCCTGGTCAACGCCAACGGTTACTTTTTCTCACCGGCCATCACCATCCCACCCGATGCCGAGGATACCATGATCAACAGTGATGGGACCGTGATGGTTCGGCGGCGGGGCGAAACCGAGCCCCAAATCGTCGCCACGCTGCAAGTGGCCCGGTTCACCAACTCCGCCGGTCTGGAGAAAATTGGCGAGACGCTCTTTCAGCCCTCCGACTCCTCCGGCCAGCCGCAGGTAGGACAACCCGGCACCGGTGGTCGAGGCCAGATCCTCAGCCAAGCCATCGAAAAATCGAATGTGGATCTGAGCGAAGAAATTGTCAATCTGATCAACGCTCAGCGAGCCTACTCCCTGATGGTCCGCGCTATGGGAACCTCCGATGAAATGTTGAGCTTAGCCAATCAGTTACGCTAAAGTTCCCCCCGGGACTTGCCGATAACTAAATCAAATCCGTTAGATATTAGCTAGTCCCAGGGGAAATTATGCTTGACAAAATTCAACCTAATCTTCCAGCCGGTTATACCCAGCAAGTCAACCGTACCGGCGGCGCAGCACCGGTGCCGGAGCAGTCACCCCGGCCACTGGGCGGTCCGGCCGCCGAGGTTAACCTCTCCAGTGAAGCCGTGGCTCTGCAGAAAGCGGTCAAAGCCGCTCAAGAAACGCCCGACATTCGGGCCGATATCGTTCAGGCTATCCAAGATCAACTAAAAGCCGGGACCTATCGAGTTGATGCCAACACGCTGGCCGATAAATTGATGCCGTTTATGAAGTAAAGTTTTTCGCTCCGAGAGCAGCGGAGGGTGAAGCTCCAGCTTCCTCTTTAGCGAGGTCGTGAATGGAATCTCAATCTGAAACCACCCAACAACTTCACCAAGTCTTGATCAGCGAAGCAGCGGCCTATCGCCAACTCATCAAGTTGACGGAGCAAGAGCGAGCCGCGCTCCAAGCTCACCGGCTCAGTGACCTGGCCACCACCGTAAAGGCCAAAGAGGTGCTGACTACCCAAGTGGCCGAATGGGAAGAGCAGCGGACCCGGCTAACCCACACTCTGGCCGAGTCCTTGCAATTACCGGAGACCGCAACTTTAGCCGAATTGATCGCTCGGCTGGACGGCGCGATGGCGTCGAAGCTTGGCGTCCTGCGGGAAGAATTCGTCGGTCTGATGGAACAGTTGCTGGCCCTCACCCACGGCAATCGCCTGCTGCTCGAGGCCGGTATGTCGCGGGTGGAAGCCACCTTTGGCTACATTGCCTCGTTGGCGGCCCAACCCGATGGTCACTACACTGCCAACGGGCGGAGCCATATCCAGCCGCAGGCCACGGCTGGCAATATGTTGAATTGGAAAGTCTAATCATTTTGGATTTTGGCTGGCGGTGACCGGATTTTGAATCCGTCTCGAGCTCTGCCGCCAGTCGCTATTGCAATTTACAATCATAAGGCAGGTGTGACATGTTTTCAACCTTTGGCAGTCTGCACACCGCCCTGTCGACTCTGCACTCAATGCAGAAATCGATCCAGACCAGCAGCCACAACGTGGCTAACGCCTCGACGCCGGGATTTTCCCGCCAAAAGACGGTGCTGGTCACCGGCAGCCCCTATGCGGTCCCTTCAAACAACCGCTACAGCAACTACGGGCAGGTCGGCACGGGCGTGACGGTGGACAAAATTCAGCGCTTCCGCTCCGATTTTCTCGACAGCCAGATTCGGAACGAAACTCTCCAGCAAAAAGGCTGGGAAGTGCGGCGCGACTCGCTGCAACAGATGGAAGCCATCTTCAATGAGCCCTCGGATACGGGCATCAACAGCCGCCTCAGCTCGTTTTGGACTGCGTGGCAAAATCTGGCAACAACGCCGGACAGCGCCGCCACGCGGGGAAACGTGGCCGAAGCCGCCGCCGACCTGACCGCTGCCCTACGCGACACGTACCGGCAGCTAGACGAGTTCCAGACTGAACTCAATAACCGGGTCGCCATTCAAGTTGATCAAGTTAATGACCTGGCCAGCCGCATCGCCGATCTGAACGCCACCATTCGTGACGTGCAGGGCGTGGGCCAGCAGCCTAACGATCTCCGGGATCAACGCGATCGCCTGATCACCGAACTGTCGGAACTGGTCAACATCAACGCTTATGAAGGCGAAGGGGGCAGTGTCACCATCGGCCTGGGCGGCAAACTGCTGGTTATGGATCATGAGGCCACGCCTCTGGCCGTTGAACAAGATCCGGCGAATGGCATGCTCAATCGGATCGTCTGGCAAGATACCGGCGCCGTGGCCGAAGCCGCCGGCATTCCGCTCGAAGGCGGCCTGTCGGCGCTGGCGGCCGAACGGCTCGGCGGCGAGTTGGGCGGCAGCCTGATCACCCGCGACTTGCTCTTGCCGGAAAAGATGAGCCAGCTCGATGATATGGCTAATGCCTTAATGACCGCCGTCAATAACTTGCACCAGGCCAACTTCGGCCTGGATGGCTCGACCGGCTTCAACTTTTTTGAGGGGACCGGCGCCCGCAATATCGACGTCAGCGCCGATATCAAGGCTAACTCCAACCGCATCGCGGCCTCGGCTACGGCGGCCGGCGTGCCCGGCGACGGCTCGGTTGCCCTGGCCATATCCCGCCTGGCTAATGCCAAGCTTCTCAACGGCGGCACCACCACCGTTACCGACTTCTACCGAGCCAGCGTGACCCAGCTTGGTCAGGAATCGCAGCAGGCTACCATTATGGCCGAAAACCAAGAGCTCCTGGTCAAAAGTTTGGAAACCGAGCAGGAGCAGATCGCCGGCGTTTCGATGGATGAAGAAACGGTCAACCTGTTGCAGTATCAGCGCAACTATCAGGCCGCCGCTCGTGTCATGACCACCCTGGACGAAATGTTGGACAAGGTGATCAATGGCATGGGCCTGGTTGGTCGTTAAGTGTGGCCTAGGACTGGAGGCATCTGATGCGCGTTACTCAAAAACTTCTTAATCAATCCGCTCTCAACGGGATGCAGACCAACCTGCGCCGGCTGCAAGGGTTGCAGGAACAAGCCGTCTCGGCCAAAAAACTCAACCGGCCCTCGGACGATCCGTTTGCCGCCGAGCAGTCGCTCGGTTTCCGCAGCAAAATCAAAGCCAGCGAGACCTCGCGCCAAAATATCGCGATGAGTCAGGATTGGCTCCAGGCCACCGACGTGGCCCTGAGCGATATGACTGAATTAATAACCCGCTCTCGTTCCCTGGCTCTTAAAGGGGCCAATGAAGCCCTTGGTCCGGACGAGCGGCAAGCCCTGGCCACCGAAGTAAACGGCATGATTGACCAGGCGATAGCCATCGGCAATGCTCGCCACGGCGATCACTATCTGTTCGCCGGCCATCAGGTCGATACCCAGCCTTTTACGGCCACCGTCGTGGCCGGGGAGACAACCGGGGTGACCTACAACGGCGACAACGGTCAAATCGTGCGCGAGATCGAGCCGGGCACCGATATGTTCATCAATCAACCGGGGGCCGCCTTGTTCAACGGCGCCTTTACCAAACTGATCGAGCTCCGCGACGCCCTGCAAGCCACTCCTTTTGTCGTTGATGACGTCTCCAACATCTTGCCGGACTTAGAAAATGAGCAAGATGCGCTCCTCGATGTGCAGGCCGCGACCGGTACCAAAGTCCGCCGGCTCGAAGCCACCGCCGAGCGTATGGATACCACCGAGACGGGCATGCGCGAACTGCTCTCCAAGGCCGAGGACGCCGATATGGCCGAAGTGGCCAGCCAGCTTAACCAACAGCAGTTTGTTTACCAAAACGCCTTGGCCGTCAACGGGCGAGTCTTAAGAACATCGCTGCTGGACTACCTGGGATAACTGTAGCTCTCGGTCTCCTTTGAAAATACCCCCACCCGGTGTAGAGGCGTAAAATTTTACGCCCCTACACCGGGTCAATTTTCATTCTCGGTATCGAACCCCCGGTTCTGTCGCCCTCTTCTTTAACTCTAAAAAGGAGGAGTGAAAAGGCATACTTTTTCACTCCTCCTTTTTTCTCCACTTTTACGCACATTTTACCCGCGCTTAACCCCAAATTTACACAAAAGAAGTGGTCGTTGTGATAAATTGATAGTGCTGAAATAGCTGCCCTACAATATTTTCTCGGGAGGAACCCATGACAAACGAAAACGAAAATAGTATTTATCTTGGCGAAGAGAGCCAGCCCATTGATTTTCCTTTAGGCCTAATCGGTTTGGAGGAGTGGCGGCGCTTTAGCTTGGTCTCTCATCCGGCGGGCGAACCTCTGCGCTTGCTGCAGGCGTTAGACGACCCCCGGGTCTCCTTGATTGTCACCGATCCACGCCAACTGGTGCCGGGCTATCAGCTTTCGCTGTCCGGAGCGGATGTCCAGGGCTTGAAATATAGCGGCGAGTCGGGTCCCCTGGCCGGTGACGTCATCGAGCTTGACGTATACTGCATCTTGTCCATCCAGGCGGATCCGTTCTATGTGACCGCCAATCTGCTTGGCCCGCTGGTCATCAACTGGCAGAGCGGTCTGGGCCGCCAAATTGTCCTGTCGGACAGCCGGTATAGCCCCCGATTTCTGGTCGCTAGCGCCAGTGAAGAGGTAGAAACGACTGACCTGGCCATGAGCAAGGAGGTTGTCTGATGTTAGTCCTAGGACGCAAAGTCGGGGAAAGAATCATGATTGGCGACGACATCATCTTAACGGTGCTGGCCATCGATGAGAACAAGATCAAGCTTGGTCTCGAGGCCCCGGGTGACGTTCGGATTCTGCGGGGCGAGTTGTACGAGTCGGTCAAAGCGGAGAACCTGCGGGCCGCCACTTTGTCGAGCCAAAGCCAGGCGGCGCTGCTGCCTTCGCTCAGCCGGCTGTTAAAAAAAGAGACCCAATCGGAACCACAACCGGAAATTTAAGGCTTACGACTCAAGACTTAGTCGAGAGTAGCCGAATAGAGTAGTAGGGCAAGCTACCTGGCGATAAGGGGTTATGACTGTGTTCCGATTTACAAACCCAATCTACAAAACTATTTTGATGCTGAGCCTGCCGCTGATGCTCCTTGGGGTCAGCGGCTGTCGCATCATCATCGAAACCGGCAATCCACCGAGCAGCGCTGCTGTCCCGGATGTTGCGACTGAGGCGACCACCGAACCTGACCTGGCCATGACCCCCGACCCCTCATCTGACGGTTTAGTGCCCGACAGTCCACCGCCTCCGACCGGCGTCATCTCACCGACCATCGGGGGTTCCCTGTTCCCGACCATGACCGTGACCGGAACTATGCCGTTGACCGCCACGACCCAGTGGAATTCCGTCACCTTTTGGCCGACTTCAACGGCGGTAGCGGTCACGCCTACGCCTCAAATCTATATTGTGCAACCCGGTGATACACTCAGCAAGATTGCCCAACGGCTGGGATTTGACAGCTACCTACCGTTGGCCCAATACAACGGCCTAACCGATCCCAGCCGCATCGAAGTGGGGCAGGTGCTGCTGATTCCGCCACTCACCGACGGCGTCAGCGGCGCGGTTCCGGCCGCAATTGGTGTTACCAGTCCCACGCCGGTGCCGGTGGTGTATCCAACTTGGACTCGGACCGCTACCTCAGCGCCCTCGGCGACGCCAACCACGCCACCGTTGTGGGTAACCGGCACCGTCTACCCAACCAGTACGCCCGCCGGCACGACCACGGCCACGGTCACCAACACGCCTATGCCGACTTATACACCTTATCCTACCTACACGCCTTTCCCGTCATCAACAGCGACCACCTTTCCGACTTACACGCCTTATCCTACCTATACGCCGCCGCCCGGGCCAACTTACACGCCTTACCCTACCTACACGCCTTATCCCACCCAACCGGCCGGCACTCCGACCGCTACCCTTACGCCCTCGGTGACTCCCACGCCCAGCGATACGCCGACGCCCAGCGCCACCCCGACGATCACCAGCACACCGACTCAAACCACCACCCCGTCACCGACGCCGTTTTCAAAGTGAGTGAACGCCTATGTTCCGGATTCGTCGTCCCCTTGTCCGTAAACCGGTCTTAAACCACGTCCAAAGATCGATCCTATTCAACCTGGCTGGGGTCTTTTTGCTGGCCGGGCTGTTTCTAGGACTAACCTTTGGCCTGACGATCACCGTCAGAGCTCAGACGGCCTCGTTTAGGGTTTACGGTGCCGCCCCAGAAACGGTCGCAGCCGGCACTACGCTCACTTATACCGTTGGCGTACAAAATTTAACGAGCCACGTTATCGGAGGGCTCAGTCTACTGGGTCCACTGCCGGCTAACGCCACTGTTGTCAACACCGGCGGCGGCTTACAGAGCGGCAACCAGTTGCAATGGACCGGCATCAATCTCAATCCAAACAGCACCGTTGAGCGCCAATATATTGTCAAGATTAATCAAGCGGGGCTGGTCACTAACAGTGGCTTTGCCGCCAACTCCGGCGTGGAGTTCATTAGTTCCTCCGAGCCTGTGACCACGCTTGTTATCCCGGGTCCGGCCAAAACCATTACGATCGCAGCCAACCCGACTTCGGTTGGCGTTGGTGGCTCAAGCCAGTTGACCGTCTCTATCGTTGACAATTACAACAACGCGGTCGCCGACAACACCGCTGTCTCGCTTAGCTTTAACCGTGGCACCATTGATAGCGTAACTTCGCCGGCCAGCGGCGTGACCACCGGCGGCCAATGGACCAAGATCTGGCAGGCGGGCACTATCGCCGGCACGGCTCGCATTACGGCCACCGCCGGCTCGATCCAAAAGACACTCGATGTGCCGATTGCGGCCGGGCCGCCGAACCAGTTGACTATCAGCGCCACACCGACCACCATCACCGCCGGCAGCGGATCGAGTACGATCAGTGCGGTCGTCAAAGACCAATATGACAACCTGGTCAATAACGCCGCCGTCACCTTTGCCACCGATTTAGGCACACTCAACTATAGCGGCAGTAGTCTCGTCGTCAATACCGGGAGCAATGGTCAAGCCTCGACCAGTCTGCGTGGAAACCAAACCGGTAAGGCGACCGTAACCGTTAGTGTCGGCGCCCTCACGCCCAAAACGACCGAAGTTACCATTACGGCCGGCCCGCTATCCGCTCTAAGTCTGACCGCCAATCCGACGGCCATTAAAGCCAACGGCTCTAGCACCAGCGATGTGAACTTGCAACTTAAGGATGCCTACGGCAACCTGCTCGACCGGGCTGTCCCGATCACCTTGACTACCACCCTGGGCACTTTTCCGGGCGGTGGCACGACTTACACCGCCAGCCCCACCACCGGCTTGGTCCAAGTGCCCTTAAAATCCATTACCCGGACCGGCGTGGCCAATTTACGGGCCACGGCCGGCAGCTTGACCACCGATAGTTTCGTCAGCTTCATTCCCGGTGATCCCGCCCGCATCGATTTATCGATCAACCCGACCACGCTCGTTGCCGATAACCAGGCGGAGGCTGTTTTGCGGGCCACCGTGTGGGACGCCTACGACAACAAGGTCACCGACGGGATTACGGTCACTTTTGCCGCGCAGCACGGCACCCTGGTCGGCGGGGCGACCAAAACAACGGTCAATGGTATCGCCGATAAGACCCTAAGGAGCGATACGTACCTGGGCACCGTCCCCCTTACGGTCACGGCCGGCAGCGCCGTTAGCATCGGTTCGGTTGCCTTTGTCGCCGGTTCACCTGATCACGTCGATGTCAGCCTCAGTCCAACCTCGCCCATTACCGCGGGCGTGCCGGTCCAGGTGACCTTCACGCTCCACGATAAGGTTCACCATGCGCTGCCAGACGTACCCCTGACCGTCTCGACCACCCGCGGCAGCTTCACCCCGACCAACAACGGCACTACCGATGCCGCCGGCCAACTGCAACGCAGCCTGCTCTCTAATCAAACCGGCCAGGCTACCTTAAGCGTCACCGGTCCCAACGGCCTGGTGACCCTCATAAACCCGCTGGTCCAATTTAAACCGGACGTCCCGGCGCAAGCCACCATTACCGCCCCCAGTAGTATGGTGGCCAATGGGGTCGAAAGCGCGCTGGTTAGTACCACGGTCAAGGATCAATACGGCAACCCGGTTGGGAGCGGCTTCACCCCTAATTTTACGATTACTCCGGCTTTAGGCACGCTCAGTAACTGCACCGCCACCAACGGCTCCGGCCAGGCCACCTGCTCCCTACAATCGACCACGAATTTGGGCCAAGCCACCCTCTCCATCAGCAACCTGACCAATGTTACTCCGGCCACGGTCAATTTTGTCACCGGCCCGCCTGCCTCGGCTGTTCTCACCGCCGTGCCAACCACGACCGTCGTCGGCCAAAACGTCGCCTTGAGTCTGGTCGTTAAGGACAGCGTCAATCACTTGTTGATCGGCAAGACTCTCACGGTGACCAGCACCTTTGGCACGGTCAGCGGCTGCACCGTCACCGACAGTCAGGGCAAAACAACCTGCACCCTGACCTCCACCAAAAGCGGCCAGCCCAAAATCTACGTCGCCGGAATCCTGGCCAGTGGAGACACCATTACCTACCAGCCCGGTACGCTCACCAGCATCGCGGTCACACCCTATGGGACCAGCGGCGCCCCCATTGGCGTCAGCGCCGGCGTGCCCTTCGATTTTAATGCAGAGGGCCGCGACCAATATAGCAACCCGATTACCACCGGCTTAAACTTCACCTGGACGATGATGCCTTACGGTGGGAATGGCTCGATCAACTTGTCCACCGGCGAATTCACCGGCTCAACGGCCGGTCTGGTCCGGATCGAAGCCAGCGCTGCCGGTAAGACCGGCGGCAGTTACGCCAAAGTGGGGGCGGGTACGGCCAACCGGGCCACGGTCCAGGCCGATCCAGTGACCCTACCGGCCAACGGCGTCAGTACCTCAAACCTGACTTTTACCGTTCTCGATAGCTACAACAACCCGGTGGGCGCGGGCGTGGCCCTTAACGTCACCAGTTCGATTGGCGATCTAACGGGCAACAGCCTAACCGATGTCAACGGGCGAGCTTACCGGACCCTGAGTTCCAGGCAAGCCGGGCAGGCGGTGATCAATGTGACTAATCTGGCCCAGGTGACCGGCCAAACCGTGGTCACCTTTACGGCCGGCGTACCGGCTAAAGCCCGAGTAACGGCCACCCCGACCTCGCTGCCGGCCAACGGAACCGCCCAAGCCACGCTCCGGATCGCGCTGCTCGATGCCTTCGACAATCCGGTTGGGGCCGGTTTCACTCCTTATGCAGACACTTCCCTGGGTACGATTACCGGCACCGGGGCCACCGACGCTCAGGGCGAAATTGTCCGGACCCTAACCGCCCCCACCCAGGCGGGCACTGCGGTTATCACCGTTCGCTATCTGGGTGTGCCGCTGGAGATGGCCAATAACCAAATCCCGATTGTGGTTGGGTCACTGGCCAAAGTCACCCTTACCCCGGCCGGACCGTTGACCGTTCCCGCCGGCCAGCCAATGATGCTCTCCGCTCAAGGCTACGACGCCGACAATGCGCCTATTCCTAGCGGCCTTAATTTCAGTTGGCGCATTCAAAGTGATCCAACAACCGGTGCGTCCCTTAATCCGTTCTTTAATCAAACCACCACCTTTGTCGGCACAAAAATTGGCACGGGGATTCAAATTATCGGCGAGGCGGAGCAAGACGGAAACATTGTCAGTAAGCTTCTTCAAGTGACCGTTGCTGCCGGCCCGTCCGCGAGCGGCAACATTAGCCTCAACCCGGCCAGCGTCACCGCCGACGGCGCCAGTCCGATCACCGTCACCTTATCCGGCCTGAAAGATCAATATGGCAACACGGCCGCCGATGGCGATGTGGTGACCGTCACCTTGCACTCGGCGCCGATCAGCCGGACCAGGCGAGGCACGGTTTCGGCCGCGCAGATACAGGTTGTTTTGACCAGCACCACTAAAGCCGGGAGCTACCCGGTTACCGCCACCAGCCTGTTTGGCGACCTGGCCCTGACCGGTCCAAGCACGGTCAGCCTCCAACCCGGCCCGCTGGCCAAAGCCGAGTTGCTGTCGGCCACCCCACCCGAGTTAGTAGCCAACAACAGCAGTACCAGCCAAGTGGTGATCCAACTCCGCGATAACTTCGACAATACTTTGCCGGCCGGGGTCAACCCGACCGTGACCAGCACCCTGGGCAGCATCGTGTCCGGCGGCCTGGCCAGCAGTGCCACGGGGCAAATTACCCGGACGCTGCGAACCGGCCTGACTCTGGGCGATGCCCGGCTGTGGGTCAACAGTATTGCGACCAGCGGCCCCGCTGTGCCCTTTATTCCCGGCCCGCCCGTTTCGGCCAGCCTGACGATTCAGGCACCCACCCTCACCGCCGGCGGGACCGGCACACCGGTTGTCTTTAGTGTCACCGATGCCTGGGGCCATCCGGTCGCCGATGGCACGATCATTACCCCGACTCTCACCCCGGCCCGCGGCACTTTTAGCGGCAGCCGCCTGACCCATAACGGCCTGGTCACGCAAACCTTGACGCCCAGTACCACGGTCGGCACGGCCACGCTGGGGGTGACGGGCTTAGCGGTATCGGGCGATACGGTCATCACCATCGAACCCGCGCCAGCGGCCAAAGCCCGACTGGTGGCCAGTCCGGCCAGCCTCACCGTCGGTGGCACCGCCACCCTGTCGCTCACCGTAACCGATGCCTATGGCAATCTTGTTCCGCCCACGGTCATTACCCTGACCGCCAGCCTGGGTACATTTGAGGGCGGCGGCGCCACAATCAGCAAAACCACCACGGTAGGGACGGGCCAATTCTCGACCCAACTATCGTCAACCGTGGCGGGGACAGAAACAATTAGGCTGGCCAGTTCCAGTGGCTTTTTGTCGCTCACACCTGACTCCAGCAGCATCGTTTTCCGGCCCGGCGGGCCTATTGACGTGACTCTAGAGCCCAGCGGTCCGATCACCGTGGCGGCCGGTAGCCCCTTGACCGTCACCGTTAGCAGCCGCGACAGCTATGGCAACGCCGTCGATCCCTGGACGCCGGTGACCTACACCTGGTCCCAGAACGCGACCAATAGCAGCCAGCCTGGCTACGGTACCTTAACCAGCCTCCATCCTCGCGGCCGCATCATCGAGTTCGCTCCCCGCAAGATCGGGACCAACCAACTGTGGGCCACCGGTGGGATAAAACCCAGCCCTAAATTAACCCTAAACGTGATCGCCGGAGCGCCGGCCAACGCCACGGCAGCGCTTAAGCCCACCAGCCTACCGGCGGGTGGGCTGAGCACCTTTGCCATTACCCTGACCAACATCACCGATCTCTTTGGCAACGCCATTCCCGATGGCCGCGCTCTAACCGTCACGGTCCAATCGGTGCCGAGCGTGTCCGGTTCGGGGCTGGTGGCCGGCGGCAAGCTGGTCTTAACGTTGCCCAGCAGCCCTCAAGCCGGCACCCACCCGATTGTTGTGACCGGCTCCGGCGGAGCGGCCACCCTGAGTGGCCAAACCACCGTCACCTTCACGCCGGGTATACCGGTGCGAGCCGCCATCACCGCCACGCCCAAGCAGATCCCCGGCGACGGCGTCAGTATGTCTAACTTGATCGTTAAGATCTATGACAGCCATGACAATCTCGTTGCCGACGGCATTCCCATTACCGTCACCACCAGTTTGGGGACCTTGAGCGGCGGCGGGGCGACCAGCGCCGGCCAAGTCGCTCGCACGGTTCGGGCCCCCATCAGTTTGGGCACGGCCATCTTCAGCGTAGCCGCGCCGAACGGACCGCTCTTTGTCGTGGGCGATACGGTCCAATTTGGGCCGGGGGCGCCGGTTTACGCCGCCCTGACGGCCAGTCCGGCCAAAGTGCTGGCCGACGGCCTCAGCACCTCGGCGCTGACGATCGTGATTAAGGACGCCCTCGGCTTCACCGTCAACACCGCCCACGCCACCAGCCTGTCGGTGACGCGCGGCACCATCTCGCCGACGCTAACCACCGCTTCGAGCGGGATAGCTTACACCACCTTCACCGCCGGCCTCTCCGTGGGCGACGCCGGGCTGGCGGTCGTTTACAACGGCGTGCCCCTGACCGTGGTGGGTGATAAGTTAAGCCTGGTGCCCGGTCCGGCCTTCTCGGGGACGCTGACGGCCAACCCTAAAACCTTGAAGATCGGCGGCAGCGACCGGTCCATCCTAACCATCAGCTTGATCGACGCCTGGGGTCATCCCGTGGCGGACGGCACTGTGGTCACCGTCACCACCTCGCTGGGCGATTTGCTGCCGGCCAGCAGCACCACGATGGGCGGCTGGGTGACCCGGACCTTGACACCCGGTATCACGCTCGGCACGGCCCACTTCACCGTTGAGGCCTCTCCCCGTGACAGCCACTTGACGGTGGTCAGCGACACTGTGACCGTGACCTCCGGCGACCTGATCGACATCGATATTCTGCCAACCGGTCCGGTCCAGGTGCCGGCCGGATCCAAGCTTCAGCTTCAGGCCATCGGGCGCGATGCCCTCGGCAACGAGGTTGGCACCGGCCTGTTCGACTGGGCTCTGTTGCTGGATATGTCCGGTGGCCGGGGCGAGCTGTCGAGCAGCGGCGTCTTCACGGGCGCGAAGGTCGGCACGGTTGGGGTCAAGGCCAGTCAAGGCATCGTCTGGGCCGATAAGACGATAACCGTGGTGCCCGGGCCGGTGGTTACGGCCGTGGTCAGCGCCAAGCCGATCACCGTGGCCGTGGGCGGCGACACCAGCGAACTTACAATTACGGCCCGCGATGCTTACGGCAATCTGGCCGCGGATGGCACCCCCTTAAATGTCACCAGCAACCTCGGTACGGTGCTAGGCAGCGGCACCACCAAAAATGGCGTCCTGACCCGAACCCTCAAATCGGGTATCTACTTTGGCCAGGTTAATTTGTTTGTTAACGGCTGGTCTGCCGCCGGTGACAAGCCGATCTTTATGCCGCGAGCTCAAGTTACGGCCAACCCCACTCGCCTGCCCGCCGATGGGAAGAGCAAGTCAGTCTTGACCATTCAGGCCTATGGCAAAAATGGCCAACTTCTGCCGGACGGCAGCCGGCCAGGGGTGAGCGCCAGCAGTGGTAAGGTTGAAAATTGCGGGGCGACGGTTAACGGGATCTTTACCTGCGACCTGGTTGCCTCTACCACGCCGGGAACGGCCAACTTCGTGGTCAGCGGCCTCCAGGCCGGCGGCAGTACGGTTGAGTTCTTCATCGGCTCGGCGGCGGTGGCGGTCATCAAGGCCCAAACCATCTCGCTCTTAGCCGATGGCAGCAGCACCACCCAACTGACCATCACGGTACAGGACGCCTATGGTCACCTCATCACCAACGCCGGACTGTTGACAGTCCGGACCAGCCTCGGCACGATTATTGATAACCTGCCGACGATGAACGGCGTGACCAACCGGACTCTCAAAGCCGACAGCAACCCCGGCACAGCCCATCTTTCGGTGGATGGGTTGACGGCCACTGGAGACTACAAGATCCATTTCGTCGGGGAGACGTTCCTGGACGGCACCTTTGATGCCGGCCTGCAGAACTGGACGGTCGGTCAGGTGAGCAACTCTTCCGCGTTAGGCCGTCCCTACGCCGCGACGGTACTCACCAGCGACCGGGTTGAGTCTATCATCATTGTGCCGCCCAGCAATAGCGAGATCGCCCAGGCCGATGATGGCCTCGAGGCTTCGGCCAGTGGTGGCCAAATGGTCCGCCTGGGGGCAACCACCGCCGATAACACCAGCCACGACATCAGTGAGGTCTGGCTCAGCCAGCCGCTTCACGTCAAATCGGGCGGGTTGACCCAAGTCCAGTTCAACTACCGGCTGCTGAGTTATGATGTCGCCGTGGGTTCGGAGGGGCATGGCTTTAAAGAGTGGGATCCGTTTGAAGTCTATCTCAACGGTCAGGAGGTCCTGCGCGACGGCCTTACCTGGTCCCCCGAGTGGGAGACCTGGTATCAATCCTCGCCCACTTCGCCCAAAGACTTGGGCTGGAAACAAGGCGTTCTCGACTTAACGCCCTACGCCGGGCAGGTGGTCACCTTGGAATTTCGCGTTCCCAACCGGCAAGCCGCGATTGACAATACCTGGGTTTATATCGACGATATCAGCCTGGCCTACCACGAAGAGCCGAAAGAGGAAGTCAAACAGGTCTTTTTGCCGCTCATTGGACGCTGATCACCAACCAAAAGCGCTAGGCGGAAATATCCCGCTCCACGGGCAATCTGACCGTCACCTTGGTTCCAGAACCCGGCTCGTCGACCGAGTCGATCCAGATCTGGCCCTGGTGGCTGTCGATGATTGAGCGGCAGGTATAAAGACCTAACCCCAGATGTTTTTCCGTGGGTTTGGTCGTGAAAAAGGGATGGAACAAATGATCGCGGTGTTCCAAAGCAATACCGCTCCCGTTGTCCAGAATCTCAATCTCAATGTGGTCCGGGTTCGGACAACTCCCGCGCAATTGAATCAACCCCGAGCCGGTGCCATTCCGCTCTACAATGGCATCCCGGGCATTGAGCAGCAGATTCATCCAGAGTAGTTTGAGATGGCTGGCGCTGGCAATTACCAACGGCAGCGAGTCGAGCTGAGTAACGACCTGGACGTGGCTCTTGGTGAGGGAGTGGGTGACCAGTTTAAGCGCATCATCGATGGTTTCCGCTATGTCGGTTTCAAACCACTCGTACCGATCCTGAGTTGAAAAATCGAGCAAGTTTTGCACGATCTGCCGGATTTGCAGGCCCGCCTCGACGATGTAGCGCAGAATAGGATAATCGGCGCTGGTCGGCTCGGTGTCCATCTCCATCAATTGGCTGTTAGCGATGATGACCGTCAGTGGATTATTAATTTGATGGGCAATACTTGAGGCCAGTTGCCCCACAGCCGCCAGGTTCGCCGAGCGGAACAGCGACGCCTGCAACTGGCGCTTCTCAGACACGTCCTGAGCAAAGATAATGACTTGCGCGACCTGCCCGTCTGCCGCAAAAATAGGATAGGTCCGCACATCCCGATCGGTGAAAGGGCCGCGCGGCGCTCCCTCACGCTGGCTGAGCCAGTTACCCTCAGACCCACTCTGGAAGGTCTCAAACACCACCCGACTAAGTTCATGCACCGCTTCGCCCCACAACGCGCTGTCACACACCCGCCCTTGCAGCGCTTCAGGGCTCTGCCCCAGACGCCGGGCTTCGGCCTGATTGATCATAACCAACCGCTGATGCTTATCCAGCAAGTATAAACCATCGGTGATGCTGTCAAATAACCCTTGCAGGGTGCGATGCCCGCGCAGGATCTCCGCCTGCCGGTGTTGGGCCTCTTCAAACAGACGCGCATTTTCGATGGCGGTACCGGCCTGCGAGGCAATAATTTGCATCAACCGCAAATCGTCAGGGCTAAAGGTGTTGGTCTGATCTCCGCCCAATTCCAGCACGGCCACCAGCCGATCACCGGCGAAAAGGGGCACGGCCAACCAGGCTTGCACCACCGCTGAGCCGGCAGCCGCCTCGTCCGGCTGAGGCGCACCTGGCTCAACGATCAAGCAGGGCCGGTGATGGGCCAGAACCTGGCCGGCAATATCTGCCGCCCGGAGACGTTCGGTGTCGGTCAGGGTCAAATCATCCTGCAGGGTCACCACCGACTCGATCCGGGGCGGATCGAATTGGGTATCATAAAGATAGACACTGCTCAGGGACGCGCGAGTCAAACCGCGGGAAATCGACATGAGCGTCGTTAGGGTGCTCTGCAGATCGAGCGTCTGGTTGAGGGCTTTGGCGGTATCGTACAGCGCTTCCAACTCATCTACCCGGCGGGCTTCCGCATAAAGGCGGGCATTCTGGAGAGCGATGGCGGCGTAATTGCCAAGCATGGACAGGATCTGGCGATGATTATCGGTGAAAGCGGCGGGCGCATTGGCGACAACGGCCAAAGCCGCTTTAAATCCAGCCGCCGAGGTCAACGGCTCGATCATCAGCGACTGGCCGGTCCCCAAATTGGGGCGGTAGTTAGTTTGATTCTGGCTGAGGGCCTCGCGGATGATGGCCAGGTCGAGCGGCAAGTTACCCTGCAAGCGCTCGCCGGACCGAGTTAGAGCCCAGGTGGAAAACTCGGTGGCGGTGTTGACCTTGTAGTAAAGCGCCGCCAGGTCCACCGGCGGCAGCAGATTGAGGGTGGCATCCAAGACGGCAAAGCTCACCTCCTGGGTTTCCAGCACGATGGCGATCCGCTGGCCGGCCTCGACCAGTTGAGTCAGATCATCGTTACGCTGTTGTAAATCGGTCAAGAGAGTCGCCCGCTCGAGCTGGAGGCGCCGGTAGCTTAAGGCCCGTTCGACGCTGTGGAGCAGATCTTCAGCTTCAAAGGGTTTGACGAGATAATTAGCAGCCCCCTGCCGCAAGGCTTTAATGGCGGAGTCCACGGAGGCATGGCCGGTCATCAAAATAAGTTCCGAGAGGGGTTGGCGCTCTTTGAGCTGAGCCAGCACCTGAAGCCCATCCACGTCCGGCATCATTAAATCGGAAATGACCAGATCAAAGTGACTGGCCTGGATCAGGGCCACAGCCTCCTGCCCGCCGGTTACGCTTTCGACGGCGTAGTCCCGGTTTTCGAGCAAAATCGTCACAAATTCACGAACGTGGTCTTCGTCATCAGCTACCAAGATACGAGCGCGCGAGGACATTTAATTACTCGGTGGCAATGGTATAACCGTGGCGAGGCACGGTCACAATGTAGCGGGGGCGGCTGCTATGCGGCTCGATCTTCAAGCGCAAATTACGGATATGCATCCGGACCAAATCGGGGCTGCCGGTATCGCTGGGATAGTCCCAGACCTCGCGTAAAAGGCGTTCCCCACTAAAAACCTGGCCGGGATGGCTCATCATATGATAGATCAGATCGAACTCGACCGGGGTGAGGAGGACGGTTTTTTCGGGCGTGATGAGTTGATAGTTCATACAGTTTAAACTCAATTGGCCCACCGAAATGGTATCGACTACGTCGTCTTCAACTTTGGTGCTGTCGGCGGTCCGGCGGACGATCGCTTTGACCCGCAGCAGGAGTTCCCGCACATCAAACGGCTTGGTCAGGTAGTCATCGGCTCCGGCCTCCAGACCATCGATTTTGTCTTCAATGCGGCCTCGGGCGGTCAAAAACAGGATTGGCACGTCGTGAAGAATGGGATCATTGCGAAGCTCGCGGCAGACTTCCAGACCGTCCATGCCCGGCATCATGATATCGAGGATAATTAAGTCAGGGCTGGAACGACGGGCGATCCGCAGGGCATCGGGCCCATTGTAGGCCACGCGCACCTGGTACTCGCGCTGCAGGCTGCGTTCGATACTGAGCGCGACCCGTTCTTCATCGTCCACCACTAGGATGTTGGCCATCTGTTCTGCTCCTTGAGCGTTTGCAACTAGAGGGAAGTGTTGTAAACTAACTATCTGAAATATTACCAAAATTTGACGATAAATGGAAATGACATCGCTCATTGGACAGACTCTCGGTCAGTATCAAATAATTGAGCAGATTGGCCAGGGCGGGATGGCCACGGTTTACAAAGCTTACCAGCCCTCGCTGGACCGCTATGTCGCGATCAAAGTGCTGCCGGCCTACTATGCCCGGGAGGCCGGCTTTGCCGAACGCTTTACCCGGGAAGCGCAAGCCATTGCTCAACTGGATCATCCGAACATCTTGCCCGTGTATGACTTTGGCAAAGAGAACAACATCAGCTACATTGTGATGAAGTATATCCCGGCCGGCTCCTTGCAGGACATCTTGGGCCGGTCGCTATCACCGGCCGAGGCCAGCCGCCTGATCGACCAGATGGCCGGGGCGCTGGATGCCGCCCACGAGCGGGGTATTCTCCACCGCGATGTCAAACCCAGCAACATCCTGATCGACGAACGGGGCTGGACCTATCTGAGTGATTTTGGTTTAGCCAAGATGGTCGAAGGCTCGACCGACTTGACCGGCACGGGAGTAGGCGTCGGCACGCCGGCCTACATGAGTCCAGAGCAGGGCCGGGGCCTGCGGGTTGACGCCCGAACCGATGTTTACGCCCTGGGCGTCATTCTCTTTGAGATGCTCACCGGCCAGGTGCCCTACAGCGCCGAAACCCCGGTGGCGATCGTCATCAAACACGTCAACGATCCCATTCCGCTGCCCCGCCACTTCAATCCCAATATCCCGGCCTCCGTCGAACGGGTGCTGCTCAAAGCGTTGGCCAAAGAACGGGACGACCGTTTTGCTACTGCCGGCGAGATGGCCCAGGCGCTGCGTCAAGCTGTCCAGGAGCTCCGCCCGAGCGTGGCGGCCAATCCTATTCCGGTGACTACCGCTTTGCCGCGTCATGACCCAGCAGTTCCGTCGAGCGCTGTCAGCCCAGGCCGGGTCTCGTCACCAGTTGAAGCCCGACCGGCCCCGCTGCCGGATCAGGACCGGGGGGGCACCTGGCTGCCGCTGGCGCTGGTTGGGGCTGTGGTCGGCCTCGGTGGGTTGGCGTTGGTGGCCGGGCTGGCCTTCTATTTTGGGAGAGGTCCGGCTGACCCCACCCCGGTAGCCACTGCGGAGGCCACGAGCCCCATCGAGACAACGGCGGCAAATATTCTGGTCGAAATCTCCACGCCAACCGCCACCGTCGGGCCGACCAGCACCCCGCTGACGGAGCTTTCGCCCACTTTCACCCCGCTCAGCCAAATCGTGCCGGAGTTTACTGCCACCAGTTTACCTGTGCCCGGGACCTCGACCCCGGCTCCAACCAGTACGCTGCTCCCCAACACCCCCACCCCACCTCCAACCAATACCCCGCTCCCCGCGACTCCGACCCTAACCAACACCCCGGCCCCTGACACCCCGACCCCGGCCCCGGCCGCTTTTAGCCTGCGCGAGGATTTCACCGACACCAATCTTTTTTACGAACGTTGGGAGTCCTTTGAAAACGGGGGGACCATTTCGGTCGGTGACGGCGCGGTAACCCTGACCGCTCCGGCTGGAAACACCTTCCCCTATGTCCGGCTGCGCCAGGCCCCCTGGCCGGCCAGCGGCGACGCGACCGTGACCATCGAGTTTCAGTACCTTCAAGCCGGGCTGTTAGGCACCGGCATTATTATGGGCGATCAAGCCCCCCCAAACAATGTCGCTCTTGGGACCGCGTCCAGCCCTAACGCCGAGCAGTTCAAGGTCTGGCAGGACGACACCTATTTTAACGCCCTGGTTATCGGCAGCGGCGAGACAGTCTTTACGTCGCTGCCGGGGCCGGACACCGGGCGCCATGAAGTTCGCTGGGTCTTCCAGGCCGGGCAGTTCCAAATTTACCTGGACGGGACTCTGGTTCGGCAAGGGCCGGAACCCTCACCCCGGCCCCAGGTGCTCTGGTTTGGCAACCCCGCCTTTGTCCCGGATCCTAACCGCTGGAGCACCTTCAAGATTTTCTCGGTCACCCTCGAAGCCGGCGCCAGCTCCTCATCCTATTAGGCCAAGCTGTTTCCGATTGAAGCATAATTGAAGCATAAACGATGACAATACTTAAACACACTCCGGAATTTTCCTTGCAGGAGGCTGTTCGCCTGGCCGAGCAATGGTACGGCCTGGAGGCCGTCGCCAGCCCCCTGCCCAGCGAGCGGGATCAGAATTTTTTATTAACCACCGCCACCGGCGATCGCTTCGTGCTCAAGATTGCCAATGCCTTGGAAGATCCCAATTTGTTGGCAGCACAGAACCTAGCGATCCAACACCTGGCACCTCGAGTGTCAGTCTGCCCTCACCTGCTGCCCACCCAAAACGGGGATTTGGTAGGCCAGATATCGGCCGGCGGGGGCAGGCGCCATTTTGTGCGCTGCCTCGCCTATCTGCCCGGTGTGCCGCTGGGTCAGGTTAAGCGCCGGACAGATACGCTGCTGCAAAGTCTCGGCCGGTGGGTAGGGCAGGTTGACCAGGCTTTGGGCGATTTCGATCACCCGGCCTTCCATCGCGATTTTCACTGGGATTTGGCCCAGGCCTGGACCGTAATCCAAACCCACCAGGCCCTTCTAACCGAGCCGGCCCTCAAAGATCTGGTGGGACAGTTGGCGGTCGCTGTCCAGAGCCGGATTGGGCCCCTGCTGCCGAGCTTGCGCCGGAGTATTATCCACAACGATGCCAACGACTACAATGTCCTGGTCGGCCCGGGGAGCGATCTCTACAGTCGCCACCAAGAGGTGACCGGCTTGATCGACTTTGGCGATATGGTCTACAGCTACACCGTGGCTGATTTGGCCATTACCATCGCCTATGCCATTCTTGACCAGCCCGATCCGCTTCAGGCTGCGGCACAGGTAGTGCAGGGGTATCACCAGGCTTTGCCCTTGCAGGAAGAGGAGATCGCCGCCCTCTTCGGATTAGTCTGTATGCGGCTGTGTGCCAGCGCCTGCCTGGCCGCCTATCAGAGCCAACAGCGTCCGGACGATGCGTATCTCTTGGTCAGCCAACAACCGCTGCGGACCACCCTGCCCAAACTGGCCCGGATTCATCCCCACTTTGCCGAGGCTACTTTTCGCCGGGCCTGTGGGCTGACGCCCGTGCCTAAGAGCGAGACGCTTCGAGCCTGGTTGCAGAACCAGACCACTACCTTCGCCCCCGTCCTAGGCCCTGAACTAAGCCAGATGCCGAGCCTCGCCCTCGATCTCAGCGTGGGCAGCCCGTTGATCAGCGGCGATCCGGCCGCCAATGAGCCGCCGGCCCTGTCTCGCCGTCTCTTCGAGCGACTGGAGGCGGCGGGGGCAGCCTTCGGGGTGAGTCCCTATGATGAGGCCCGCTCCTTCTACACCGGCCGGGCGTTTAACCCCCCGGCCGGCTCCACCGAGCGGCGCACGATCCATTTAGGGCTGGACCTGTTTGCCCCAGCCGGAACGCCGCTTTACGCGCCCTTGGCCGGCACCGTCCACGCTTTTGCCAACCAGCCCGGACCTCAGGATTATGGCCCGGTGATTATCCTCAAACATCTCACCGCCGAGAAGCTGGAATTTTTTACGCTGTACGGCCATCTCAGCCTGGCCTCGCTGGCGGACCTGCAAATTGGTCAACCGCTGGCAGCAGGCGCTCCTCTCGGCGCGATCGGCACCTGGCCGGAGAACGGTGATTGGCCGCCGCACCTCCACTTTCAAATTATAGTCGATCTGCTTGAGCTGGGAGTCGATTTCCCCGGCGTCTGCCGGGCCAGCGAGCGCGAGATCTGGAAAGCGTTCTGCCCCGATCCCAATCTGATTTTAGGCCTGCCACCGGCTACCCTGCCACCAATTCAACCGGCGAAGCAGGAAACCCTGGCTCAACGGCGGCGCTTGATCGGCCCGAGTCTAAGCCTGGGCTACCGGGAGCCGGTGAAGATTGTGCGCGGCTGGCGGCAATATCTCTATGACGAAACGGGGCGGCAGTATTTGGACGCCTATAACAACGTGCCCCACGTGGGCCACTGCCACCCCCGCGTTGTCCAGGCCGGCCAGGCCCAGATGGCTGTGCTCAACACCAATACCCGCTATCTGCACGATAATCTTACTTGCTATGCGAACCGGTTGACCGCCACGATGCCCGACCCACTCAGCGTCTGCTACTTCGTCAATTCGGCCAGCGAGGCCAATGAGCTAGCCTTGCGGCTGGCGCGAGCCTACACCGGCCAGCGCGATATGATCGTCCTGGAAGGGGCGTATCACGGCCACACCACCGGCCTGATCGATCTCAGCCCCTACAAACACGCCGGGCCGGGCGGCAGCGGCGCTCCCCCGTGGGTCCACACCGCGCCGGTCGCCGATGTCTACCGCGGGGCTTATAAGAGCAGCGACCCTCAGGCTGCCGAAAAGTATGCCGACCACATCCTGGCCATCATCGAGCGGCTCCAGCAGAGCGGTCGCAGGCCAGCCGGTTTTATCGCCGAGACGTGCCCGAGTGTCGGCGGGCAGATCATCTTTCCGACCGGCTATCTAGCGGCGGCCTATCGCCACGTGCGCGCGACCGGCGGTCTCTGCCTCGCCGATGAGGTCCAGACCGGCTACGGGCGGATGGGCACGCACTTCTACGCTTTCCAAGCTCAAGGAGTCGTGCCCGACATTGTGATCCTGGGCAAACCGATCGGCAATGGACACCCCATTGGCGCGGTGGTGACCACGCCTGAGATCGCGGCCGCCTTTGACAACGGCATGGAGTTTTTCAGTACCTTTGGCGGCAACACCGTTTCCTGTGCCATCGGTCTGGCAGTGCTCGAGGTGATGCGGGCCGAAAATCTTCAAGAGCATGCCCGGTGGGTGGGAGATCATCTTTTAGCGCGGCTGCGCCCTCTTCAGGAGCGCTATGCTCTGGTCGGCGATGTGCGCGGCTCGGGCTTGTTCCTGGGTCTCGAGCTGGTGCGCGACCGCCAGACTCTGGAGCCGGCCGCCGAAGAGGCCTCGTTTATCTGCAACCGGATGCGCGAAGAGGGTATTCTGCTGGGCACCGATGGGCCGTATCACAACGTCATCAAAATCCGTCCACCCCTGCCCTTCACCATTGCTGACGCCGATTTCCTGGTGGCGACGCTGGAGACCGTTTTGGCCGGTGATTTCGGAACCGGGTCCTAATCAGGCGCACACGTCCCGACATCGAAAAAAGTGAGGCTACCGAGGTTGAGTCTGAAGGGGACCACTTTCTTCCAACTCGACCTTAAAGCCCTCTAACTCTGAAGGTATTTGGCGCTCTAGTTCAGGCGTTTTTCTCTCTACCAGAACCTTGAGACAGGGTTTCCCTTCACATTCGCCAATGCCTACCCCCACCACACCCGGCAGGCTCATCAGTTGAGCCTCATGTTTTGCTTGTACTTCAACAATATCTTTAGCAGTCATAGCATCACCACAAGCCCCCACCATTACGCCGACTAAAAAAAGTACTGTGATTAAAACAACCGACTTGTTTAAGGAAAAAGGTAACATTTCAGCAAGTTATTATAGTCGCCGGTGACGACGGTATCAACCTTAATTTCAGATGGCTCTGTCCCGAATTTCAGGTCGTCCTCTCGGACAGAACTGGAAAAATTAAGGGGTGACGCACCTCGATCTTTGAATTTAGGTTCAGATCGAAGGTGCGTCACCCTCAGTTCTTGGGCCAGATCGCAATCTATTGGGGTTTGGCCCGGATTTATAGGATCTGTTCCGCCACTTCTACCCGGAGGAGCGCGCGGACGTTCTCAATTTGGTTGGCAATAGTTACCTGAGACGAACCGGCAAAGAGCAGCCCGACCGCGACGTTATCCAGCGTCAGAATGAGCGAACCAGAATCGCCGCCCGCCGACATAGGTGTCGTCAAGATTTGGTCTCTGAAGCGGGCCACTTTGCCGCCGCCATAGTTAACATCAACCGTGGCATTGATGACGGTGATCCGGCCGGTGGTCAGGTTGGTGGTCCGGCCGGTCTTTTTTACCGGAGTGCCGACGGCGATATTCTGCTTCTGGCGCCAGCCCCGCACGTAACCGCTCCAATAAATTTCACGATCTAAATCGTGGAATTGCCCTTCGGCAATGGCGCAGTCCACCAAGTTATTATGGAAGGGGAGAGGCACGCCCGGTTGAAACGTAATCGGCACAAAACGGCTCAACCTGGCAATGCGGTCAGCCGGGTCACTGCCCCCATCAAAAGGGCCAGGCTGCAGGACTGGATCACCAAGGATAGCATCGTTGCTATTGGCCAGAACGTGGTTGTTACTCAAGATGTAGTATCTAGCCGGCACGCCAGTGCCATGCAGCGGAGGGCTGACACTCCCGCCTGGCAGGATGTCGTACACGCTGGTAGCGATGGTGCCGGCCGTGATCTTATAATGACCGACGCTATAGCCACCTTCGGCGGGCCGGAGAGGTTGGGCCAGGGTTTGAACTTCCACCTGGGGCGTGGCGTTTAGACCGGCAAAAGGATAGCCAATGGCCATGACATCAGTTTGCATGTCAGCCAGTTTTGAGGGGACTAACTCACCCCGCCGCAGTTGATCCTTGTCCAGCTTTTGAGTCACCAGGGCGATGAGGGCCGGCTCGCCGGTCGGCTGGCCATTTTTCCATTTGACCCCGGCCCCCAACCCTACTACATTACTGGGCATTTTCTCTGGATTCATAAAACTCTCAACGGCGGAGGCGTGGGCTTTGAAGACCTCGGCTATGTCAGTTTCGGCTAAGACCATTTTGTTTTCATCGAGTTTCATTAGGTTTTGTCCTTTCTGTAGCTTCAAGGTTTGTTTGGCTTAAGAGCAAGTTCTTGTCTTAATAAACGTAGCATTGAGGCACGCAGAGATAGTTGGCGGCGCCAGTGGCGAAATCATTCTTGGCGTACGATCCCCCGCCCTGCGCTCTGGCGTAAAGACCAATGGTACATTGAATCCAGGCCCAATCTCCGCCACCCAGAAGATACGAGTTGTAAGTGTAGCGATCCGTATCAAACCTTTTGTTGACATTGATGTTATCGTCACTTACGTCAAGCACGTCGACGTGGTTCCAGCCCTTCCAGTTATACTGGTAGACGTTGGTCCAGGCGGAGACCCGGACTCGGGCGCTTTTGCAGTCCCAAAAACCGTCATCGGCCTGGACGATATAGAACCCCCGGAAGCGGAAAAGCGGGTTGACTGCGTAAAACTTGCTCACCGCCGGCCGGAACCAGAACCCGAAATCAATCCAGGATTGAATTTCGCCGACGCCGGACCCCAGGCAGCCCCAACCACCGCCGCTGGCCCAGTTGTAGTAGTCTTTACAGCCGCCGCCCGTCAGTAAATCCTGAGCTTCGATTAGAGAGGCGCCAGCCAACTCATCTTGATCATCCTGGGTTGAAAAAGCGGCCACCCAGCTCGGTGATAAAACCTGAACCCCCTCCGGCACGAAAGCCCGTTCCACCTCTAACGCGGTCACAGCAGCCGGTTGCTGTGACAGTTCTTCCATTTGGGCCTCGAGAGCTTTGTAGCGTTGTTGCGCTTCCAGAGTGCGGTCCCGATTGATCGCCTCCAACTTGGCCACATCAATACCCACCTCACCCAGAGTTTTCAGCCCTTTCTGCGCGCGCTGTTCCGCCATTTTGGCCGCATCACGCCGGGCATATCTCAACTTTTCCACCTCTTGAGTCCGGCTGGCAATGATCTCCTCAGTCACTTTTTTGTGTAATTCGTTTAGTTGATTCATCGAAGTTTCCTTTCTTAAAATTTGTTTTCAATAATTTGGTTGAGTTGAGCGCTCGTTTGAACCTCGCGAGTTCTGACCCTAGTCTAGAAGACCGCCCTCAATTGAGACTCAATTTTTGCTCATAGCCCGGGCCCTTTTGGTCAAGCCGGGACCAATGTCCCATTCGCGCCAACCAGTTGCCGGAACAGCGCCTCGGTTTCCGGCGACGGGACGACCCCCAGTTCACCGGCCAGGGCCTGGACACAATGGTGGTACTGCCGGACGGCCAGATGGCGCTGTCCCTGGCGCTGATAGCACTTCATCAGCCGGCGATGGGCCCCTTCGTGGCAGTTATCGCGCTGCAGGATTTTGTGAGAAAAGCGGATGGCCTCGGCAAAGTACCCTTGCAGAAAAAAGCTTTCGCCCAAGCTGTCGGTAATGTCGAGATAGCTGTTCCACAGATGCTCTCGCTGGGGCCGGGTCCAATCTTCGTAGAGATCTTCCTCCAACCAATCCCCCCGATAAAGGGCTTCGGCGGCGCAGTAGGCCTGCATCGCTTCCAACGGCTGGCCGGCGTGTTCCAGCCAACGTCCGGCCTGAATCTGCTGCTCGAACTCGACGCTGTCGAGCCAGATGCTCAAGACCGGGTTGAGGGCATAGCGGTCGTGCTCAAAAAGGATGTAGGGAAAGTCATCGCTCTGGGCCTTGAGGGTACCCCGCAAACAGTAGATGGCCTGGTGCAAATTACGACGAGCCGCTTCAGGCTCGGCCTCCGGCCAGAAGACATCCATCAAGGTCTCCTTGCCGACCGGATTGGGGTGATGCGTGATCAAATACTTGAAGATTGAGCGGGCTTTAAGACTGGGCCAGTCCGTGAGCGGCTGGCCATTGAGCGTGGCCTGGAAAGGGCCAAGACAATGCACGTTGAGAGCCGGCGGGGTAGCCGTAGTAACGCCCTCGCCCACCGGATCGCCCGGGGCTGGCTGCCCCTCACCCGAGCGGGCGAAGGCGGGAGACAATTTCTGTTCGCTCAGGCGTTTAAGCAAATGCTCCAGTTGCCGGCTGAACTCCTGCTCGACCCGGCGTGCCTTTTCGGCCAGGCCCTGATACCAGGCCGCCTCATCTTGACTTTTCCGGCAGAGCTGCACAATCTGCTGGGCCATCATCAGCGTGTCGGTCAGCGGATCGCTCTCTGGGGCTTTGGTTTGAACCAGCAGGGCCAGGAGTTGCTCATAGCGCCCATGCTGCAACAACTCGTGGACGGACGTCCGGTTTCTGGTTGCGATCAAAACCGGCGGATCGCGCCGGGTATCGCTACGGTTAAGGTTGACTTTGTCTATCATCGAAAAAACCTCCTATTCATCTCTCTGGGCTCAGTTTAGGGCACCGGTTTTCCGAGCAGTCGAAGGCTGACGCCGAAAAAGCTCCGAGTTTGCGGAAATCGGTCAGACGGCGGGAAAAGCAAGCGCGGACCGCGATGAGTCGAAAATTGTTACCTTTGACCCATTCCCATAAACCTTAAGAAACGATATAATGTTAAGCACATTACCGCCTCCGCTTCCTCACCCAAAACCATCTTTCGTTTACCTCTCGTCCAAACCAACCCTCATTTCCCCGTTGTCCATCATCGATTTATGACGAAGTCCTGAGTTTCCCGTTGAGGTTCGATCACCGGCCTCAAGTTCATTTTGAATTGGGGAAGGGAAGTCAGCATGTCCTTATCGATTGAAAAATTCGCCCAGTTGCTCAGCGAGGGCGTCCACCGCATCCGTCTGCGAGAGGCCAAGACGATCCAGGCGATCCAGGACGAGTTAGGCTATGCCCTGGGCCGGGCCGGCGGCTCATCGATTGAGTACTGGCGCAAAGGGCATCTTCCCCCCAACCTGACCGATGTCGAAAAACTGGCCCGCGAACTTGTCCGGCGCGGCGGTCTGGAGCGCGGTTGGTTGGAACAGTTTTTGGTCAGCGCCGAGCATCCCTACCCCGGCCAATTAGCGGAAGAGATTTTCAACCCGGCCCGGTCCAAACCTGGCCGCCCGGCGACTCCGCCGCTGGAACCGCCGCCGCTTGAGCCCAATCCCTTTATCGTCGGGCCGCCTATTACCCGGCCGGCCGCCTTTTTTGGCCGAACGCACGAACTGCGCCGCATTTTCAATCTGTGGCGCCGCTTTCCGCTGCAAAATGTAGCCATCATCGGCCCCAAGCGCGGTGGGAAGACCTCGCTGCTGCACTATCTGCGCCGCATCACTGGCGCCGGGCCGGCGGAGTTGCGGCCCCAGCAGCGGACCGACTGGCTGGCCCAGCCGGGTCGTTACCGCTGGATCTTTGTCGATTTTCAGGATGCGCGTATGTGTCTGCGGGAAAGGCTGTTACGTTACCTGCTGGAGAAGCTCGATCTGCCGGCGCCCCAACCCTGTCCCTTGGAGCAGTTCCTGGATATTGTGAGCACGAATCTGCAAACGCCGACCATCATTATGCTCGACGAGATCGGCGCGGCGCTGGCCGCCTCGGAGTTGGATATGCTGTTTTGGGGCAGTTTGCGTTCCTTAGGGAGTAACTTAACGAGTGGCAATTTAGGCTTTGTGCTGACGGCCCACGAGCTGCCGGCAGACCTGGCCCAAGCGAGCGGCAAACCCTCGCCATTTTTCAACATCTTTGGCCATACCTTCAAATTGGGGCCGCTAACTGAAATCGAGGCGCGGGAGTTGATCGCCAGCTCACCCCGGCCTTTTAATGAGGCGGACGTGGACTGGATCCTGACCCAGAGCGGCGGCTGGCCCTACCTGCTGCAAATCTTGTGCCACGCTCGCCTGGCCGCTCTGCAAGAGGGACAAACCGGCCCGGCCTGGCAGCGCGAAGCGACCCGCCAGATGGCGCCCTACTGGTACCTCTTCAGCTAGCCGCTCTGCCGGCTACAGCACCGGCTCGCGCAGCCGGATCTCTTCGGAGGACTGGCGAAGACGGGTCACCGGCTGAACAGCCGCTCGAGCCGGCCCCCGGCTCGGTTCGAGACGACCCCCGGCTGAGTCAATGGGTTCGGGGGTAGGGACAAACAACCAAGTCACCGCCAAATAGAGCGTATCGCACAGCCGCAGGCTCCAGAAAAGCAGACGTAACGGCAGCATTAGCTTGGAGGGATTGAGAATAAAATTTAAATAGCTATCGGTCCGCTTTTCGATGGTGTTGAGCACGCTCAGGAATCGATCCGACACGTGATCGAGCTCGACCGGGTAGAAGCCCGAGCCTGCTTCCTCTCCGACCGCCGGCGGCTCGAGCAGCCAGGCAGCCTGCGGGCTGTTGGAGAAAAGCCGGACTGCGTCGTACCAGGTGGTGCCGCGAAGCAGGCGAAATAGATGAGCCAGCAAGGATTCATCATCCTGGCCGGTCAGAGCGCTCAGGGCCAGGAGAGTCGGGCTGTAAGCGGCCAGAATCTGGCGCTGCACATCGCGGATGCCCTGATCGAGCAGATCGTTGATCTTATCGTAATCGCGGAGTTGGGAGGGCCACTGATCCGGAGCGGCTTGTAAACGGCGACTGATCGCCAGAGGCAGATCGTGAACCAGGTGGACGATAATCGGCAGGACTAAAACCTCTAACACACTCTTGCGCCAGACCCAGCGGAGCGGTGGCCGGCCAGCGCCGATGGCCCGGAAGACTTTGTCCCAGACGGCCGGAACCTGCTCTGCCTGGCCGCTTAGGTAAGCGTCTTTGGCCTCGCGATAGTAATCATCAAATTCCAGAATGAGGTTGAAGAGTTCCTTGCGATTTTCAAATTCACCTTCCAAGATCTTGACCGCGATGGCTTGGGTCACGTCAGCATAGACTTCGTCGAAGATAAGCAGCAAACCCAAGGGGGAGCGATGCAGCTTTGCTGCTCTCTGGAAAATGAACGGTTTAACCAAGGCCATGGGACAACTCCTCTCTGGTAGCTTTTCAATAAATCGCGGTAACGTTGGTTTCGACAAGCTCAACCAACGGCCTTCGACAAGCTCAGGCCGCGTTCACCCCGAAATATCGAAAAGATACCCTCTCTGTTACGAAAACAGTCTTACGCGGGCCGAACATATCCTGACTTTTTTCCTGACCTTACTCAAGACTAACTCCGTAGGGTCGGAGCACAGCGGGCCAAGCCGCACCGAAAGTTCGGAGGGTGACGTTGGTATAATGATAACCATTCGCCGTTATTACAGCGTTAACCGAAGTATAAGCAGAGAACGTGGTCACTAAGGAAAACAGCCCGGCGCCGGCTTACACCGACGCGCCTCCATTAAATAACAACCTGGTGCTCGGCAGCTTACGCTTGCTTTTTTGGCTGCTGGTCCACCCCTCCGCCTGGCGCCAATACGTGCTGAGCATCGATCCCAGCCTGTCGCCCAATTTCCTCCTGACCGACCTGAGCCGGGGCCAGTGGCGGGATCGCCGGCTGCACCGGCTGTTGCTAGCCGGGTTCGGCGTGCTGCCGCTGCTGGCCGCTTTGCTGGCCGGCCTCCTTCTACTCCTGATCGATCCAACGCCGGCCAATTTACTGGTGGGCTTGGTCTCGGCGCTTATTTTTGGGATCAGCATGATGTTGGTCAGCAGCTTGACCATCGGCGCGGCGATCGGACTAGTTTTGGTGGTCGGGGTTGGGGTGGGCGGCGGGTTGGTAACCGCCAGCCTGGCGCAGCAAACCACGACCAGCTTGACCGGCAGCGGCCTGGGTATGCCCCCGGCCGAAGCCTTAGCCTTTGGCGCGGCTCTGGGGCTGATGCTGGGCGTCGGCGCGAGCACCGCCGGGTTGGTGGCCGGCAGCACCAGCGCCGAACTGCCGGCTTATCCCTTGCTCCGGCGGCTGGCCGCCATTTTGGTGGGTATGCCTTTGGCCAGCTTGATGCTGGTGCTGGGCGCCTGGCTGCTGCGCGGTAGTGTCAACGTCATTCTGGTCAGCTTGATGATGGGCGCAATTTCGTGGCTGGTCGTCGGCTGGCGGCGGGGCTTTGGGGTGGGGCTGGCCGTGGGGCTGCTGATCGGCCTCTATCTCGGGCTGGCCTTTGCCACGCATGAATTCCTGGCCCGCATGGTCCTGCTGCTGGCCTTGCTACTGCCGGTCTATATTTTGACCCGCGCCATCGCCGGGCCCTGGCTGGCCATCAGCGCCAGCGCGCTGGGGACGGCCACCGGCTGGGTAATCAATATCAGCGTCGATTACCAGCTCTCGCTCTGGCCGATGCTGGCCGTTCACCTGGGCGCGGTGATCCTCGGCCTGACGCTGCCCCTGTGGGGGCCCCTGCTGAGCTATCCCCTGCTGGTCGCCTGGAATTGGCTGCTCTACCGCAGTGATGTTGGCCGAGGTGCGGCTGATCCCAGTTTACTGCGCTGGCACTCCGCTTTCTGGGATGAACGCCAGCCGCTCAGGTTGGCCGGCCTGGATCGGCATCTGCTAGCCGTCTACGAGCGCAATGCGTTGGAGGGTCAGGCGGCGATCGATTATCTAGCCACCCGGCGCCAACGCTGGGCCGCGCAAAGCGCGCAGATCGAGTTGGACGCGCAAAATTTGGAGCGCTGCTCCACCGTCCAGGCCATTAGCCAGGCCCACCGCCAACTGGCAGCGGAGGGCTTAACCGGGCCGGCCAGTGCCTTGCTGCGCAGCTTCAGCCGGATCAGCCAGGATGTGATGGCGGCTCTGGAACAAGGCAGTACCTACAACCAGCGGCTGGCCTTGAGCGCGGTGGAAGATCGCCTGGACGGGCTGCTACGCGAACTCATCCGCAGCAGCGAGCGCTATGCCCTCCGCTTTCGGCCCATTGCGGCCCGCTGGCGACAGCTCATCGCCGACCATGGCCGGGCCCTGGGCGAGGCGGTCGAAGCCCGGCAGGAGATCGACTCGCCCTACGTCATCGGCATCCCCTTGACCGAGCAGCAAGAGATCTTTGTGGGGCGGACCAACATCAGCAGCCGCATCGAAAAGCTGTTGATTGATCAGCGCCGCCCGCCGCTGTTGCTGTACGGCCAACGCCGGATGGGCAAAACCTCACTGCTCAACAACCTGAGCCGGCTCCTCCCCTCCACGATTGTGCCCCTCTTTGTCGATTTGCAGGGACCGGCTTCCCATGCCAAGAACTACACCAGCTTTTTCTACAATATTGCCCGCGGTATGATCAGTTCGGCCCAACGCCAGCGAGGCTTGAGCTTGCCCCCGCTGCCCCGCGAAAAGTTGGCGATCGATGCATTCACCGTTTTCGATGAGTGGCTGGACGAGGTCGAAATCGCCTTAGCGGATCACACCGCCCTGGTGACGCTGGACGAGTTTGAGGCCCTGGAGGCGGCCATCGAGCGGGGCCGGCTGGACGGTCCCGAGCTATTGAGTATGCTGCGCCATCTGATCCAGCACCGGCCTCGCTTCAAGATTCTGCTGACCAGTTCGCAAACGCTGGAGGAGTTTCAGCGTTGGTCGAGCTATCTGATCAACGTCCAGGTGGTACACCTTAGCTATCTCAATCCCCTCGAAGCCCGCCAACTGATTGAGGCCCCGGTCAAGAACTTTCCGCTCCGGTACGAGACCGAGGCCAGCCGGCGCATCCTCAATCTAACCCACGGACACCCTTTTTTAGTCCAACTGCTGTGCGATGAGATCGTGGCCTTGAAAAATGACCAGCCCCCGGCCGAGCGCCGCCTGGCCCGGCTGGCCGATGTCGAGGCCGCGGTGCCGGAGGCCTTGGCCCGCGGCAGCTTTTTCTTCGCCGATATCCAGCGTAACCAGGTGGACAAAGCTGGGCTGGCCGTACTTCGCTTTCTCGCCACCCACGGCGAAGGCATCATCGTCGAGCCGGTAGCGCTTGAGCAGCACTGCTCCGCTGATCTGGACCAGACTTTGCTGCATCTCATCCGTCGTGAGTTGATCGAGCGGGTTAGCGGCGGCTATCGCTTTCAGGTAGAGCTGGTGCGGCGGTGGTTTGCCCAGGCGTGAGACTTAGTCCTCGATTTTGACCTGCCCCACCGGCACCTCTGCCAGCCCATCGGCCACGAGCGGGGCTTGGGTCTCGGGGTGGTAGAGAACCACCGTGACCGTGTAATCCCCCGGCGGCATCTCGGGCGGCAATGGTAACAAATAATACTCGTTGACCGGCCCCGGTGGCCAGAGCGACGTCCCCTGGTGAAAGTCGTGCAGCAAGACGCGATCTTGCTGGGCCACCCGTTCTCCCGAAGGACTGACCAGACGAATAGAAGCCTTGTAATCGGCCGCCATTGAGCCGGTAGGCGCCACCGTCAACGCGACCGGCAGAGCCTGGCCCGGCGCGGCGCTCGCTGGAACGGAGGCTGCCTCGAGGCGCAGCAGGCCATCGAAGTTGACGCCGATAGGCTGATTGATGGGGGGCAAGTGAAACCGGGTTTCTGAGCCGGGCAGGCGGTAGGTTTCCAGGTCGTAGACCGGGAATGACTCGCGCTCGATCAGACGGGCCTGGGTGGCCAGCAGAAAGGTGACGATCGCTTTGGCGTCGGCTTCCCGGTGTTTATCCTCGGTCCAGCGCACCACGCGCAGGTCGGTTTTGCCTTGGGCGGCCTGGGTCAGTATCTCGGCGGCGTTGTGCCCGGCGACGGGAAGATAGGTGTAGGCGGCGGGCCGGTCAGCCAGCAAATAATCGAGGGTGTAGTGGCGGGCTTCAGCCCCGGCCCGGATATCCATCGGCAGAACGTAGGCCCCGTCCGCCGGGGTCCGGGCGATGTCAGCGGCCAGGCGGACGGCATAGAGGTCGAAGGGCAGGGTGAAGTCGAGGCGGGGCCAGCGGCTGAAGTAGTTGGTGCTGGTTTGGAAGGCGAGAAGGAGGTAGCAAACTAGAGGCAGTAAATAGGTCCAGCGTGGGACGTGGAAGGTGGGACGTGGAGCGTGGCGGAGGCGGCTGAGCCAGGTCATGGTGGTCGCCAAACCAAGCGCGACCAGAGCGTAGGTCGGAACGAGGGTGCCAATGAGGCGAAGGTGGTGCGGCGCGCCTTCGGGGGCGAGGAGGGCGGGGAGGAGCATGATGAGCCACCAGGTGAGGAGAAGGAGGGATTGGAAGGTTGGAAGGTTGGAAGGTTGGAAGGTTGGAGGGCTGGAGGAGTGGAGGAGTGGATTTGTTAATTGTTCATTGTTCATTGTTAATTGTTCGGGTGGGGAGAGAAGGGAAAAGAGAGTCTGGTAAGCGGCGGAGAGGAGGCCGATAAGGAAGAAGGGAACGAGAAAGAGAGGGAGGGCGGGCTGGTGGGGGAGGTTGACGAGGGGGTTGGGGTCGCCGCTGAGGCCGAGGAAGGTGCTCAGGGTTAGGGTTAAGGTTTGCCAGAGCGCGCCTGGTAGATTGCCCTGGTGCCAGACCGGGTTAAAGATCGAGACGGTGCCGGCGCGGGCGGTGAAATCGGTGGGGTGGAGGGTGAAGTAGGTAAGGAGAGGGAACACGAAAAGGAGGAAATGAACGAAGAAGGACGAACAAAGAAAGAACAATCGAGGACGATGTTGTTTAGGGGCCACGATTATGAAAGCGACGAAGATAAAGAGAACGGTTACTGGTAAAAGGCGGGCGGCGAGGTAGGCATAGATCGCCAGGGCGGTGAAGAGGGCAGACAAGATGATAAACCGGCTGGCAGGCGACCAATTTCGGCCAGGGACAGAGCCTGGACTCCAAGCTTTAGGTTGGGAAATTTGAAGCACCGCTTTCCACAGGAAATAGAGCGCCAGGGTGGAAAGCAGCGGCAGCAAAATGGCCCGGAAACCGAGGCGGCTGAAGTGCAGATGCCAGTCCGAGAAAGCCAGGCCAAGCATGGTGAACAAGGCGACGTCGCGCCGGCGGTAGAGGGCAAGCATCAGCGGGTAGACGGCAGCCACCGTCAGCACGCCGATCAAGGCCGCCGGCAGGCGTAGGGCCAGGGGTGTGGGACCCAGCAGGGCCGTTGTCGCCGCGGTTAGGTAAGGCCACAACGGCTCTTGCCCTCCGCCAATGCGCCACCAGAGTTGCGGCTCGCCATGCAGAATATCGAGGCTAGCCGTACCGCTGCCCGCCTCGTCAAAGTTGAGGCCGGGCGGGAGGGTAGGCAGCAGGTAAAGGCGTAGAAAGGTGGCGAGGAGGAGGAGGAAGAATTGGAAGACTGGAAGACTGGAAGACTGGAAGACTGGAAGGTTGGAGGGGTGGAGGGGTGGAGGAGTG
>CALMIS010000169.1 GCA_937864185.1 uncultured Chloroflexota bacterium
GTCCGCAGATGTTGGTAGATTGAGTTCATTCTTTTTATCCTTCAGTGACGGCCGCGATCAAATTCTTAGGATAGCAGGTCAGAGTACTAGAGGGGTTAGGATCTCGGCATAGAGTCAATTGTTTGGGCACCGTTGCTCATTACCTGGCCTCGCTTTCCCGGGAATCACTTGTGTATTTTTTCACAAAAAGCGGCAAAAAAACCGCCGTTTAAGGACGACGATTTCTTGGGTAAAACGGCATGACGGATCAGGGGCAGCATTGGACTCCCTCCGTTTGAAGGTCTACCTCGTAGTAGACCAGCCTGGCTAGCTTTTGGTGTAGCAGTGATTTATTTGATCAGGTAAAAAAGTTGAAGATTGAGAGGAAATAGACCTCACTCAAGGCAAATCAGCACTTGGCCGTTGGTTTAACTCAGACGCGAAGAGAGCATCTTCAGTTAAAGCAATCGCAAAAGAAATGAGAATGAAAATGATGAGGGTGGCAAGAGTTGTAAATAGATGACGATTACTTTTTCACCTAGTTTGGAGTATAGTACAGGAACTTGACAAATGCATCAGTAATCTGTCCAGGTTAAGACCTGGTCAGTCAACCAGGTTTAAGCCTGGATCATCAACCATACCCGTTGTCACCCGTCAGGGGGACACTCTGGATGACCTGACCGGCAGTCGTTTCGAATTGAACCAACGTCCGGCGCAGGTCAGGATTGGCACTGGTATGGACATGGGTACTCATGCCTACTACTCTTCGGCGCCTTGCTTAACCAGAGACCACCACGGCCTGACCTCAGGCGGCATCGGCACCCCTTTGAGGGCGATCAGGTGCGGATCTTCATTCAACGAGCGCATCTTGTCCCAGGTAAAATTTGCGGTCAACACTTCCGGGGGATAGACCTGGCTCATAGCTTCGTACCAACTGAGACTGCGTTTCGATGCGCCGTTCTCCGCTCGCTTTTGATAGTGCCAATATTCAAAGGCCAAAAAGTGCCAGGTCCAACTGTAATCAACATCATCGTATGACGAAATGCGTTCCCAGCCGTACTCGCGGGCCACGGCCGTCAGATCAACGTAATAGCCGGCCGGAATCGCTTTTTCGGTGCCGCCTTCCTCCGGGGCGAGAGCAGTCCGGGCCTGGAAGCTGTAGTTCCAGGGATTGAACGTCAGTGGCCGGCCACAGCGCCCGCTTTGATCTTCACAACGCAGATACATCCGCCAGAAGGTTTCGCCGCTATAATCCTCGCGCACAATCTCAACGGCCGGCACCCAGCCCTCAAGGTATTCGTCAAAGAGGGTATCGATCGCCCGCCCACTCTTGTGCCAACTGGCGTACTGCGAGGTGTCGCTGTAGGTCGTCACATCGCGCGCGGCATCGGACAGGCGCCCCAAAAAATCGTAGCCAACTTCTTGACGCAGCCGTAAGCGCCAGGCCTGGAATGAGTCATCCACCGGATCGGCCAGCCAGGGCTTGCCCACGTCGAGATCGTCTTGCCGGATGAGGTTATAAGGCTCCATACCCGGCTCGTTAGGCTTAAGCCGCTCCTGGTACAATGGCGATGGCTCTGTGTCTGCCAAATGAGCTGCTGGTTGACCAAACGGCAGCGCCCGGCGCCAACTCAAGCGGCCTTGTCCCTGCATGACCTCGCCGAGTGGAACGGGCACCCGCTGGCGACCGGCGGCATCTTGCAGCACAAGCAGCGTGCCATCCCAGCGCTCGAAGAGGGCGGCTAAGGTTTGGCCGTCAGGGCTAAAAGCCGGGCTAGAGGTGCGCCCCAGCCAGGTAATTTGAGCTGCGGGACCGTCCGCCGTGGGCGGAAGTGCCGGATCGAGACTAAAGACCTCGCGGGTACCGAGTGCGTTCTGCACATAGGCCAACTGCCGGCCATCCGGACTCCAGACCGGTTGAAGTTCGGCGCTCAGACTGTTGGTCAACTGCTGCAAACCTCCATCCGCCAGGTTTAGCCGGTAGAGATCTTGGCTGCCACCGCGCCAACTGGAAAAGGTGAGCGACTGGCCGTCGGGGTGAAAGGCGGGGGCGAAATCGCCGGCCTCCGCATTCTGGGTCAAATTGACGGCCGGCCGGCGGCCCGAACCCGGCTGGACGGCGATCTGCCAGATATCTAAATTGCCACTCTGGTACGACTCGTAGGCCAGCGCATGGCCATCGGGGCTCCAGGCCGGTGCACCGTCGTAATGGGGTGAGTGGGTCAGGCGGCTTTCCTGGCCCGTCTCCAGGTTGAGGAGGTAAATGTCCCAGTTGTTCTGCCGTCGCGAGGCAAAGGCCAGGTGCGTCCCGTCGGGGCTAAAGGCGGGGTCGGTGTCTTCGGCGCGATCGTTGGTGATTTGGCGTAGATCGGAGCCATCGGGCCGGAGGCTGTAAATATCCCACTGCCCGTGGCGGTAGGCGGCAAAGGCGATGCGTTCGGCCAAGGACTCAGAGGCAGGCGCGGGCGGCAAGCCAGTTTGAGGACGAAGCGGAGCCGCCGCCAAAAGAATGAGGCCGGCAATGAAAATAAAGAGGAGTTTAGAGCGGGTTCTTATCATTACTATAGTCAGATCCGGTTCATCGAACGCTCTAAGAGCAGCCAGGCGACCAAGAAAAGAATCAGCCCCATGCTGACCAATGGAATGAAGATATTCCAATCGAGGGGCAGGCCGCGGAGCATGATATCTCGCAAGAGTAGAATGCCATAGGTGGCGGGCAGGCTGTACGAGATCGTTTGGACGGGCAGCCAGAGCGTATTAAGGCCCAGTAAAAAGCCACTGAAGAAGACACTGGTCAAGAGCACAATCATGGCGTACTGTACCGCCTGAGTATCGGTCTTGGAAATCACTGAAATGACGAAACCGATCCCTAACGAGGCAAACAAAACAGCCAGGACGACCAGTCCAACATTAAGCCAGTGGCCCAGCATCGGCACGTCCAGGCCGAGACTAATCAGCGTCAGCAGAATCGCCGCCAGACTGCCGCCAAACAGGAGATAACTGATATACTTGCCGATGAGCGTCTCCAATGGTGAGAGCGGCGCCACGTGGAAAAGTTCAACCGAGCCAAGCTGCCGTTCTCGCACCATGGAGAGAGCGGCAAAGGTCAAAATGAGGTGCTGTAATAGCAGAACGATGACGGCCGGTGCAAAGAAATCATTTACTTTTAAAGGCACCGTGGCGATGCTGGTGACCTCGCTGCGAAAGGGGCTGATCAAGATGTTGGGCTTTATTTGTAAGAACTGCTTGAGACGAACTTCAACGCTGTCCAGGTCAGTTTCAAGTTGGGTCAAAGTTTCTAATTGCCGGATATAGTCGTCAACGGTTTGAGCTTTAGCTTCCAGTAGATCTGTCCGGTCAATGATACGCTCTAACGTAAGCGCGTCTTCATCGTGGTCCAGGGCCTCACTGAACGGGCGGTCGAGCGGTTGGCCGCTTAGTTCTTGCTCCAGGACATCGCTCACCGTCAGGTCTTCCTCGGTCACCGCATCCAACTCTTCTACCTTTTGCCGTAGCTCATCAACATAGTCGATAATGGCTTGCCCATCACAGCTACCGCTTCGTCCGGCTTGGGCCAGGGCTTCGGCGCACTCCTGCAGCAGTTCTCTCAACTTGGTGGTGCTGGCTCGCACTTCATCCAACTTTTCTTGAACTTTAGAGATATCGAGCTGTCCCTCACTGGTCAACAGCCGCAGGACGCGCCGGTTGACTTCGTTGACGTAGACGCGGCCAAAGACGCTAATATAGTCGGTCTGGAACGGATCAATTTCATTGTGGTACAACTCAAACACAGCCTGGTTGTTCCCCAAAATGGTCTCATAGGGATTTGAGGGTAAAACGGTCACCAGATCGACGTCACCCCGGCGCAGTCGCAACTGCGCTTCTTCTAAATCGTTGGTTCTACCGGAAAAGATCAGTTGAGGACCGAGGGTGCTGGCATACTCGTCCAGTTTGGCGGCGATCGGGCTGTCATCATCCACCACAAACAGCGTGCGCAAGGCCCGAGCCTCGTTGCGGTAGCCAAGGCCGAAGAAGAGCAGGATTAGAAAAGGGCCGATCACGAGAGTCAGGAGCAGCAGCGGCTGGCGAGTGGTCTCCAGAATCTCTTTCAGCAAGAACGCCGAGACTCGAATTAAAAAACCCTTCACTCCGTCCACTCCGGGGATGAGACCTTTTTGACCAGCTCTACAAACACATCGTCAAAGGGGGGGAGATACTCCTCGATCGACTTGACGGTGATGTATTCGGTTTTACACCAGTTAAGCAACTCCGGAATGGCCGTGCTGGCTTCATTGACCACAATCCGCAGGGTATTCTCCTGATTATCAATGCGGCGGGGTTCGGCCTGGACAAACGGGAGCTTGTGCAGCCGGTACCGGTCCCGGTGCAGAAGCCGCTCCTCGGTATGCAGATCGACCACTTCCCCCCCGAAGGCTCGCCGCCGCAGTCCATCGGGCGTTTCCACCAGGGGCAATCTACCCTGGACCATCACCCCGACTAGATCGCAGTAAGCTGCCTCGCCCACGTATTGGGTGGTCACAAATAAAGTGCGGCCTTGACGTTGTAACTCCTTAAAATGGTCCCAAAACTTGCGTCGCAACACCGGGTCGACCCCGGCGGTCGGTTCGTCCAGGAAGAGCAAGTCCGGGTTGTGAACCAGCGTGGTGGCCAGACTCAGACGGCGTTTCATCCCACCGGAGAGATTACGCGCCAACTTCTTTTTATGCTCGGCCAGGTCAACAAACTCCAACAATTCCTGAAAACGAGCTTCCCGCGGAAAACCTAGTCCGTAAATCGAGGCGGTGAAGTTCATGTTTTCCCAAACTGACAATTCCGGATAGAGAGCAAACTGCTGCGGCATATAACCAATTCTTTCGCGGGTCTGCCGCTTGAAAGCAGCCGGCCATTGACCCAGGACCCGGACCCGGCCCGCCGTCGGCCGGTAGATACCGGCCAGCATGCGCATCGTCGTGGTTTTGCCGCTGCCACTGGGACCAATCATCCCCAAAATTTGGCCACGCAGTAGTTCAAAATTGATGCCGTGAACCACTGTGGTCTGCCCAAAGCTCTTGGTTAAGGCTTTGGCACTGATGACCACATTATGCCCATTACTTTTTTCCATACTAATCTTTTTCCCCGGCTGGTATTGTAATTTGAAAGCCGAGGGAATCAATTCCCGGTTTGTCTTAGCGCCTGGTCAACCGACCGTTCTAACGAGCTGAGGACTTCGCGCAGTTGGTCGATGTTCTCCGCCAGCGCCGTGTCCTGGATCTCGATGGCCACCGGTACTTCAAGATCAAGCGGGATAGTGGTGGAGAGGGGCACCATCTGATCGATGACCACGGGAATATCGAGATTAAGCGGCACCTCTACGTCAACCGGCACCGTCAGATCCATCGGCAGTTCGACCCCGCCGATCACCATCGTCACCGTGGTATCGATGTCTTGCTGAATGGGAACATTCGTCTCAACCGGCACCGAAATCTCCTCGCTGAACGGAATTTCGACCTCCAAGGGCAGGTCATAGTTGATCCGGGCCTGAAACTCCACCGTCGACTCCCGCAGATCGGCCAGGTCGGCGTTGGTTTGGCTAATCGTCTCTTTCAAGGTGGGCCCCACAATTTGAATCAACTCGGTGGCTTGCTGCTGGAACTGGACCAACTTAAAGAGAAGATAAGCATTCAACCCAATTGAGAGGATGACGGCGATGAAAAGGATGTTGATGCTAATTCTTGTACCTCTAGGTGACATGGTGACTCCTTTAGGATTTGGTTAAGAACGCTAAGATAAGGCTGCTGGATGCCAATGAGTAGACACCGGAGTCTAGTTCACGGGTCTGTGATTCTAAGTCCGGCGGGGCGAACCGCAGTGATGGCAAAAGTTGGCTTCGGAGCGGAGTTGGGCGCCACAATTATAACAAAATTCGGTGCCGGGTGTTTGGGCTGGATCGGTCACCGCCACCTGACGGCGCTGCTGGGCGGAGCGCGGCGGGCGACGTACGCTTTGATTCTGACCGGAAGCTTGCCGGCGCCGGTCGAACCACCACAGGATGCCAACGCCTACCAGCAGACAGGTGCCAATACCGGCCAGGATATAAGCCAAAGTGTGATTTGCAGAGGTGGCGGTGGGCGGAGTCGGAGTCAAGGGCAAGGTCGGTGGCGGAGGAGCCTCTGCTTGCCCCGGTACTGAGTTTGCTGCCAAAAGTTCAACCGAGACCTGGTTAGTCGGGCGTTGGTAGCTGGCTCGGAAGGTAGCGGTATCCCCGGCTGCCAGATTAGCCACGTTGTAAAAACTATAGATTAGGCCGTTAGGATCGGTGAAAGTCTCGGTAGCAGTAGGTTCGAGGCTGAAATTCTGAGCCTGAACCGGCTCTTGAAACTCAAAGGTGGTGGTCTGGATGGCGTAGGGAGCGATGAAACTAAAGTCAAGGGTGCGTTCATCCCCCTCCTGGCTCAGAATTTGTGGGTCATAATACTCAAGCTGAATGCTGGGTGACGCGGTGGTGAAGGTCAACTGCAAGCGATCAGCCAGGTAGGTCTGCTCAATCTTTTCGGGCGCCACAGAAACCAGGTTATTGCCTTGAGCATAGGCCACCGCGTTCATCTCTTCGATATAACCGGGCAATGAGAGCGTGAGCGTGGCGGGCAGGGGGGTATCGGCCTGCAACTGACCGCGATAGATGACGAGCGTCTCGGTTCGATCGAATTCTGGCCAGATCTCTACCAGCAGGCTTTCGAACCGGACCTCATTCTGAGCCTGGACTAAAGAGGATCCAAATAGAAAAAACAGCGTGAAGAGAAAGAAAACTCGATTGGGGCGAAGCATTGATGGTTGGATCATAACCTACATATTTTGCCGGACTGAAAAGAGATTTTACCGCAATCTGCATGATCGCCAAAACTGCCCCCATGATCCCATTGAAGCGGTTAGTTAACTGTGTTATAGTTTTGAAGAAGTAAAGAGGCGTGGGTGGTGATCGAATCAATCTTCTGTCGGCACCCTACTCTTCACTCACTTGTACCTTACCAGAACCATACCAGCGGCGGTGAGTCGTCTGCAATTCTTAGAAGACAATGAGCGAACCAACTCCTAAGCCCTACAGTTTACTGGACCCTATCCCGCTTGAGCCGATTGACGAACGGGTGCATCAGCCCGAAAAGAAATCTACCGGCTCCGGCCTTTGGTTTTTGTTCGGGTTGCTCGCCCTGCAACTTTTTGTCCTGGCGGCGGCGCTGCTGATCGTGTTTTCAAAGAATGGTAGTCCCGCGGTCGAGTCGAGCCCGCAAATTTCGGCGCTGACTGTCCCCTCGTTTCGTGATGACCCGGCGTCACCGGCGCTTTTAGCCCAAAACAATACCTTGGCGATCCCGCCGACACCGGTTCCGCTGCCCTCTCCGACAGCCCAGTCTGGGGCGGTTGAGCCGGCCCAGCCGCTGGCGCTCAAGATCCGGGGAGTCGAGCTTACGCAGGGTATTCAAGTTCTGCAAGAGCCGCAAGATCCCCGCTGCAATCCAAATCCCACTGACCAATTTAATATCTTTTGCAATAATTCGATGCCTATGGTGGCCGGTCGACACACTATGCTGCGGGTCTATCTCGCCTGCGCCGAGACTTGCCCTTCGATTGATCCGCAGGTAGAGCTCCGCCTGCTCAAAGATGGCGTTGAGCAGGAAGTTCGCTCGCTCTCATTTGGAGGGGAGGCTCTGCAACGAGTACACGATTTAAGTCTGCCCGATTTACGAGCCAAACTTGATCACTCGGTCAATTTTGCCTTCCTGCCCCCACCCGAGTGGCTGCAAGGCCAGATTACTTTTGAATTAACAGCTTTGACACCCGGTAACCCTGATAAAGCTCCGGCTACCTACAGCCTGACCAAGGAGTTTGTGCGCCGTAAGCCGTTGCGAATTGCCTATCTCCCCATCGAGTATAACCACCTGCGCCCGCCGGATCCGGTGGACGTTGATTTTTGGCTGTTACGCATGTATCCGGTACCTGCCGTTGAATATTTCCGGTTGCCGATGCCGGATATGGTTTTGCAAGGAGAGCTGAATAAAGGTGAAATTCTCAACAAACTGCTCTACACCTACTGGATGTATGCCCAATACCGGTCTAATCAGGCGCACCCTGACCAGCTTTTTGGCTGGCTACCGATGGAGCTGTATAACGGCGGTGCCTCCGATCCCTTCTGGTGCCCCAATTGCGCCGGCCCCCACTCTAGCCGGGTAGCCTTTGGCGGTCTGCGCCCGGAGACCGATATCGGCGGGCCGCGCATCCTGGCCCACGAAATTGCTCACAACTTAGGCGCCCTCCACGCCTGGTCTCCCACCACCGCTGAAGATGCGGGCTGCTTCAAAACCGAAGGCGCCGACATTCGCGTTGATCCGAGCTGGCCTTATCCCTATACCCCTCACATCCAGGAGTTTGGGATCGATCTCTACAGTGACCCGCCGGTTATCCATCCTCCTACCACCTACGATATGATGGCTTACTGTGCCGATCCGTGGATTTCGCCGCATACTTACCGCAAGATTTTTGATAGCCCGTTTTTGCAGCTCGATGGGGCAATGCCGCAAGTCCAAGCCAGCCTGGAAGCCGAGGTTCAACCAACCGGCAGTGGCACCTTGATGGTGACGGGCATCGTCTACCCGAACGGTAATGTCTCGCAGCCGGAAATCATCCGAATGGAGGGCGATAGTTTCGACGCCGGTTTCATGCCGCCTCGGCTGGAAGGCGATGATTACTGCCTGGAAGTGTGGGGCCACAACGGCTCAAAAATTACCCAGCGTTGCTTCGAGGCGGGCTTCGTTGATCTAGAGTCAGGCTTGCCGACCGAGAGCAGCGCCTACTTTATTCCGTTCCCTGAGATCAATCCGGATGATGTCGCCCGAATTACGGTGACCAATCCACAGCAAACTCTAAGTGAGGTGGCAGTTAGCAACCACGCTCCGGAAATCCGCATCCTCCAGCCGGCCGGTGGGACGACGCTGAAAGGGCGAGAGACGATCATTTGGGAGGGTCTGGATGCCGATGGTGATGCGCTCACCTACGATCTGCTCTATAGCCCTGATGGCGGGCGCTTGTGGTTGCCGCTGGCCGTCCAACTGCGTGACACGCGGTACAGTTTTCACACCAGCCAGATCCCGGCCACAACGGATGGCCACCTGCGCTTAATTGCCCGGGACGGCTTTAACACCACCACAGCGGAGTTAAGCGCCTCTGTGACTGTCCAAGGGCCGCCACCCAACAGTTTGATCCTCCTGGGGCCGACCGTGGTGCAGCCGGATCAGACTTTTGAAGTCGACGTGGTGGCCTACGCGGTGACCCAGCCAGGGTTGCTCGAAGTCCAGTTTGAATTGCCGTTTGACTCGTCTGCCCTGCAAGTGGTGGAGGTGCGGTCCAGCGCTGCCTTGGATCTGCCCCTCGAGTCAGCGGTCCAGGGCAATCGGGTTACCTATGCCGCTGGCCAGCGTGAGCGAGTTGAAGGTCTGACCGGACAGATAACTCTGGCGACGTTGACTCTGAAAGCGGGACAGCAGCTTGGTGACCTAACGCTGACCCCCCAAGCGGCCGTAATCGAAGGCCAGGGAGGGGAGGCGCTCCCGGTTTCAAATATTGAAGGCCTCACTATCCGGGTTGCGCCCTAGGGCATCAAGTATAAATGTTACCTGCTAAAGCCGTCCCCTCCGGCAAGCTTGGCTGATGACTTCTTTGCCTTGGACAACCTCTCATCCGATTGATGCACTTTTCCCACGTTTGCTAAACCACTATATGTTGTGGTTTTTCTCAGTTGATCTGGCATATTTAGTATCTGGGCTTGCAAAATCGGGCCTTATCAGGGATAATCTTACTCTGGTTATTTAACATTTTCGCACTTTATGCACCAATACCAGTAAAACTTTACTATAAACTCCATATACATCAACATCTTTTTCCTTTACAATTTAGTCATTGACAGGCTCTACAAGATAGAGTAAAATTTGTCGGTAGAACAAATATTCTCTCACTATTCTCAGAAAGGAAAAAATAAGCAATGTACCAAAAGATTGTAATAGTGGGCAACTTAGGAAGAGACCCTGAGATGCGTTATACCCCCTCGGGTCAGGCAGTGACAAATTTCAGCGTAGCCACCACCCGCAAGTGGAGCGATGGCAACGGTCAAACCCGTGAAGAAACTATCTGGTTCCGAGTTGCCACTTGGGGGAAACTGGCTGAAGTCTGCAACCAGTACCTGAGCAAAGGGCGTCAAGTATTTGTGGAAGGCCGGCTGGCGGCTGATCCGCAAACGGGCGGCCCGCGCGTCTGGCAGGCGCAAGACGGTTCTTCTCGCGCCAGCTATGAGATCACCGCGCTCGAGGTCAAATTCCTCGGTGGGCGTGGCGACGCTTCTGCTTCTTATGAAAATGGCAGCAGCGCGTCAGTCATTGATGAACCCGCCGGCATCACCGAAGACGAAATCCCGTTCTAAAGACTGTATTGTTTCTATAAACTGTATTGCTACTCCTACCGACAAGCAAAAAGCCTCTGGTAAGCGCCAGGGGCTTTTTGTTGTTGAGGTGTCTGAGGTGCAGACATTGTTGTGGTTTGAGTAACATTGACGGCGTCGAGGTCAAGTGACGCTATCAAGGGCTCACTAAATTAACCGAGATCAAACATTAACTGCTGCCATTGAAACGTACCGTGACACAGACCGCAAATTACTGGTTCAGTATCTTGATCGGCGCGCACAAAGATGGAACGCCCGCAGTCACAGTAAAGTTTGATAATCTCTATGCGTTTGCCATTTTTCTTAATGTGCAGAGTGTAGGTCATTCCATTACTCTGTTCTTTGGCTTTCCCGCTCTTTCTCGTTTTGCTGCCGTTTGGCCGTTCTAAGCTGACGGTCATAAAATCACTCGATTAGGCTAGGATTTTTGACTACCGGACCAACACGCTGCGCCAGCAACGTGGGTTTGCTCGAATGTGGCTTGGGCAAATCAATGCTTACTTACGCAATTTCAGAGCAATTTTGTCCCCTACATATAGTGGTTAAGGCCGATTATAAGGGGGTATCACCACTACATCTAGTAGGAGCGTTCATCTGGCCTTTATTATATTTGATTCTAATATTATGTCAATTTAGTGGTTACGCCTCTGCGTTGAGTTAACAGCCCGTCCTTGGGGAGAGTGACCATTGTCTGAGTGCAGCGAATTGAACCCATCTCCGAATACTTGCTGCGCCGTAGAGATCATGACAAAGGCATGAGGATCAGTTTTCTTGATGACGCCCTTTAACCGCTCAATTTCAGTAGTGGTCAAAGCGCACATTAGCACCGCGTGATTTTTTTCAGTATACATCCCCGTGCCCGTCATAGAGGTCACCCCGCGGCCAATTTCATTGAGGATACCGCCGGCAACGGTCTGGGCTTGATCGGTAATGATGTAGGCCAACATCGGCTGGCGCTGCCGGCTGGGCCGAAACCAGGCTGCTCCTCTGGCAGAGTACTCTGTTTCAGGCGTCTGAAGAGGCGGCGTGCTCGTGAAGGTTACATCCTCATCCGGCGGCAGAATCTCACCGGTAGCATCCTTTAGATGCCGGGTCATTAGCCCGGTTATAATGAGTCCGCCGTTAAAAAGGAGGCCGATTAACATCACCAGCCAAGCGGGTAGAGGCCCGATTGCCGCCCGGGAAAGGAATTCGCCCCAATTAGTCGCCGGGGTAGGATGCAGCCAAACGCTGAGTAACCAGGCGATCCACAGGATGCTGTAGATCCAGACATAGTTGCGTCGAAACCGCCGTCCGAAAGCTTCCCACTTTGAAATCGAGTACTCTGGGCGCAGCAAATTCGCAGCTAAGCTCTCGGCCCAGTCCGAGGCCGGTCGGAAGGGAGGCACCAACATGGCTGCAAAAAAATCAGTTTCCATGAGGCGGACCCGGTAGCTCCATAACTCGTAGTAACGATAGCGCCGTGCTTCGATTAATAAAAATAAAGTTACCAACAGGGTACTAACGATAATGACCTGCGGGTCCCAGGCCAGAGACAGCGTGGCCGCGGTCGTGAGAACAGCCCAATTGGTGGTTGTGTCCAGCCGCTGTCGCCAGGTTAAGGCTCGCTGGTGCTCGGCCCGAAAGAAATGCACCATCGCATTGGTGAAATTGCCGGCTTCCAATTGGTAGCCGCGAAAAGTCCAGACCGGTTCGGTTTTGCCGTTTGAGGGAGGGGTTGATCCATTATTTGCCGGTGGAGGACTTTCTGCCGCCGCTGGGGCCGCCGCTTGAGCCTCGGCTTCTTCTGGTTTAGGCGGCGGCTCAGCGCTGGATGGGGTCTCACCTGAACCATTCTGGTCAGTACTCGGCGCTTCATCTGGTTTGTGATGGTTGAGGGGCTGCCACGGGGTAAAAAAAAGTTCAAAGTTCTCGGCAACGTGTCTCTGGAACACATCTGATTGCTTCATCGTTTGCTCTACCATTGAGGACATCATTTTTGATGCACATTGTTCCCATAGCTTGAACGACTCCATGACCTATTGCCTCTTTTCTATGTTATGAAATGCGATTTGTCGTTTTAACGATCACTCTCTTCGATCTTTTATTATCGCACGGAAGGGTAACGGCTAAGTTACAGCTTTTAAGAGGGAGTCGCTGAAATGAGGGTGGTCAACATACCATGCCAAAAATCAGCCCGAAACATGAGAAGATGACCGGCACCGGGAATAAAGGTCGCTTGACAGTGAGGAATAGTTTCAGCCAGGTAGTGGCCCATCGCCGGAGAGGCGTGGACATCAGCGGTACCGTGCCACAAGAACGTGGGAACAGAGATGTCTTGCAGCGGAAAGTCCCACTCTCGGGCAATCAACAAGGCATCATCAATGTGGCCACGTGGTCCTTGCCGGTAAGTCTCCGGCAGGCTTTCGAGGAAAATGGCCTTAACCTCAGGCCGTAGCAAAATGATTCGGTCCGGCTCGGGGGAGCTTTCGAGAGCCCGCTGCCAAATTTTTTCAGGCTGTTGGCGAGCCAGGCGTACTACTGAGACCATCGAGGGGTAGAGGGTCCACCACGGCAGACAGCCTAAGCTGGCGACCTGAAAACTAAGGCGGGTACGCGAGGCCATACCTGCCGTAGCCTCGGGCGCTGTCATCGGCCCGGCGCTGCTGACAAAACCGGCCGCCGTCAGGCGGGGGCCAAGCTGGTAGGCACAAGCCGCCGTAAAAGGTCCACCGCCGGAGACACCCGCCACGGCAAAGCGATCCAGACCCAACGCCTCCGCCAACTCCCTGACATCACTGGGCCAATCGAGCAAAGTTCGCTTAGGCTTGAAGCTCGATAGCCCAACACCGGGTCGATCCGGAACGATGAGTCGCACCCCTAACGAAGTGGCAATCGAGTCGTCCGGGTGGCGAAACAGCCGTGAGCCAGGTAGTCCGTGAAAGAAGAAGATAGGCCGGCCGGCCGGATCGCCGAATTCGGCATATCCTAGCCACCGCCCGTCTCGCAACCGAATTTGCCGACCCACCGCCGGTGGCGGCAAAGCCGGACCGAATAGGAGCCGGCGGCAGCCTGATGGCGCGGGCAGGGGTTGAAACTCAGGTCTATCAAGAGCGGTCACAAAGACGTATCTTATTGCCCTTTAAGATCCGTGTCAAAAAACTGCTAAAGGTTACTGTTTGGTGACCAGATAGTTCAGTTCGGCAAATTCAATCTCAGCTTCCGCTTGGAGATCGGCCAGCACAGCCTGTTCTTGTCCCGCCGGCACCGCTAACTTGATCACGTTCAGTTCCGGCACGGTGGCCGCGACATGAATCTCACCGGTGGGAGAATCGAGCTTCTCAATGACCGCACTGGCACTGACGTCGCTGCTTTTCACTTTAATCAGAACCTCACCGGGTACGAAAGCCGCGGCTTCACCGGAGCCGGCTGGAGCGGAAACGCCTTGTGTTTCAGTGGTCACGGCCGTGGCCGAGCTACTGAGCGCCGCTTCCACATCGATCAGGCCATACCCATATTTGGAGTCGCGACCGCTGGTGCCCAAATCCTTGGCTGTCGTTTGGATTCTGGCTCGCACCTGCCCATTGCTCAGCCCGGGCGATTGCGACCAAATTAAGGCGGCCAGGCCGGCCACGTGAGGCGTGGCCTGTGAGGTCCCGCTGATGGTGTCGTACCCGCCGCCATAGTAGGAACTGTAAATACCACTTCCCGGCGCGGCAATTTCAACGTAGCTGCCTTCGTTCGAGAAACTGGATTGGCTATCGAACTGGTTAACCGAAGCTACAGCCATGACGTTAGCCAGAGCGGCAGGATACTGCACTTCATCCTGAGTGAAACAGCCATTTGCCAAGTATGAACTATCGCCGCAGTTGCCGGCGGCGGCGGCGATGAAAGCGCCGTTATTGTAGGCATAGTTGATGGCCGACGATAAAGTTGATGAATTACTAGTACTACCCAGGCTAAGGTTGATGACTTTGGCCCCCTGATCGACCGCCCAAATAATGCCGTCGGCCACATCGAAATTGGTGCCGCTGCCGGTACTGTCCAGAACCTTGACCGGCATGATGCTCGCATGGGGGGCTACGCCAATGACCCCACCGTTATTGCCGATGGCCGCCACAATCCCGGCGACGTGCGTGCCGTGGCCATCGTCATCATTGGGGCTGGTGGTGCCGGAGACAAAGGTCTTCCCGGCTACCAGATTTGACTGTAAATCGGGGTGATCCAGATCGACGCCGGTATCGATGATAGCGACGATGACGCCAGATCCCAGAAAACAATGCCAAGCGGTATTGGCGTTGATGTTAGACAAATTATATCGAATGGTCTCATTGAAGACGAACTCTGTGGCGCAGAAGTTGCTGGCGATCAGGGGGAGGTAAACTGAATTAAGAAGTTGCTGGGCCGGTCGCTGCGGCTGGCTAGCCGGATTGATGACCGGTTCTGAAGGCGCGTCCATGGGTAGGCTGTAGGCTGCGACCTGTGGTGTCCGGGAGAGGCGATTGGGGCTGACCACTGTCCTGACCGAGATGGCCAGCAGCGTTAAAATTAAGACAATCACTAATTTTTGAATCATCGACGAAGGACCTCACTTTTAAATAAAGTAGCCGTTTTGTTGCTTGCCCTAAGGTAGGCAGAAGTTGTGAAGAAGTTACGAAGATTTTGGGCTCGACCTTGGTTAGTGCTGCCGAATTTGGCGGCAAGCTAGACAGTCATTAAATATTATCGGACAAAAAGCAAGAGGAGAGTATAGGCCCAAAGGGTGAGAGGTAGGTGAGAGGAATATGCAGTGAATCAGCAGACAAAGACACAGCTCCTATTGGCTGCCAAGCGGCTGATGAGGGATCCTGGCTGGCCAGGCTTACGTGCCAACCACCAACTCAAACAAGCGATTCGGGCTGAGTGGAATCTCCAAAATTTCCGGCGCGTTCTCACCGAGGGCGTTCTCAACCGCCTGCACAAAGGCTGGCGCCACCGGGATGGCGCCAGCTTCACCCGCGCCCTTGATGCCGAGCGGGTTCAGCGGCGACGGTGTCTCTTCGTGGTCAATCTCGATATGCGGTACATCCAGCGAGGTCGGCAGCAGGAAGTCCATAAATGAGGCGTTGAGCAACTGGCCGTTTTCATCGAAGTGGAGCTGCTCGTAGAAGGAATTGCCGATGCCCTGAGCCACGCCACCGTGAATCTGGCCGTCTAAAATGAGGGGGTTAATCACTTTGCCGCAGTCGTGGACGACGACATATTTCTTAATCTTAACCAGGAAGGTCTCGGGATCGATCTCTACGATCATGGCGTGAACGCCGCTGGCCGTGGTCCCCATCTCCGGCCCAAAGTAGGCCGTTGCTTCTAGGCCGGGTTCGGTGCCGGGTTTGACCGCGCCGCGCAAGGGGTTGGCGGCCATAGCCAGTTGTCCCAGCGGAATAGCTGAGTCCGGCACACCCTTGACCCGGACTTGGCCGTCAGCCAGTTCCAAATCCTCTTCGGCCACCTCCAACTGTTGGCTGGCCATTTTGAGGATTTTCTTCCGGACTTCAACGGCGGTGCTGTGGATAGCGTTGCCGGCCACGACCGCGCCGCGGCTGGCAAAGGTACCGGCGCCCCAATGGAATTGGTCAGTGTCACCGGTGACCAGATAAACGTTCTTGACCTCGACCCCCAACTGATCGGCCACAATTTGGGCAAAGGAGGTAAAGTGGCCTTGCCCCTGGGTGCCGATGCCGGTCGCCACGCTGACTTTACCGCTCGGTTCGACGGTGATGCGGGCCCCTTCATAGGGACCAATGCCGGTCCCTTCCACATAAGTCGCCAGGCCAATCCCGACTCTTTTGCCTTCGGCCCGGAGGCGGGGTTGTTCTTCTGTAACAAACTGCTCGTAGCCGATCAGCTTGAGCGCTTTGTCCAGGGCCGGCTCATAGTTGCCGCTGTCAAAGACAAGCGGGGCAAAATCCTGAAAGATGATCTCGTGGTTGTAGGGAAACTGCTCCGGCTGGATGAAGTTGCGCCGCCGGATTTCAAGCAGGTCGAGGCTCAGTTCTCTGGCCGCGATATCCAGCAAGCGCTCGATGACAAAGACACCGTGCTGCCGGCCCGCCCCCCGGTAAGGGGTGACAATCGGTTTGTTGGTAAAAACGGCTTTGAACTCGCCGTAGTAGGTGGGCGTCGCGTAGGGTCCAAGCGCGTTGGCCTGGCTGTTGAGCGGAATGGTCAGCCCGTAAGGATTGTAGGCGCCGTTATCGTGCAGAAAAACGTGTTTCAGGCCCAGGATCCGCCCGTCCTTGGTCAAGGCCAATTCGGCGTCATGGATCTGGCCCCGCTCTTGCGTGGTGGCAAAGAAGTTCTCCTGCCGGTCTTCGATCCACTTGATCGGCCGGCCCAGGCGCATGGCGGCCCAGGGGAGCAGGACCTCTTCTTGATAAAACATCATAATTTTAGGACCAAAGCCACCGCCGATAAAGGGCGCGACTACTCGCACTTGATGCTCTGATAAGCCGAGCATAGCGGCCAGCCCGTTGCGAATAAAGATGGGGGCCTGAGTGGTATCCCAGACGGTCAGTTTAGCTGCTTTAGCCTCCCAGTGAACCACGATGCCCCGGTTTTCCATGGCCGCTGCCGTGCCTCGATCGTACTTGATCCGGCGCTTGATGACCAGATCGGCCTGTTTAGCAGCGGTGTCGTAGTCGCCTTTGGTCTGAATAACGTGGGCAGCGACATTCGACTCCAAATCGTCGTGGATCAGCGGCGCTTCTGGGCTGATGGCGGCCTCCAGGTCGACTACGGCCGGCAGCGGCTCGATTTCGACCCAGATGTCGTTGAGGGCATCCTCGGCAATGTAGCGGCTCTCGGCTACGACCATGACGATTGGCTCGCCAACCAGCCGCACTTTGTCTTTGGCCAGCGGCACCTGGGTGCGCTGGTGAAACGTCTTGCGCTTGATGGTCGGTGGTGGAGGAACGAGCAATGGTCCGGGCTGCCAATAGTCGCCCAAGTCAGCGGCGGTATAAACAGCCACGACGCCGGCCCGCGCTTTGGCGGCAGCGACATCGATGCTTTTGATGATCCCGTGCGCGTCGCGGCTGCGGTAGAAGGCCACGTGCAGCATATCGGGCAAGTCGATATCATCCACATGCAGCGCCTGGCCGGTGAGCATGCGAAAATCTTCGTTGCGTTTGATGCGTTGGCCAAAGTAGCGAGTTGACAAGGTATAAATCTCCTGTCTCTTAGAAAGTCCACAGTGGACTTCTATTTCTGACCCATTTTTTCCGCGGCCAGTTTGACCGCCTCGACAATATGCTGATACCCGGTGCAGCGACAAATATTGCCGGAGATCGCCTCACGGATCTCTGGCTCGGTGGGGGTGGGGTTTTCCTCCAAAAATGGAACCAGGGTCATCAAGAAGCCGGCGGTGCAAAAACCGCATTGCAGGCCGTGGGCTTCGCGAAAACTGGCCTGGAGCGGATGCAAGGTTTCGTCGGTGGGGTTGGGTGAGAGACCCTCGACGGTTATGAGCTCGTGACCGTCGGCCTGCACGGCGAACATAATGCAGGCGCGCACCGGCTGGCCATCGAACAGAATAGTGCAGGCCCCACACACGCCGTGCTCACAGCCAACGTGGGTGCCGGTCAAGCCTACCTCGTGCCGGATAAAATCGGACAGCAAGGTGCGGGCCTCGACTACAGTTTCAATTTTCCTGCCGTTGATGATGACAGATAAGTTATGTAGGTCAGTCACATTGGGCTCCAAGTTTTAAGTTGGTGATTGCAGATTAGAGACTTGGTTAATTAGTCTTATAATCTCCCGACTTTGCCCTTTGGTGTGCTTTTTCCAAAACGTCTTTAGCCAGCACCTGGGCCAAATGCCGGCGATACCGGACCGAGGCGTGGATATCGCCGGGCGGGTCAAGGTCTTGCTGAGCGGCGAGTTGAGCCGCCTCGGCGATGGCCGCATGGCTGAGCTTTTGGCCCTGGAGGACAGCCGCCGCTTGATGCGCCTCAACCGGCTTGTCGCCAACGCTGAAGTAGACCAGCCGGGTCTGCTGGCAGGTGAGATCCTCAGCCAATGTCACCGCCGCGGCCACCCCGACCAGGGCGTAGTCACCGCGGCGACGCGAGACCTCGCGAAAGGCGTAGCCGGTGTGGGCGGCAGGCGGCGGTAGGGCGACTTCGACCAGCAGTTCATCCGGTTCAAGGGCAGTCTTGAACAGATCAACAAAAAAATCGGTGACCGGAATCCAGCGCTCACCGCGGCTGCTTTTAGCTCTAAACCGGGCCTCAAGGACCGTGGTGACAGCCGGGAGCTCGGCGGCCGGGTCGCTGTGAGCCAGGCTGCCGCCAAAGGTGCCGCGGTTGCGAATCTGAGGGTGAGCGATCCAGGGCATCGTCTCGTGCACCAGCGGAGCGCGCTCGGCGATCAGGCTAGAGCGCTCGACTGCGCGGTGGCGAGTCATGGCTCCGATCAAGATGCCGCCGTCGCCGGTTGGCTCAATGAAGGCCAGCTCGGGTAGGCGGTTTAGATCGATCAGCACGCCGGGTAGGGCTAGCCGAAAGTTCATGGTTGGGATCAAGCTCTGCCCGCCGGCCAGCGGTTTAGCTTCCTCACCATATTCGGCCAGTAAGTCGAGCGCTTCATTGAGCGTGGTTGGAGCAAAATATTTGAAGGGCGGTGGCTTCATTAAGGGTTACCTGAGGATTTGGTCTTAAGAAAGTGAGATTATAAACGACTGATTTGATTTTGGCAACGGGCGAAGATAGGGGAGAAGCAGGGATTAGACGGAGAAGATCTGCCAAACTCCGGCTCGGTCAGTCAAGACCGGCGAAAACTCCAAGCTAAAACCATCGCCGCGACGAAGCTAATTAAAGCCGAGGCCGCTCCGATGGCCGGCATGCCGGCCCACAACCAGAGAACTCCGCCCAACAGCGCTCCAATGACTCGCCCCACGCCGCCGCCGGCGAAATAGGCCGACAGCAGCGTGGCCCGCGCCTCGGGCAAAACCTCGGTGACCAGTGAAATCATCGTGACGATGGTGAACTCAAACGAGAGGAACACCCAAAACAGGCCAACCAAGGCCCAGCTCACACTGTGCCCGATGATAGGCAGGATCGCATAACTGAGGGCGGTCAAGAAAGCGCCGGTTATAATTGAGCGATGTAAGCCTAATCTGTCGGCCAGCCCCGCCGTTAACAGTTCACCGAGCAGTTCGGCCAGCCCAATGACCGTCGCGGCTAGTCCAATCGCGGCCACGCCCAAATTAAATTGTGCTTCAAGCCAAACGCCGTAGACCACGAACAGAGTGTCATTGGCTAAACTAAAAAGCAGCCCGGCGACCACCAGACCCAAAGCTGTCGGCCGGTTGAGCAGCAGTCGCCACCGGGTCGGTGAGGTCGATACCATTTGAGTTGTTGTATTCTGGCCTCGAGGGGTTGCCGGAATGAGCCGGGCCAAAACCAGCCAACTGAGAACAGCCAAACTGCCCAACACTAGAAAAGGCGTCTGCCAGGTAAAGCGCTCCAGCAGCAGACCAACCAACGGGATGCCAACCAGAGAGGCACCAGCCCAACTCAGTTCGACCAATCCTACGGCCAGACCGCGCCGTTGAAAAGGGACTCGCTCGCCCACATAGGCCTGCAGAGCCGGATCAAAGATGCTCTTGCCTAATCCAACCAAAACCAAAGCGATCAGCAAAGTCAGGTAAAGCGGGACCAAGCCCACCAGCAACATCCCGGCCGCAAATAGCCCCAATCCAAGCAACTTCATAGTCCGGTAGCCCCAGCGGTCGCTAAGAGGGCCAAAAAGCGGGCTAAGCACCCCGGTGACTTGATTGATCGCGATCAGTGAGGTAATCGCGGTTAAGGATACGCCCAGCCCTCGGCTGAGCGCCGGAGCAAAAGGGTAAGGTAAACGCCGGCCGGTATTGATCAATAGCCGGCCCAGCGTGGCGACCAAAATCTGGGCAGGTAGTCTACGGTCAGGAACAATCGTTGAGGTTGGGGAGGGAAGTTCTGCCATTCATGGTCCTGTATGAGCCAAGGCGATGTCCAGACCTGCTGTCAGTAGCCTCAGTCGGCAGCCTTCAGCCGCTCGTACCAACGCGGTGATTGCTTACTCTGGCCGCCCATCCATAACTGATAGGTAATTTGCATGTGGCCCAGGTGCAGAGCCGAGTGCTCGATGACGTGCAACAGAGCCCAGCGCACCGAAATTTGCCGGCCTTCTCGCTCTCGGGTGCTGCTTAGATCAGCCTCGGTCAACGCCTCCAAGACTGCTTGGGTCTCGGCGCTGGTTTTTTCCAGGCGATAGGTGAGCTCCGAGATATCCGCTACCTGCAGAGCGAACTCACCAGCCCGGTCGCGCGTTGGTGGAAAGCCGCCGATGACTTCGGCGATCCAAAAATGCTCGGCTCCAGCCACATGGGCCGCCAACACCGCCAATGAGTTGGTGGCATGATCGTCGCGGCCTTCAACCGGCCGCCAGTTGAGCGCCTCAGCCGGCAGGTCTTGAACGAGGGCTAGAACCTGCCGGCGTAAGTCATCAAGCCGTTGGAGATAATTTCGTGATTCAACGAGCATATTCTATCCTGCTCAGGGTAAGTACTGATAAATCTCGCCCGTATCTGGGACCGCATACAGCGTCTCGGGGCCCACGACGAGGTCGGCTGCTGTTTCGCCAATCCGGGTCCAGTGTTCGGGCTGGCCGTCATACTGAAAAACACCTTGATTATCGATGGAGAGGCCATAAATGGTACGATTGTTGGCCGCAAATTGTCGACCGAGCTGGCCGATCTTGGTCCAGTGCATAGGAATGCCATCATACTGGTAAATATCGCCGGTGACAGGCTGGATGGAATAGAGCGAGGCGCCGCCGGCAACCAGGCCGGCGGCCGGTTCGCCAATCTTAGTCCAGTGTTCGGGCTGACCATCATACTGATAAATTTCCCGGGTGTCCGGAGCGAGACCAAAAATGGTGCGATTATTGGCCACAAACTCACTGCCCAGCCGGCCGATCCGGGTCCAGTGCATAGGCGTGCCATCGTATTTGAAGATGTCACCCTTAAGCGGGCTGACAGCGTACAGGGCGTTGCCCCCAACCAGTAACTCAGCCGCCGGCTCACCGATCTTGGTCCATAAGTCAGGTTGGCCATCATACTGATAGACTTCTTGGGTGTCCGGGGAAAGGCCATAAAGAGTCAGGTTGTTGGCCACCAACTGACTGCCAAGCTGGCCAATTCTGGTCCAGTGCATAGGCGTACCATCGTATTCAAAAATGTCACCGGTAATCGGGTTAACGGCATAGAGGCCACTGCCTCCGGCAATCAGGCCGGCTGCCGGCTCCCCAATCTTGATCCATGTTGAAGACTTGTTAAGTGATGATACCATTGTTATTATCTGTATCCTCTTACTTGTAAAATGATTACTGCGCCAATTAACCGGGACAGTTCGTCGACCAGATTTGGCCGACCTTCCAACTTGCTAATCTCCACTCTTAAACGCCACAAACCGGCCCCACATCGACTCGGCCTCCATCGCTTTCTGCACAAAAGCACCGATGAAGTAGCGCCCGCTTTCGGCCCGGGCGATGTCGCCGCCCAGATTCTCGGCGTGGACGATGCCTTTGGGGAAGAGGTTGAGGTGCGTGTCCTGATAAAATTTATCGAGCGGGAACATCTGGTCCCAATCCTGGCCGAAATCGCGTTTCAACTTCTCATTGGCCTCTTCAAAAGTCTTGGGGTGGAAGATGCGTTGGATAGTGTTCATCGGATGGTCGGCGCTGACGGCGTCGATGCCAATCCACTTGATCTTCTTGTCAATACACCATTGTGAGTAGTCGGCGGAGGGGCCGGGGTGTTTGATCATATAGCGGAACTCATCGCTGTCGGGACTGTCCCAGCCGTAGCGATGCCAGCCGGTCTTGAGCAGCAGAATATCGCCCTCGCGCACCTCAACCACGCTTTCGATCATCTCCGGGGTATAGACACTCGAGTTGCTAACCAGGTGCGAGATGTCGGCGATGACGCCGGGGCCGATCCAATGCTCCAGCGGAATCTGGCCGATGGTCCGGCCTCGCGGCCAGAAATGAATCTCACCGTCCATATGAGTGGCCAGGTGGATGCTGGCCTCGCAGATGGCGTTGTTGCGGCCCAGGCCAAAATACTGACCGCCCACCCGGCGATGGTAGGTCACCGTCAGCGGCACGTAGTTGGCCCACTGCGGCGTTTGCACGCTAAAAGGGAGGGTCAGGTCGAGTTGTTCCGCCGAAGCCATGACCTGGAAGAACTCATCCTCGCTCATATCGTCCGGCGGCTGGAGCGCGACCACGCGTGACCAGGCGCTTTCGACTTCCATAAAGGGAATCGGGTTGAGCATGATCCAGGCCCGCTGATTCTTCAACTGGTCGATCTCACCTACAATCGATTCAACCAGCAGCAGGTGGGCTTTGGGCAGGGCGCTGTGGGTTAATTCGTAATATTCATCGGGCGGGAACAACTCGTCCCAACTTTGGCCGGTCTCCGCCTCGACCTTGGCCGCGGCCCGGGCAAAATCACGTTGGTGCATGTAGCGGATGGGCGTGTTCATCGGGTGCTCGGCGCAGCCACAATCCACCCCGACTGCCTTCAACTTCATATCGATCGCCCATTTGAAAAACTCCAACGACGGGCCGGGATGTTTGATCAAAAAACCAAACTCTTTCGATTCAACGCCACCCTGAGCCTCATCGTTGAAAATGTCGGGCTGATCCCAAGAATATTTGTGGTAGCCGGTGTTGATGATCAGGATGTCGCCCGGCTTAACCTCGGCCCGGGCGGTGATCATCTCCGGGGTATAAATGCCATAATCCGAAATCGCGTCCGAGATATCGACAATGACACCGGGGCCGTTCAGGTCGCTCAGGGGCACATCGGACAGCCGCCGCCCGCCCGAATGAAAGGCCCGCTCGCCAACCACGTGCGTGCCAACCGTGTTGCTCCACTTCAAAATTTGACCGTTCGCTCCCTGCCCACCGCCGTAGGCGCCGGTCACCCGCTTGAAGTAGTGCACTTCCAGCGTGTGGTCGCCGGGAAAAGGTGGCGTCCGCACGCTGCACTCTTGCGTTAAATCGTACCACTTGGCCGACGACAAAGTTTTGATAAATTCTTCTGGGTTCATAATCGCTCCTTGTGTCTATTTGACAAACGTGGTTCGGATATGTACAGTAATTCTGTACAGCTATAGTTTTGAGGTGCTACAGTGACTATTCAGACTACCTATACTCAAGCTCGCTCTAATTTTGCCAAATTACTCGATCAAGTGACCAACGAGCGAGAAGTTGTGATCGTTACCCGGCGCAGCGGGGAGGATGTCGCTCTCATCGCGGCAGATGAACTAGCCGGCCTACTCGAGACGGCTCACTTGCTGCGCTCTCCGACCAATGCGCGCCGGTTGCTTACCGCCCTGGCTCGAGTTCCAGAGCAAACCATCCCTCCTCAGACCATTGCCGACTTGCGTCAAGCGGTTGGACTGGATGAGTAAAGAACGGGAGGCGGTCTTTCACCCGGAATTTCGGGAAGACCTGCGCTACTGGGTTCAAACGGACCGCCGCACTGCCCTACCAATTTTCAACCTCCTCGAAGCCGTAATGCGCGACCCTTTTCAAGGTATCGGCAAACCCGAGCCGCTAAAGTATTTGGGGGCGGGAGTCTGGTCACGCCGGATCACGCAAGAGCACCGCCTGGTTTATGTCGTTGGCGAGAGCCGCATCGACTTTGTCCAGGCTCGTTATCATTATTAGGCATGCTCTCTATCTCCCAATCTCCTTAGATATTATACCTCTCCGCAAAGGCCACCAACGCCTCTTCAAAAACATTCATCGGCGGGCGGACAAGGCCGGCCCCTACCTGGCCAACGCCGGCATTCTTGTGCGCGATCCCGGTGTTGATCCGCGGCGTGATGCCGGTTTCAATCACCTTACGGATATCGATGCCAACCGGCGTCCCCCGAAAATCGAGTACCGGCATGGTGAAGTATTTGTGCTCAGTTTCACAAATTTCGTACATTTCCAAGGTTGCATTCATCGCATCTCTGGGCGTGCCGCTGACAAAAGTAACAATGGCCGGAGCCGTGGCCATCGCAAAGCCGCCGATACCGGCCGTCTCGGTGATGACGCTGTCGCCGATGTCGCCGCTGCCGTCCTCGGCGGTGTAGCCGGGAAAGTAGAGGCCCTTCGGCTGGCCGACCGGTCCGGTAAACCACCGTTCACCCAGGCCGCTGACCCGGATCCCGAAGTCGGTGCCGTTGCGGGCCATGGTGCTGACAAGAGTGCTGCCCTCGATGCCGTGAGCCGCGTCGGCCATGGCTTTGCAGGCAGCCATAACCGGGTTGAGCACTGCCAGGGCGTTATCGCCGATGGCCTGCAAAATATCGGCGGCCGTGCCGGAGTCGGGCGCTGCTCTGACAATGTGCGGCGCCAGGGCCTTCAAAAACAAAATCGAGCCGGCCTTATTGCGATTGTGTCCTTCGTCGCCCATATGCAGCGCCTCGGACAGCAGCGCTTTCAGGTCGAGGCCGCCGCTGGCCGCTAAAGCCTCGTGCAAGACCGGGGCCATAGTTTTGTTCATCCAGGTCAGCCGGTCGATTACCTCCTGACTGTAGGCCCCGTAGCGCAGGACTTTGCCGTAACCCTCGTTGAGGTTGGAGAAGGTCTTGTGGCCGAACTTTCTGTCTTCAACAATGTAGACTTCCATCGACGGTGAGGTCAAGCCGGCCATCGGCCCAACTGCGTTATAATGGTGGCAGGGGGCCAATTCGATTTCGCCAGACTCCACCAAGGCTTGGGCTTCGGCTTCGTCGTGAGCTTTGCCTTCAAAAATCAGCGCCCCGGTAATCGCTCCCCGCATCGGCCCCGAGGCCCGGTCCCAGGTAATCGGCGGCCCGGCGTGCAGGAGCAAATTCTCTTTCATGTCCGGAATAACTTCAAGGGCCTTGCCCACCCCCACCAAAATAGGTTGAGATTCCACCATCCGCTCGACGGCGGTGGCGTTGGCTTGATCGATGTTCATTGGCGTACTCCTTTTATTTTCTCTTCATCCGCTCTAAAATCCCCATCAACTTCTCATTCCCACCCGCCGGTGGTTTCCAGTTGACGTGGATGACCGCTGCCTCCTGGCTGACCAGACTCTCGGTGAATGACTCCAGCCCGACGTTGATCGCCGATAGGGATTGCGTCAGGGCCGCGAGGTCGACCGCTGGCAGACCGCTCGGCCCGTTAATTGAGCGTAGAATCTCGCCGGCAGAGCGAACAGCGACTTCGTTGTTGGTCTCGACCCGAGCGCCGGCCGCTTGCAGTTGCTCGATTTGCCCGGTTATGTCCTGGGGGTCTTCATCCGTGCCGGTGACGACGGCCACGACTTCCAAATTGCGGCCCGCGGTTTGGGCCTTGGCCTTCGCCTCACGGATCGCCGGACCAAGCTCGCCGGCTGGATTGGGGTGCGCTCCATAACCCAGGACCACATCGAGCAGAATAAGGGCCACCTCTGGATCGTCCGCTTCTTGCCTGAGTCGCTGGAGACGCAAGGTGTTGTCCATCATCGGGTGCAGCCGGCCCACGGTAAACTCATCCTCACCTAGGTCGATGATGGTATGCTGTTGGCTCTCCATCGAGTTGGTCAGTTTATTGCTCTTGTTGAGCGGTGCATTGGAGAAAACTTTGGGCAGATAATCTTGCAGCAGCAGCAGCGCTTCATACGCCAGGGTCCCGCCGGAGAAGAGGCCACGCAGGTAGCGCTGGGGGGGAGAAAATGGGAGATTAGGAGATGGGGAAATTGGCTGATTGGAGGGTGAAGGATTGGAGGATTGGGCAAGTTTCACCGCCAGAGCGGCGGTTTGATCTAAAGAAGGGGCAAAGTAGATCTGTTCGTTTTGCCGCAGGTGAGCCGGTGGGTGGTAGCCGATAAAGTTGACCACCACCGGTTTGCCTGTAGCTTTGGCCACGCGCAGCAGATCATCGGCTACGGTTTGGGCGGGCGGTTTGGAAATGATAACGATCACTCTCGTCTCCGGATCACGGCTAAGCAGATCGAGTGCCTGCCGGGCCGTGACCGCCCCGACTGCCTCTGAGAGGTCGCGTCCGCCGGTGCCTAGGGCCTGACTCATGCCCCCGCCGAGTTGGTGAATCCGGGCTGTGACTTGCTGCAAGCCCGTCCCGGATGCTCCGACAACACCGATCGGTCCACGTCGGACCTTGTTGGCAAAGCCCAGACCAACGCCGTTAACAATGGCCGTGCCGCAGTCCGGCCCCATAACCAGCAAGCTTTTCTCTGCTGCCCGCTGCTTGAGCGAGATTTCATCTTCAAGCGACACATTGTCACTATAGAGAAAGACATGCCTGTTCAGTCGCAGACTCTCGCGGGCCACGCCGGCCGCGTACCGGCCCGGCACGGAAACCAAGACCCACTGCGCCTCTGGTCGCATCTTAACCGCCGACTCCAGACTCTGGGGTAGATACTCCTGATCCTCGACAGGGCTGCGCCGCCGGGTCAACAACTCATCGACCTGGGCCAGGGCCGACTCCACGGTGGCAGCATCGGTTCCTGCTACCGCGATGATCAGGTCATCGATCAGCGCGGCTTTGGCTTCTGGCGTCAGCAGGTTGCTCTGCGACAAAATTTCCTTGTTAGCCTCGGTGCCCATCATTACTCCGGCATTGAGCACACCGGGCAGGCTGACCAAGGCAAGCTGGAGTTGCATCAGTACCACTGAATCATAATAAGTTCCGCGTCTGACTTCGGTTTTGGTGGCTGTCATAGAGTACTCTTTTTACGTCAATAATTCTGAGGAGTGTCAGATGAGGATAAGGAATGAGTGAAAAATATAACATGCTCCGCCAGAGGAGTCAAAGGTCCTGCCGACAGGTTTTTCAAAACTTGACGCTCCACTGACTTTTTACTGACGGGTACCTGTTATAGTAAAGGCATCTCTATCGGCTTTAAGACCACAATCCCTTCCGCTGAACCCTCAAAACCCATTTCAATGCCGACTTGTCCACGACTTCCATCACTCTATTGGTGAGGCCGGTCACGGCTACGATCTCTGTTGCTACACCCCCTCGATCGGCCTCGCCAAAATGTTTTTCTTGGAGAGTGAGATAAAGGAGAGTGAACAAATGAGTAACCCCTCAATCCTTATCGTTGAAGACGATCGAAGACAACGCGACATTTTTTCTTTAGCTTTACAACCAACTTTTGAAGTAGAGACCTGTGCCGATGGGCTCGATGCCCTTTCTCGGCTTAACGCTTATATCCCCAATTTAGTACTACTTGATCTGCATGTGCCTTCTCTATCCGGTCATGACCTCCTTTATCAGATACGCGCCGACAAACGGCTGGCCAGTACACGCGTTATCATTGTCTCCGCCGATATTCCGGCGGCGAACAACATCAAGGAGCAGGCTGATTTGGTGCTTCACAAGCCGGTTAGCATCCGCCAGCTTCAAGACCTGGTTCATCTCGCGGCAGCATAGAGCGGAGAATGAAAGGGGCGATCAAGATAGATCGCCTCTTTTTGTTTGTTAGGCTAGAGGCAAAAGCGAAAGCCTGGTTTTCACGCGTCGCCCCCAACATAGTATAATCGAATAGACTCTGCCTGCTCATTGTTAGAGGGACTGACTATGCTACCTACTCACAGTTACGTGCGTGCCGTCGGGAATCGGTTTGAAGTTGACGGTCACGAGTTTAAGTTTGTTGGTTTCAACATCCGGGGGTTGGCCCACTATGGCTTCGGTGATTTTCTACCCCGTTCAACTGTGGCTCAGCGGACTGAGGTCTTAGCCGAAGCCCAGGTAGCCGGTTCCCGCGTAATCCGCATTTTTCTTCCCTTCTTTACCCCCACCGATGCAGAATTAGTTTCTCGCCTAAAGATTGTGCTGAACAATGCCGTAACTTATCAGCAGCGGGTAATCGTCTGCCTGACCGATCATTTTGAGGCGGTCAAACTTCAGCACTGGTCGTTTTATCAAGACCCACCCGACTACCGAACTTACTTGTACATTGACAAACACTGGAATAAAGTCCTCAACCCTGATTTTTACGCCAGGCTTTATCGGGGGCCTTTCCTTGATTACGTTCGGGCGGTAGTAACCGTCTTTAGAAATCATCCGGCCATTTTTGCCTGGGAGTTGACGAACGAGGGCAGCAACTACCCTGACCACGATGGCTTTATTAACTTCTGTAACGCTATGGCCGCCGAGATTAGGGCAATTGACCCTAATCATATGGTTACTGCCGGCATTGTCTCGACCGCGGTCACTCAATTCAAAACCGAGCCTGGAAACGATGAACCCGCCCGCCTCTACGAGAATCTCGATTTCGTGACCATCCATGACTACGATACCATCTCCTTGGTTGATCTAGACCTGGCTAGGCGCCTCAATAAACCCCTGGTTATTGAGGAAACCGGCCGCTCTGGGCGACGAGCTGACTTCTTCCGTGAGAATATGGCTTTCTGGTTTAGACAAGGCGCCAGTGGCTACATGGGCTGGGGCTTTATGCCATCTGATTTCGATAACCAGGACGGTGATGTCAACATTGGGATTGATCGAGTCTTGCATGGGGACTACAAAGAAATTACCCGGCTTTGGATCGATCGGGCGGCCAGCTTCTCGCCGGTGCCGCCTCCGGCAGCGGTAAGCATCGATCCCGTCACCCCACCGCCGCCCAGCCTTCCCCCGGATAAGCCCCCCAGCTTAACTGTAAGAGCCAGCCACCACAACGTCCTGAGCGGCGTCGATAACTTGTTGCAGGCGTTGGATGGCACCTCGAACACCCGGTGGAGTACTCAAACGCCGCAACAGCCGGGCATGTGGTTTGAGATTGATTTGGGGAAAGTCCAAACCGTTAACGGGCTTCGTCTGAATAACGAGGCTTCGCCTCAGGACTATCCGCGGGGGTATATCGTCCGTCTGTCCGAAGACCAAGTGCACTGGCAAGAGGTAGCCCGCAATGAACAAAATCATGAGCCACTCGACACTGGTTTTAGTCCGTGCCAAGCTCGCTACATCCAGATTGAACAGACCGGTCAGTCTGACTATTGGTGGTGGTCCATTCACAAGATTGAGGTCTTTAGTGAAGTCAGACTGAGCGTAAAAGCCAGCCATCACAATGTTCTGAGCGGCGTCGACAACCTGCTGCAGGCGTTGGACGGAACTCCGGACACCCGGTGGAGTACTCAAACGCCGCAACAGCCGGGCATGTGGTTTGAGATCGATTTGGGGGTGTCGTATACGGTGCGCGGGCTATTCCTCAATTCAGGCCACTCCCCTCAAGATTATCCGCGCGGCTACGTTGTTGATGTCTCTGAAGACCAGGTTAAGTGGCAAGAAGTAGCCCGTAGCGAGCGCAATGATCGCCCGCTCGATATAACCTTTAGCCCGTGCTCAGCCCGCTATATCCGCATCCACCAGACCGGTCAGTCTGATTACTGGTGGTGGTCAATCCACGCGATTAAAGTCAAGCTGTAAACACGATGCCGTTTTAGTGAAACAGGAAACAAAAAACCCCTTTCACCGGAAGGGGTTTTCTAATTTAAGATAGTCAGCGGACGGCTTGGGTCTCGACAACAGCTTCAGCTTCCGGAGGAGCCGGGGGCTTGCTGTTGCGGGGCGGGGTCATGTCGATAATCAGCGGCTCTTTTTTGAGCTTTTCCGCTGGCTTAACAGTGACGTTGGGCTGAGAAGGAACTTGTTGGGGTTTAGCCACCACCCCGTGGATATCACCGCAGTTCTTGCAGTAGATCACCACATAAAAACCGACGATTTCGGTTTCCAGCTTGTCTAATCCTTGTACTTTACACGAAGGGCACCGAGGTCTGGGTGGCATGTTCTGTTCTCCTGTTGGGCTAAGAAACGGGTTGAATTGGGGTGAAAAATTAATTGTTAAGAGTGGGCGGTACAAGACTCGAACTTGTGACCTCCTCGGTGTAAGCGAGGCGCTCTAGCCAACTGAGCTAACCGCCCAGGGTCACCTTAAAATTATACCGGACTGCCACTATTCTAGCAAGTGTTTAAGCAAGCCCAAAGGGCTTTTGCTCCTCGGTTGGCCTTGCGGTAAAATTTCAGACCCTGTCTTAATTACTTCACTATCCCAACTCAGCTTATTAATTGACTGTCAAGGTTCAACGTGTGCTCTTATAAACGATGCAATTATCTTTACTGTTACGTTGTACGCGGTTTAGTTGGTTTCCTTTACTGCAATAATGACCAAAACTTCAAATTTAAACCTTAAAATCTTGACCCTGACTCTACTAATCTTAAGTATCGCCCTTGGGCTGTGGTTATTCCGCCAACCGCTTCAGGAGGTACTTTTTAGTGTCACCGGCGAAGAGGCGCTGCTCCCTCAGCTCTCCGGTACGGTTCAGTACGGTTTATCCCAACTTCAGTCACCGCTCAACACCGCCGATGGCGTACCGGTGCAGCACAGCGGTCTAAATCCATATGGGGTCAACACTTTCCTCCAAACCGAAGTTGAGCCCGCCAAACGAGAAGAGGCTATGCGTCTTATGGCGGAAGCAGGTATCAAATGGGTCCGCCAGGAGTTTACCTGGGAAGATATTGAAATTCATGGCAAGGGAGATTTTGAGGATCGCCGGAATGAGCCCTACCGCTCGGCCTGGGAGAAGTACGACAATATCGTCGATTTAGCCGAAAAGTACGATATAAACATTATGGCTCGGCTCAGTAATCCGCCGGCCTGGACTCGAGCTCTGACCAACACCGTGGGCACTTTTGCTCCGCCAGACAATCTGGTCGATTATGGGGATTTTGTCGAGGCAGTGACCACTCGGTACAAAGGCCGGATTGCGGCTTACCAAGTCTGGAATGAGCCAAATATTTTTCCGGAGTGGGGCTACAAACCAATTAACGCCGCAGAATATACAGCCCTCCTCAAGGAAGGCTACACCCGGATCAAGGCAGTTGATCCTGAAGCGATCGTGATCATGGGCGCCCTGGCCGCCACCATCGAGCTTGACCGGGAGCGGCGTTATGATGCCAACGGCTACCCTGTCAGCCCCGGCGGCCTGAGCGATGTTCTTTTCTTGCAGCAGATGTACGATGCCGGCGCCGCTCCTTATTTCGACGTGCTGGCAATGCAAGGCTACGGCCTGTGGAGCGGCCCCACCGACCGGCGCATGCAACCGCGGGTGATGAACTTCTCCCGTCCCCTCTATGTCCGCGATGTGATGGTGCGCAATGGCGACGCGCACAAGCCTATCTGGTTGAGTGAGCTGAGCTGGAATGCGCTTCCGCCTGACAGCGGCTTGCCTCCGGTTTTCGGTCAGGTCACACCCGAGCAGCAGGCCCGCTATGCGGTCCTTGCCTACCAGCGGATGCAGCGGGAGTGGCCCTGGCTGGGAGTGGGTTTCTACTGGTTCTTTAAACAGGCCGATGACCGTGAGCGTGACTCCAACCCGCAGTATTATTTCCGCATGGTTGAGCCGGACTTTACCCCGCTGCCGGTTTACGAGGCTATCAAGATTCAAGCCAACCAGCCTCCGGTGATGTATATGGGTTGGCACCAGGCTAACCATTGGGCGATCGATTATGCTGGCGAGTGGGTGCCGGTTGATGAGCCGGAGGCCACCTTTGGCGAGGCGCTTCAAGCGGTCGACTCCGGGGCAAGCGCGTCCTTCACGTTTGAGGGAACTAGCCTAACGTTGGTTGTTCTGGGGCAGACCGGGAAGGTGAGCGTCACTGTCGATGAATCCCAGGCCATTGACCTCGATTTAGCCACGTTTCTCCCCACGGAACGCTCATCTCGCCTTATCCCCGTCGTCGAGAGCTTTAGCCCGCAGCAGCATACGGTCAGGTTGGAAGTTAGGCAAGGACCGGTGGTCCTGGATGGCTTTGTTGTCGAAGGGCAGGCCGGCTCAATTTTGGAGATCGGCCGGACCGCTTTCTCGTCCGGGTCGAAATCAACCTTGTCCCTTTCTTGGCCCGCCAGATGATCAAACGGCCTACGTCAATCCTGCTTCTGCTCCTCTTGGCGGCCTTCCTCCGCAGCTATCAACTGGCCGGCCAATCTCTCTGGTCTGATGAAGGTAATAGTCTTGCCCTGGCCCGGCGTGGCTTTGTCGAAATCGCGCAGCGCACCGCTTTTGATATCCACCCGCCCTTGTACTACTGGCTGCTTAAAGTGTGGATCGCTCTCTGGGGTGAGAGCGAAATCGGTTTGCGGTCGCTGTCGGTAGGGCTGGGGGTAGGGCTGGTAGGACTGATTTACCTGCTGGGCATTGAGCTGTTTAATCATCGCGTCGCGCTGCTGGCGGTGTTGCTGGCGGGCGTGTCGCCCCTTCAGATCTATTATTCACAGGAAGCCCGAATGTATATGCTGCTGGCCGTTCTCAGTACCTTGACGATTTTACTCGGGGTGAAAATTCTCGCTGCTCCGAACAAGGGCTGGCTCGAATTTTTTTACGGGCTCACGGTCGTGGCCGGCCTCTATACTCACTATGCTTATCCGCTAGTTTTGGTGGTTATCAATCTCGTGGCCATCTTTCAAAGGCGACAAACCCCGATGCTCTTACTCCGCTGGCTCGGCCTGCAACTTGTGCCGTTGCTCCTCTACCTATCCTGGCTGCCGACCGCCTGGCGACAGTTGACGACCTGGCCTTCGGAACGCCAGGCGGCCTCCGTGCTGGAGATGATGACGACTCTGAGTGAGACACTCCTATATGGCTTAAGCTGGCCTTATGAGTTAGGGCTGCCGGTGGTTGGGGGCTTGCTCGTCCTGCTGCTTGTGGCTACTATCGCTTTAATAAAAAGAGAACGACCGGCTTTGTGGCTGCTGGGACTGTGGCTGCTGCTGCCCGTTCTGTTGACCCTTGTTACTTACAGCCCCGCCTTTCTGAAGTTCTTGCTGGTCGCGTCGCCGCCACTCTGTTTGTTGTTGGCGGTCGCGATCGCTCGGTTGGCCGGGGCCGGCCGGCCGCGCTGGTTTGGCCGGGCGGTGAGCGGCGCCATTCTGGCTTCACTGATCGTGGCTTCGAGTCTGGCAGTTTACTTCTATTTCACGGACACCGCTCTGGCCCGCGATAACTATCGAGGCATCGTTCAGTTTATCAAGGCCGTTGGCAGTGAGCAAGATGCCGTCATTCTCAATGCCGAAGGTCAGCAGGACGTTTTTGGCTACTATGCCGGGCAGGCCTCGCTACCGCTGCCGGTTTTCCCGCTGCCGCGTCGCCGTCCACTCGATGAGGGGCAGACCATCAGCGACCTAACCCAGATTGCTGCCACCGCCGATAAGATCTATACGGTCTATTGGGCCAGCCGGCAAGCCGATCCTCAGGGCGTGATCGAGGGTTGGCTGGATAACCATCTATTCAAGGCGACCGATCAGTGGTATGGCAATGTCCGCCTGGTCACTTATGCCAGCTCTCATTGGCCGGGGACGGTCGAATTTAGGGAAACCAATTCGCATTTTGAAAGCGACTCCGGCAATGAGATTCATCTGACCGGCTTTGCTCTGGATAGTTTTGCGGCCACGCCGGGCGACATCCTACGGGTGGCTCTACGTTGGCAGCTCAAGGCACCGCTGGATAAGGGGTACACCGTCTTTGTGCAGTTGCTTGATTCAAACAATCACCTGGTGGCGCAACGAGATGTATCGCTCGAGCCTTTGCCGGCAGACCGGTCAGCCGGTACGCCCGTCGAGGCGGCTTATGGCCTGTTCATCGAGCCGGGCACCCCGCCGGGCCGCCACCGCCTCATTGCCGGATTGTACGATAGCCAAACCGGTCAGCGGTTATTGGTAGCAGAGAGTCGGGCGGATTTTGGGGCCTTGGCCGAAGTGGAAGTTGTTCGCCCGGCTGCGCCGCTCCCTTTAGAGGCCTTCACGATTCAACAACCGTTGGTGGTCGAGTTGAAGGGCCTTAAGCTGTGGGGGCTGGATGTCTACAAAGTAGGTTATCGCTCGGCTCCGGCAACACCGCTCAGAGCGGGCGATCCTTTGCATGTCACCGCTTATTGGTCCAAAACGGAGGCTGAACCGGTGGAGAGCGACTCGGTGAGTATTCGCGTAGATAAGATTGATGGTTCGCCGACGGGGCTTGAGGCCACTTACCGGCTGGCGGGGGTCGAGTATTCCCCGGCAGAGTGGCAATCGGACGAAATTGTGCGGGCGCAGTACGATTTGAGTTTGACCGGGCTTGAGCCGGGCTGGTACCGGCTACGTTTTAGCCTGACCGGGGAGGTACTGGAGGCGGCCTCGAGCCCTTTTGCGGTCCAATAACGGAGTCTAGCACCTTCTCATTCTAGGATAAGCGGGCCTCAGTCGACTACCGGTACGTCTTTGGTGTTATTCGTCTGAACTACCGAGTCGGCGACCCAGCCGGTTTGGTCCGTGGTGATGCGAACTTGCCACCAGGCGGCGTCGGCGGTCCGGCCGATAATGGGCAGCGGCGTGTCCGGGTTTAGACTGCCAAGGATCTCGTAGTTGAGGCCGGGGCCGGAGCGGATATTTACCGTACCGGGCGAAATCAGCTCGGCGGGGAGACTGTCCTGAACAGAGTTAGCCGGGATCACATCGCTGGTGGTGGCGTTGCCGGATTGCGGCTGCACGACCGGCGTAGCCGTGGCGGTGGGCTCGGGCGTAACCGGCTCAGGAGTGGGTACAACAATAATGGGTTGAGCCGGGGCCGGGGTGAAGGTTGGGGCAGGGAGACGCGTGACATTGCCACTAGCGAAGTTGGTTTCAGTCAAGACGGTAAAGAGGCTGGCAAAGATCAAGTAGTTGATCAGGATTAAAACTATGGCTAAACTCCAGTAGCGTGGTTTCATAATTTTGCCCCTTGATGTTAGAAACAATCTTCTCGATCACCGAAGCATGAAGGACCGCTTATACCAAGAAACACTAAGGATTGTGGTCTATGATTGTGAACACCCAATCGGTAATCAATAATATTATGTCACGTTGCTAATTATAACACAAATGTTAACTTTATGACAACTCGATTTTTATCACCCGGGTTCAAAGTGTCTGTCATCTGTACCGTTCTCAATGAAGGCCAGTCGATAAAAACCCTGCTCGATTCCCTGGCGGCGCAAACTCGACCGCCGGATGAAGTGATTTTGGTCGACGGCGGATCAACAGACGAAACGCTGCCTATTCTGAAGGCTGAGCGCCGTTTGCCTCTCTTGATCATTGAGGCGCCGGGGGCCAACATCAGCCGGGGGCGGAACCTGGCCATCACAGCGGCGAGCGGGCCGATTATCGCCAGCACCGATGCGGGTGTCCGCCTCGATGGGCAGTGGTTGGAGCGGCTGATGGCACCGTTTGAGCGTGATCCGGTCCCGACCGTTGTCTCCGGCTTCTTTGTGCCTGATCCTCAATCAGCCTTCGAGGTGGCGATGGGGGCAACGGTTCTGCCGGTGGTCTTAGACATTGAGCCGGAGAAATTTTTGCCAAGCAGCCGCTCGGTTGCCTTTCTGAAGTCCGCCTGGGAGGCAGTGGGCGGCTACCCGGAATGGCTCGATTTTTGTGAAGATCTTATCTTTGACTTTCGTCTGCGCGATAAATACGGCTCGTTTCTGTTTGAGCCGGAGGCTGTAGCCTTTTTTCGCCCGCGGAGCAGCTTAACGGGCTTCTTTAAGCAGTATTACCGGTACGCTCGGGGCGATGGCAAAGCCGATCTGTACCGGCTGCGGCACGCGATCCGGTACGGCACCTATTTGATCGCGTTGCCGTTGCTACTTTTAGGTGGGTGGCGGCTCTCGCGTTGGTGGTGGGTAGCCGGCTTGGGGGTGGGGGCGGTAGGTATGTTTCGGACGCCTTACCGCCGCCTCTGCGGTGCTTGGAGGCATCTTTCCCCGCTTGAAAAGCTTGAGGCGGTTGGGTGGGTGCCAATCATTCGCCTTACCGGCGATGTGGCCAAGATGTTCGGCTATCCGGCCGGCTTAGGTTGGCGATTGGCGCATCTTTCCAGTCGATCTGAACTACGCTGGCGCAAGTCGTAACTTTTTAGGCGTGACTAGTACTTCTTTACTATAACAGAAACTAAATCTGCGCCGTTTTTAACTTTAAATCCATAGAAATCGAGGAGAGCGGCTATTCATAGAATCTCTTGGCGTTACGCCTAATCTAGAGTATAATCAGGGCGCTACAACCTTTTTCAGGATTGCCACCCTGAACTGGACATTTAGATTAGAATAAATGCCATTTTCGGGACGCTTTTTGTATGCTTATACGACAAGTTACTCCCCGTTCAGTCTCTCGCAGACGTTAGGAGCAACCGGTGATCGGCAAAGTGCTTGGCAATCGATATAGAATCTTGCGCGAGATTGGTGCAGGTGGTATGGCCAAAGTCTATTTGGCTGAAGATTCCACCGGTGGCGATCTTCTTGCCGTTAAAGTCCTCTATCCTCAATTTAGTCAGGATATGGCTTTTGTCCAACGCTTTATCCGGGAAGCGCGGCTAGCCAGCACGCTAACCGATCCCCACATTGTCCATGTGCTGGATTATGGCGCCGACCGTGACCTGCAGTACCTGGTCATGGAGTATGTTGAAGGCAAAGACCTCAACGCCTTCTTGAGAGAGCGGGGGGCCTTAGAATGGACTTACGCTCTGGAACTCCTTGATCAACTGGCCACGGCTCTAGAGCACGCCCACTCCCACGATATTGTTCATCGGGATATTAAGCCCCAAAATCTCATGCTAGACGAAAGCGGTTTGCTCAAGGTGCTGGATTTTGGCATCGCTCGCAAGCCTGCTTTGCCGTCGCTCACTCAGTCAGGCTTTATTGGGAGCCCTTACTACGCTTCGCCGGAGCAAGCTATGGGCGAAGATGTAGACATTCGCTCCGATATTTACTCAGCGGGCATTGTGCTCTACGAATTGCTGAGCGGCCGAATTCCTTTTGACGCCAAAAGTCCCTGGTCAATTATTAGCCAACATATCAGCAGCGATCCGCCTCCCATAAACCTGCCTGCTGGCACAATCCCAGCCAGCGTTGATGCTCTGCTGCGGCAAATGCTGGCGAAACGGCCGGAACAGCGCTTTCAAACCCCTACCCAGCTCCGCCAGACTTTGGCTGCTATTTTCGCTCAGGAACGTAACTTCCAGGAGATAAATCAACCGGATCAGATTTCACTCGTCGAGAGCCTTAGTCAGAGAGCCGGTGAAGCCGTGCGGGCCCAAAAGTGGGCCCGAGCCGCTGATTTGTTAGGCCAGGCTGCTAAACTCGATCCCGGTAATACGGTCATCGCCGCAAACCTGGCGAAGGCCAGAACCGAAGTTGAGTTAGAAACCACTTACAAGGCCGGTCAAAAGGCCCTGGATGTGGGTCGTTGGGAAGAGGCAATCACCACTCTAAGCGCCATCATCCACGTTCGGCCGGATTACAGGCAAGCAGCGATCCTGTTGAAACGGGCGCAAGAGGCCCAAACGCAAGAGAATGTCCACAAGTCGTTGGCCGATCGTTACCAAGCAGGTGTAGCTCATTTCCAAGCAGGACGCTGGAGCCAAGCGGTAGAAGAACTCTCGGAGGTACAGCGGTTAGCGCCCGGCTACGAGCAGGTTGATCAACTCCTGGCTGAGGCCCAACAGATGAACCGTCCCACCCTAACCAGGCGGCTGCAACGGGCCAAACGGAAACTTGAAATTCAACCAATCTGGCGTTGGGGGCTATTGTCGCTGGGAACCGTGGCGGTTGTCTTTTTGGTCGCCCTGGCCTTTGGCAACGTCTATCGAGTTAACGGCGATGACGACCGTTCGGAACAGTTGCGCCAATGGTATGAGCAGGCTACAACTGCTGCCGAAGCCGGCGATGTAGAACAAGCGCTGGCAAATCTTGATCGAATTTTGGCTGTCGATCCCGACTATGCCGATACGGCCGTCCTACGACGTGAATTACAAGCCTCGGTTGTGTGGCCACAGGCCACAGCCACAGCCGATCTGGCGGATAGGGCCCTACAAGTTACAATTGACGAGGCGGAAGCGGCGGTAGAAAGAGGAGATTGGGATCAGGCTATTCAACTGCTCAAACAGGTCAAGGTTGAGAATGGTCGTTATCAACCGACAGTGGTTAAGGCCTTATTGTGCGAGGCTTATGTCGGCCGCGGTCTGGAATATGTTCGCAGTATTAACGATGAAAAAACCGAACCTGAGACAGTCGAACTGGCTTTGCTCGATTTTACAGCCGGCCAAGCCGAGTGCCCTCTGCGGACGGATTTAGCTGACCTGGCTAGCCGTACTGAGGCTTATCAAACCGCCCTCGCCACAGAGGCCGAGAATTATGATGAACTTATTCCCCTTTTACAGCCGGTTGTGGCTGCTAGCCCTGATTTTGCTAATGGGCGAGCCAAACAAAAGCTTTTTGAAGCCTACATGGAGCGGGCTTCACGAGAGGTGACCTCTCAAACTGAACTCGCTTCGGCGCTCATCGATGTCGAATCGGCTCTGGCTTTGGGGGTCGAGGATGAAGGACAGGCCCGTCGCTTGCGGAGCAAACTCCTCCAAATGCTGGCCCGACGGCCCACGACCACCCCCGAGGTTGAAGCTACGGCCGAGCCAAGTGATGAAAGCTCGGCTACGCCACAACCGCGCTCCACCGTGTCGCCAGCGGGACAAAGTTTTAAGTATGGGCCTGTCGTCCTCATTAACCCCCCCAGCGAGTCCCGATTTGCCGGTCGGTATTCTGAAGTTATTGTTGAGTGGACCCCGGTGCCTTTAGCAGAGAATGAGTACTATGATCTCACCATTGTCCATTTCTTTGCCGGCAATCCGGTCTACACCGGCAGTGGTCCGGTGGCGGATAGTCGGGTTCGGTTGGAGGCTCAGAGTATTGGCGTGGGTCAATCGGACCAGGATTTATTTTACTGGTGGGTCACCGTTCGCAAACGAGGCGTTCTTGGTCCTGATGGTCTGGATTTAGCCTTGAGTCCCCGGGGTGAACCCAATTCCTTCACCTGGAGTCCTTAATAATGTTAGTAGCCTTGGCCTCCTATTGCCCTCATAATCGCTCTACGATATAATGAACGCGGGATAAGCTTTTAGCGTTCAACCACCTTCCCTAAGTTCCGGACCTTTGGTGTTCCCTAACAGCCAATCTTTCGGAAACACGTCTCGACTAAGGTTCATAGTATTCAATGGCACAAGTTTATAAAACTGATCTGCTCCAGGATGCCCTGAGAGAAATGTGCTCCAAACTAGAGGGGATCCAAGGGGCTGTGATTGTAAGTATTGAGGGGTTTGTAGTGGCCTCCTACTCGCCTCTCCAAACTGATATGGAAGAAGGCCCAACCAATAGCCCTCAAGTAGCCGCTATGGCTGCCACCCTCATTGCCTTGGGTGAGCGAACTCTCTCTCGATTGGCTCAAGGGGATATGCTCCGTCTGCTCATTGAGGGGAGCGATGGCGGGATGTTAGTCGTTCCGGCAAATTCACGGGCTTCAATCGCGGTGATGGTGGGACGCGAGGCTAAAATGGGTCTGGTGCTCTACGCTTTACAGCAAAGCTCAAAGAGGATTAGTGATATTCTTGAAGGTGATGTCAGTTGACAGCCAACAATCTTTTAACCAAGGATAACAATCAACTTCTCAAAGAAGCCTTACACACTTTAATTACTCGCAACCCTAATATTATTAGTGCCCAAGTTGTCAGCGATGATGGACTTAACGTGGCCTCCAGCATCCCCTATAGCGACGATGATGACATCGCCCTGATCACCTCAAACTTGATTGATACCGCTCAAGAGTTTTCTCAGCGTCTAGAACAGGGAGGACTCACTCGCATTTTGTTGGAGGGTGAGCGCCGGACCACAATCGTAATGAAAGCCGGTAAACGTACGGTTTTGGTTGTGTGCGTCACGGCAGATGAAAAACTGGGCTTGGTCACTCAGGCGATGCGGCACACCGCCGAGCGAATCATCGAAATTTTTGGCTGAGGTCAGACAGCGACTACGAGATCTTTTTGGCTATAGTGATATCTTCTCAATAAATCATAGTGACGTTGGTTGAGCCTGTCGAAACCAACGGCCTTCGACTCGCTCAGGCCGTGTTCACCCAGGAATATTGAGAAAATACCTAGAGCGTGATTGAAGTTGGTTGAGAGTTTTAGCAGTGTCCCGGCTCGAGGTCTTTTAAATACGGTAAAGGCAGCAACTCTGTATTTCTAAGGCGCCCAAGACATTCGTTCGTTAGACCAATCGCGGTCACCGGTTCCCCAGGGATTGGCTGTCGGAAAATTAAACAGTTTTTCGACAGACCCGCCGCTGGTTGGAGCCACGTAAATAGCCCAAGCTCCCTCTCGATTGGAGGCAAAGGCCACCCACTTGCCATCGGGGGAAATTGTCCCCAAGCCATCTTGAGAGCCAGGCCCGCTTGAGAGATTGACCGCCCCAGCGCCATCCTGCCCCATTACAAAAACTTCCCAATCACCAGTCTCGCGTGACATATAGGCCACCAAGCCAGCTTTTGCATCTGTCGGGGTAAGACTAGCGCCATCGGCTAACTTACGAGGCCGTTCGCCCTCGCTGGTACGCTTGACTGCCCAGGATCCCACACTGAAAATGCCACAAGAGCCGCCCCCTTCCCAGGTGTTGCAGCCTTTGTAAGCCAGCAGATCATTGGTCATCCAGACCGGGTGAGAACCAATGATATCGCCAATGGCCCCGGGGGGAATAATAATGCCAAAGTCAGCGATGGCAGAACATTTGTCGCTTTCCTGGTTTGGTGGTTTCAACCCACATTGCACAAACAGATAAGACTGGTATCCTTTTGAGCCATAAGCTAGTTGTGGATTGCTGTAAGTTAAGGTAGTGCCATCCGGTTTATAAAAGGGAAAAAGATCTGAAGGAGAGCCGCTGACTGGTCGCTCCACCGCTCCAAACGGGCTTGTTTCAAAGACATTCTCCCCAAAGCCACCGCCTTCGCCGTTAATCAGCAGCTTTTGGCCGTCCAGCCGAAAATTGGGTTGCCTGGCCCCCTGGATAAGGCCTAACCGTTCTCCATCCGCTATGGAGACCACGTAGACATCATACTTACCGGTGCCGCTGTCAACCGGGAAGGCCAGCTTCCCGGAGATCGCCGGCGGTGGAGAAGTAGGCGTGGCCTCAGGGGTAGGGGTCTCTGTGGGTTGGGGCGGCACGGTTGGGGTGGCAGTGTCGGCTGGAGGTAGGGTGGCCACTGAGGTAGGCGTTGCTGCCGGAGTTAAAGTTGGTTCTTCAGTGGGGGCCGTCGTATTCTTGAGTGCTTGAGCGGTAGATGTCTCTGACTCTAAGGCGGCTTGGGTGGCCTCCAACTCAAGAGCTTGGGCAGTAACCAGAGCGGTGGCTGTGGCTGCCTCGGCGGTGCTGGCTTGAGCTTGGACAAACAGCTCGCCTAAGCGCTCAAATTCGGCGGTTTCGGTGGCGATAAGACCGGCGGCTTGAGTGATCTCGGCTTCCGCAGTCTGAGTTGGCCCGGCGAATTCGGCGGTCGCGGTGTTAGCTTGGGCGGCTACTTGAGCAGACTCCGCCTCGGCGGTGGCGGTTTGACCGGCCGAGAGCACCACTTGCGTGGCCCCCGGATCCGGGGTGGGGATCGAGTTAGCCCCCATATTTGAGAAGACAAGATAGCCAATTACCCCTAGCAGGACTATCACTATACCGGCACCCCCGGCAAACAAAGGGACAACCGGAACGGAGCTAGCCGGCCGGGTGACGGTGGTGGGTGGTGAGCTTGAGGCCAGTACGGTTGCTCCATCGCCCTTTTTAGCTGTAAATTGATGCTGAGCAGTTAACCGTTCAGTAGAGTGATCAATCTCTGGGGCTTGTGGGGGTAAAGCCACAGGTGTGAGCGGATGCTTTTGAAGGTTATCATCAGGGGCCAAACCAACGGCTTCACGCAGCGCTTGGGCCAGTTCCCCGGCCGATTGATAGCGATCGTTGGGGCTTTTGCTCATCGCCTTGAGGACGACGCGCTCCACTCGCTCGGGGAGGCTGGGGTTGACCGCAGTGGGAATGGGCAGCGGTTCGCTGATATGTTTCATAATCACGGCAAAAGGAGTGTCCCCTTCGTAAGGGACCATGCCGGTGACCATCTCATATAGCATCACGCCCAGCGCATAAATATCGCTGCGCTCGTCGCCTCGTTCACCCTGACCTTGCTCCGGCGACATATAAGCCGGGGTACCGGACAGCCCGCCGGTTTGGGTGAACTGCGTCCCATCGATGATCCGGGCGATGCCAAAGTCAGTCAGGACCACCTGCCCTTCCTGATTGATCATGACATTGGCCGGCTTGATATCTCGATGCACCATGCCGCGCCGGTGCGCGTAATCAATGGCGCTGCATAAGGCGGTGAAAATACGGGCCACTTCACTTAAAGTAAAGGGCTTACCTTCAATTTTGCGGGCCTTCATCTCATCTTTGAGGGTGGGGCCATCAATAAACTCCATTGCCAGGAAATAGGTTTCGCCTTCGCGGTCAAAATCCACAGCCTGAACTATGTTCGGGTGGCGCAACTTGCCGGTCGCCAGGGCTTCACGCTCGAAGCGGCTGACGAAATCTTTATCGTCTGTCAAGTGACCGTGGAGAACTTTGATGCCGACGTAACGGTCCAGACCGGGTTGGTAAGCCTTGTAAACTTCAGCCATACCGCCTCGGCCTAATCTAGCTACCACGCGGTATTTTCCTAAGGTTTTTCCAACGAAGGTTGTCATAAGTATTCCTGATCTCTGGCGTTTGTTAGAATTAAATCATTATAACATTCTCAAAAAAGGGCGTCAATCAGCCTATTTTGGCTATTCGCAAAAAAACGACCGGCTGCCTAATCATTATCGGCAAGCCGGTCGCTTGACTGTATCTCAGTTAGCTAACTTGGTCGGCTCTTCTTTAGCTATCTTAGTCAACGGCAAGGTATTTTGATTTCTCCGGTGAATTGACTACTTAAGGGGCCCAGGAAATTCGTTCTTCAAGCCACCCCTTTGAGTTAGCCTCATCACGGAGTACCTTACCATCGGGCGAACCTTTCATATCAAACAGCTTGCGTTGATTGCTGCCATCGGCGTTCATGACCCACACAGCCCAGGAGCCGCCCGCATCAGAAACATAAGCAATGCTTTTACCATCTGGCGACCAAGAGGGAAGTCCGTCATTGTTGTTATTGTCGGTCAGACGGGTGGCGTTTTCGCCGTTGGCATCCATCAGCCAGATTTCCCAGTTACGAGACCCTCGGCTGCTTGACATAAAAGCGATCTTGCTGCCGTCAGGCGAGACAGCAGGGGCAGTGTCAGCCGTTTCTTGACTAACTTTGCGGTCAACCCCGCCTCGGGGGCCAATGATAAACACGCCGCAGTCACCGGCCGGCGTACAACCGCGAGATATGACCCGGCCATCCGGAAATACATCAGGATACTCGCCCTGGAAATTCAAGCTAATGTTATCCTCGCCGGTCTGGTCGCCAAGATAGATCCGCGGCACCCGATCCCCTTCCTTGCGGCTGGAAAAAACAAACGAGGAGCCATCAGGAGACCAAGCCGGCAATCCATCTTCAACAAAGTTAGTGACCCTCCCACTGCGACCACCAACGAAATCTCTAAAGAAGATACCGCGCGTGCCCAAATCCCAGGAACGATAGGCCAACAAGCTGCCGTCCTGATTAAAGTTAGGTTGGCTGGCGTTGCCTACAATCGGGGTCTGCTCGCCGGTGGCCAGGTCGGCCAACCAGACGTCGTAACTCTGAATGTTGGGGTTGAAAGCCGGATAAACAATCCGACCAGAGACCGGAGCCGCTTCACTAGAGTCGGAGGGACCATTTGGAGCGGAAGCGGGGGCGGCGCGAGTGGGGGTTGGTTCAGCCTGGGCCGCCTCATCCGCCTCGGTGGCAGGGGTGTCTGCCTCGGCCGTTGGTTCTTCAGCCTCATCTTCCGCCTCGGCAGTTGAGTCCGCCTCATCCACTTCAGGAATTACCACGCCATTGCTTTCGTTGTAGGTGGCCAATTCTTCAGCGGTGTAGGGGATGGTTAACTCCTGTCCAATTTGCAGACTGGTTGGATCGCCGATGCCGTTTTCTTCGGCCAGTAAATCGACATCCACCCCAAATCGGCTGGCAATCGAAAGCAACTGATCGCCGGCTTGCACTACATAGACTAGCGGGGTCGCTGCTACTTCTGGTGTGGGTGTGGGCGTTGCGGTTGGTCGCCGGGTTGGGGTCGAGGTTGGCTTCGCCGTTGCCTTACTGACCGGCTCTGCCGCCGGGGTGGCTTCATCTGCCTCTTCTTCGTCGTCTGCTGTAGTTGTGGCCGTAGCTCGTGAGGTGGGGCTGGGTTGGGCTTGGGCTAACTGGTCTTCCGAAACAAACTCGAAGCTGTTGATCATTTCCTGGAAAACTGGCTGGACTGCATTCCACTCGCCGGCCGGCGCCGCAGCGATCAGAAAGTAGCCGGCCTCGTCCCGTTCGGTCACGGCCAAGGTGGCAATGCCTTCGCCATTTAAATCCTCGCTGCTAAAGCGAATCTGGCTCATCGTCCATGTCTGTGAGGCAATGCTGATGGTGCCATCATTGATAACTTCAGCTTCACCAGGAAAAGCGCTCAGGACTTCTTCTTGCAGGCTGCTGACCGAGACCTCGTCCCCGGTTTCTCGGCCAATACGCATACTAATATCTTTGGGCGCCTCAAAATCAAGTCCCTGGCTCGAGGGCGAAAAGATGACCTGATTATCATTATCTCGGTCGGCCCAGGTATCCGGATACTCCAACCGGATGCCTAAATCTCCGTTAACATACGGAGCGAAGGTGGCCGGGGTAGGCGTATCCACCGGACTGCTGCTTTCAGCCGTGGGGCCAGGCGTCGGGGTTGTATCAAGGGCAATAGCAACGCCGAGGGTCGGGGTGGCCTCGGCCAACGTACCGGCGGCCTCTTCACCCCCATAGCCGACAGCAATGGCAATGATGATCACGGCCGTAATAAGCAGGATCGCTACCCCCGTGACGCCTGCCCACAAAGTAGAGGGGAAAGAGCGCAAGATGTCTCCCAGGGTGTAGCCTTCCGTCGCTTCGCCGCCATCTGAGGTGGTTTCCTTGGCTGGGACGGCAGCTGGGGCCGCTAGCGCTGCGGGCGCAGATTTGATGGCCGGTTCGATGGGGGCTGTATTTTCGCGAGCCCGGCGGCGCTCAGCCGGGGTGATCTCGGCTTTAGCCGCAGGCGTAGCCGGCCCGGTGGGGGCGGCAGGATCGGCCGTTGACTTGACCACAGGCGCCGGCGGTGTTTCGATCTTGGGCAAAGGCTGCGTATCTTGGCGATGACGCGGACTGGTGGGCAAGGGCCCGGTTTTTTGTATAGCCGGTGTAGCCGTATCTATAGGCACGGTATTGTCACGCGCCCGGCGCCGTTCGGCCGGCGTAGGTTCGGCTTTGGCCGTAACGACCGGGCTAGGCGTTGGCGACGAGGCGGAGGGCATGGCTACGGTTGGGGCTTTTTCACGCTGACGTGGGCTGATGGGCCCACTGTCCGGTTTGCGACGCTGCGGCTCCATCGGTTTGGTCATTTTTCGGCGCGGCACCGACTCTGTGGTAGAAACACCGGTGTAGCTGCTGGTGTCGATCGAAACCGGGCGCGTGCGCTTGGGCACGATCTCGTCGGACCGGCGCGGTACGACTTCGCGCTCTTCCGGTTCGTGTCGAGTTGAGACGACGTCGGCTTTTGGCCTGGGTTCGGGTTGGGGTTCCGGCTGCGGCTCAGGCGCAACGGTTTGGGGTTGAGGATCGGGTTCAGGTTCAAAGACAGTGATGACTTCCACATCGACGACTTCAACCTCAGGCTCGTCGTCAAAGAACTCGGCCACCACTGTTTCGGTTTCAGCTTTTGATTTTTTGGGCAATTCGATCTGAGGCTCGTCGCTTTTGGCGATTAACGGGCCTTTTACCGGCATATCTTCACTCTGGCCCGGCCATTGTTGAGGCCCAGCGCCTGGTGGCAAACCGGCCCCGGGTAGAGCGGCGTAGGGATCGGGCTGAGAAAAGTGAGGCTGCGGATAAAACGGCTGAGGGGCGTAACTCTGCTGAGGGGCATAGCTGTGCTGGGCCGGCGGGTAAGGCCCGACTGGCTGTCCAAATCCGCCAAACTGCGGCTGTCCGTATTGTCCACCAGTTCGGGTTTGGAACTCCTCGGCCGGGTGCCAGCCGGCTTCATCATAAAAGTACCACTTATTACTTTTGGCTCCGATGGCCCAGTAACGTCCCTCATCATCCTGGTATAATTGAGTATCTTGGCCCATGCCCATAGGGGCATCGGCATAAGGGGGAGCGCTGGCAGCGAAGCTGTTCTGAGGTGCGGCTGCGGGAGCCGGTCCGGTTGGTGATTGCGGCGCCATCGGTCGGGTGTCGTTGGGTTTGACCCATTCTCCTCGACCGGAGTCATAGTAGTACCAATCACCACTTTTGACTCCTTTTTGCCAGTAACGACCCTCGCTGTCCATAAATGGCAGCTTGTCAGCTTCTCGGGGATTAGCCTGGTGCCAGGCTTGACCATCGTAGTAATGCCATTCGCCGCTCTGAGCCCCAATCATCCAGTAGCGGCCCCAGTCGTCTTGAAACTGGAGTTTATCTGCTTCCGCGACGAACGTCTCCTCGTCAACCATGCCGGCGTCATAACTTTGCCGGAGACTTTGATAGCGACGTTCTAATTCTGCTACATTTCCTTCCATAGTGTTATTCCCATAACTCCTAAGCGTTTAATGAAGAATAATCGTCCCCAAATTGTTCTTCTTGTAAATAAACACCAGGTTCTTTTTTAGACGGTATTTGTTTCTCCACTAGCGTATATCAGCCTGCTTAATACAGGCGCTACATGTTACACATCTTTAAATAAATCGCCAAAATTGATAGCGCGATACAGAACGACGTTGAAAGTCCCGGAAAGTGGTGTACACTTTTTTGGTAAAGGCTGGTATAATTTGTGAGGAAATGAGCAAATATTTATCAATTGTTTTGAGCATTGTGGCGCTAGCCACCATTATGGTTGGTGCTTTTAGTTGGACCCGCGCCTTCTATGCTTCGGTAAAGAATTACGAGCCACCGCTGCCGGTGGCTAACCTTACCGTCCCGGCCGAAACGATTTTGCCGCAGACAGCCCGCGTCGTCGTGGTCATTGTTAGCGGCTTGGGCAGCGAATGGTTGGATAGTTTCGAGTGGCCAATTTTGCAGCAGTTAGCTCAAACCGGGGCAAATGCTACTATCATCAGTGAGCCGCCTACCTATTCTCAAACGGCTCGGATGACGTTGGTCACGGGTGCCTCGGCTGAGTTGAACGGAGTGCCTCCGCTCGATCGACCGCTGAACGAACTGACGGCTACAACTACCGATACGGTTTTTGCTCGAGCCCGGGCTGGCGGGTTGAAAACTGCTCTCTTGGGGCGCGTTGACTGGCGCACGCTTATCCCACGCGATCAACTCGATGAAACCTTTTTTATTGAAGCACCCGGCCCTGAAGCTGACTCCGCCACTTTAGATGCTTCACTCCTGGCCCTAAAAGATACAAGTCTGGACCTGTTTGTAATTCAGTTCAATGGCCTTAACTGGACCGTTAAAGGGCAAGGGAGTCTGACCGGGCAGTTCGTGCAAACGGCTGTAACCCAGACGGATGAGGCGCTAGGTCAATTAGCTCGGGCGATGGATTTGAACAACTCGGTGATGGTGGTGGTGGGTGATCACGGCCTGACCTCGACGGCGGGGCAAGGTGGTGGCGAGCCGGAAGTGAGCCAGCAGCCTTTAGTGATGATTGGCAAAGGCATTATGCCCGGTGACTATAGCGCGGTTCAACAGGTAGATCTGGCCCCAACCTTAGCCGCTTTGCTGGGTGTGGCGCCACCCTCAGCCGCGCAGGGTAGAGTTCTGTTTGAAATGTTGGATTTTGAACCGGAGCAGCGGGTGGTTGCCCAACTGGCCCTCACCCAGCAGCGCCTCAATCTGGCGCAGGCTTATTTGGTTAGCTTAAACGGGCCGGAGGCTGCTCTGCCGGAGTCGCTCTTGACCGATTTCGAGCAGAGCCGGGTTAAACTGTCTCAGAATAATTTATCAGGGGCGTTTGAATTAGCCCGATTGGCTCAAGAGGGGGCGGATACCCAAATCTTACAGGCCCGAGCAAGCCGGGTTCAGGCTGAGCGTTGGCCGCGCCTCCTGTTGGCCGGGCTAGGATTAGTGGTTTGGTTCGGTTTGATGTGGCAGCGGCGTGGTTTCCACGTGGGGTTAGTGGTAATTGCGGCCCTGATTACTCTGGCCCTGTATCATATTTTGTTCCAGGCGCAGGGTTATAGTTATTCAATCAGTTCATTTTACAGTGTGGCGTTGCTTCCCTTTGATATTGCCCGCCGTACGGTGGTTAGCTTCTTAGTGGGTGGGGCGCTCGTCCTGGTTATTTTGATGCTGGTTGGCGAGAAAGATTGGCGCACGTTACTCGGCACCAGTTATGGTTTTGGGGTAATGACCACGTTTTTGTTTGCCTTGCCCTTGTTTTGGGCCTTTTGGCAGAACGGCTTGACGATCGAGCGTTATTTCCCGGCGCCCACTCCGGTTTTTTGGCAAGTGACCGGCCTGTTGGAAGTAATGATCGTGGCCGGACTGGGCTTGATCTTACCGTGGCCCATCATGGCCTTCAATGTCTTCATCAACTTGGCTCGCCGCCACTTAACCGACAGCCAGCCCCAAACCGATCGAGGGCCGCTGCCTGGGTTAAGATAGCCTCCTACATCGAGGAAATATGCGTACAATTATCACCGGCATAACCGGCCAATTGGGCCAAGCCCTAAAACACGTGTTCGTAGAGCGGGATTTCGACGTGCTTGATACCCCGCGTTGGGATGTCCGCGATCATACGATTGTCCAAGCAATCTCGGACTGCTATCCGGATCTGGTCATCCACGCGGCGGCAATGACCAACGTTGATGGTTGTGCCAAAGATCCGGATGAAGCCTTTAAGGTTAATGCCTTTGGGACGCAGAATGTGGCGCACGCTTGTATGCGCTGCAATGCTCAGTTGGTCTATATTTCGACCAATGAGGTCTTCAATGGTCAGGCCACCGAGCCCTACACCGAGGACGCCGAGCCCCAGCCGATTAATCCCTACGGGAGTTCCAAGCGGGCCGGCGAGCAGATGGCCGCTCGCTATCTGCGCACCGGGTTATACGTGGTGCGCACGGCCTGGGTCTTCGGGGGAGGACATATGTTTCCCGAGAAGATTGTGGCTGCTGCCGATAAGCACGGGCAGCTACGCGTTGTCACCGACGAGGTCAGTAATCCGACCTACATCTTCGATCTGGCCACAGCTATCGCCGATCTGGTTGAAACTCAAGCTTTTGGCCTCTACCATCTTACGAATGAAGGCTACTGTTCGCGCTTTGAGTACGCCCAAGAAGTTCTGCGTTTGAGCGGCCGCGGCCACATCCCAGTTGAGCCGATTACGCTGGCCGATTATTCACGCCCGTCAGCGGTCCCGCCATTTTCCGCGTTGGCTAATACCAAAGGTACAGCCTTAGGCCTTAAGCTGCGGTCATGGCAAGAAGCGATTGCTGAGCACATTCGTTCAAAAAATTTTAGTTAAGGGTCAATCGCAACAGTTTTCGGCCAATGGAATCGTACTTCACCTCCGGAATGCCTCTCCTCTCCATTATAATTCCGCATTACAACGGAACACGCATCCTGTTGGCCTGTTTGGCGGCGCTGCGACGGCAGACATACCCCTACTTGGAAGTTATTTTGGTCGATAACGGCTCCACAGACCCGTCACTCCCCCTAACCCGCCAGCACTTTCCTGAAGTCAAAATTATTGAAACCGGACTGAATTTAGGGTACGCTGGGGCCGTCAACCAAGGCATCCGGTTTGCCGCGGGCGAAATAATTGTGGCCCTCAATAATGATACCGAAGCCGATCCCGGTTGGGCCCAAGCCCTGGTCGAGGTTCTTCAAACTCATCCCGAAGCAGGCCTGGTGGCGAGCAAAATGCGTTTGTATCATCAACGCGATCGGCTTCACTCGGCCGGTGATAGTTTTGGGAGCGACGGCATTCCGATTAACCGGGGGGTCTGGCAGCAGGACGAGGGCCAATTTGACCAGGATGTCTACATTTTTGGCGGTTGTGGGGGAGCCGTGGCTTATCGCCGCCGGATGCTGGCGGAAATTGGCCTTTTTGATGAAGAGTACTTTATGTATCTGGAAGATGTTGACCTCAACTGGCGGGCCCAATTGGCCGGTTATCGAGCCGTCTTTGCCCCGCAGGCCGTAGTTTACCACCATCTCAGTGCCTCCGGCGGCGGGGTAACGGCCAGTTATTACACCGGGCGCAATACCATTTGGATGTTGGCCAAAGTCTTTCCCGGCTTTCTCTTTCGACGCTATTGGTCGGTCATTGTGCGGGCTCAGCTTAAGATCGCTGGGGAGGCGCTCCGGGCCTGGCGCGGTCAGGCCGCCCGAGCTCGCCTCCGCGGGCAACTGGCCGGTTTGCTCGGGCTGCCTAAGTGGCTGCGCAAGCGCCAGAAAATACGACGCAGTTACAGAGTCAGTGACGCTTATTTGGAGGGTTTGTTGACTCATACTTCGCTATGAAAATAACTATCTGGGGTCCTCGCGGTTCAATTCCATCACCCATTAAGCCTGAACAGATTGAAGAGAAGATTGTTCAGGCTATTCTTAATTTACCCAAGATCGATACTTCAGACCCGATTGCGGTTCGAACTTACGTCAGCAGCCTGCCGTTGTTACAGCGGCGGACTGCCGGTGGCAACACTTCCTGCGTCCAGATTGAGACAAAGGGCGAGATGATCGTTATTGATGCCGGGAGTGGTCTGCTGGAGCTAAGCCGTAAATTAATGCAAGGTGAGTTTGGCCAGGGGCGTGGTCGCTTGCATCTACTTTTTAGTCATCCTCATTGGGATCATATCCAGGGCTTTCCCTTCTTTGCTCCTCGATCCGTGGCCGGTAACGAAATTAATATCTACAGCATTCATGATTTGCATCGAGTGCTGCACGACCAGCAAAATCCTCGCAACTTTCCGGTGCAGTTGGAGAATGCCGCCGCCACGCTTAATTTCAACCCTCTCGAAGTCGGCCGGCCGTTCAAAATTGGCAAGGTACGGATCAACACCATCGAGAATCCTCATCCGGGCCGGGCCTTTAGCTTTCGTTTTGAAGATGAGCACAGTGTCTTTGTTTACGCCAGCGATACCGAATTCAAAACCCTGAACGATGCCAGTGTCCAGGCTCACATCGACTTTTTTCGCAATGCTGATGCCCTTATCTTCGATGCTCAGTATACCCTCAAAGAAAGTTGGCAAAAGGAAGACTGGGGTCATAGCTCGGCCCTCATTGGCGTGGACCTGGCCCGGGCGGCCGGCGTTAAGCAACTGGTCCTTTTCCACCACGATCCCAGCTATTCCGATACCCAGTTAGAAGAAATCCTGAACACCGCCCTGGCTTACCAGGCTCAAGATACTTCTTTGCCTGCTTGCGAGATTGTGGTGGCTTACGAAGGCATGACCCTTAACCTGACCCCGCCCGGCGCGGTTGAACTGCGCTTGATGCCGGAACATGCCGCCACGGTCGTAACACCGACCAGTGTCTTTGACGAGCGAGGGATAGATCAGTTGGCCCAGCAATTAGCGCGTCTGGCTGAGCAGGGCAAACCTTCTGACTCAATTATTGATCTATCGCAAGTAGAAACGCTAACGACGGCGTCACTCAAGATGTTAGTTTCACTGGGCGAGGGCAGTGCGAGCGGCTCGATTGTGTTGGCCAGTCCGTCTGAAAGTGTGCTGAGCGTCATTAAACTGGCTGGCTACCTTGACTTTTTCGCCCTATACCCGACAGTGGAACAGGCAGTTGCGGCCTTGCAGACCCGCAAAGCCCTCAATTTGCCTGGTCAGTTAATTGCCGGTCGCTACTTGATTGAAGAGCAGATCGGCAGCAGCCTACTGGGTACCGTCCTCAAAGCCCTAGATCTGGAACACCAACGTCAGGTAGCGATCAAGGTCCTGTCGCCTGCCCTTAAGCCGGCCACCGTCGATCGCTTTATGCGCCAGGTGCGCCGCCTGGTGGGGTTGGATCAGGCCAGTATCGTGCGCGTATTCGAGGTTGGGACTGAGCAAGATTATGTTTATATTGTTGAGGAGTTTGTGGAAAGCCCGATTCTGCAGCAGCTATTGGCAGATCCCTCCGTTCTATTGCCGGTCGATGAGGCGTTAGATCTGGGCGTTGATCTGACCGTGGCCTTGGAATTCCTCCATAGCCGCGGCGTGACTCACGGCAATCTCAAACCGGAGAACATCTTTTTGACCGGGAACGGGGTCAAACTGGGGGGAATTGGTTTGGGCCGGCTGGAAGAGGGTCGCAACTTGCTGGAGGTACCGCTGCTCCACCTGACCGCGGCTTATCTGGCGCCGGAGCAAATTTTGGGGCAGCCTCTGGACGCTCGGACCGATTTGTACGCACTTGGTATCATTCTATACCGGCTCTTTACCGGACAGTTGCCTTACCAGGGGACCGAGGCGGAAATCATGGAAGCTCATTTGTACGCCTCGCCAATTCCGCCGCGCGAGTTCAATCCTGAGATCACCCCGTCGCTCGAGCATTTGGTCCTCAAACTGCTGGTCAACAATCCCAGCGCCCGCTATGCCAGCGCCGAACAGGTCCGGCGCGTCTTAAGCAGCCTCATCGTCAGCTCCGGCGATGCTAAATTTCCCCGCAAAGTCTTACCCCTGGTTGACCGGGGTCGACAACTTCAGACCTTGCATCTGTGCTGGCAGCAGGTACTCGGCGGACAGGGGCAGTTGATCTTTTTAACCGGAGAGGCAGGCATCGGTAAAACTGTTCTGACCCAGCAGTTTGCGGCCGAGATTGAGCCGCCGATTTTATTGTTCGGTCACTGCCAGAAACAAGGCAGCCCCACTTATCTCCTCTTCACCGAAGCGTTACGGACCTATTTTGCCACCGTTCCCCCGGAACTGTTTGATGACGACGCCCGTAAATTGATTAGCAACTTCACCCGCCTCGTCCCCGAAATCCATCAAATTTTACCTGATTTGCCGGTGGTGGCTACGCTTGACCCCAAGCAAGAGCAACTGCGTTTGATGAGTAACGTGACGGAGTTTATTAAACGCGCTACCCGGGAGCGTCCCTGGCTACTGATTTTGGAAGACCTGCAGTGGGCTGACACATCAAGCCTGGAACTGCTGCGCTATCTCAGTTACCACTTGGAGCAACTGCCTTTGATGATCATCGGCACGTATCGCGATGATCCGGTGGAGCGCCGCCAACCCCTGTTGGAGAGTCTGCGCGAGATCAATCGCTACAGCACCTATCCCACCCTAAACCTGGCTCGCTTGGACAGCAGTGGGGTCGCCAAAGTGTTGTGTGGGGTCTGGAAACAATCACCCCCGCCAGCCCTGGTGGACAAAATTCACGAGCAGACCGATGGTAACCCTTACTTTGTGGAAGAGGTGGCTAAAGCCCTGTTAGACGATGGCCTGATTATCGCTCAGGATGGGCAGTGGCACTTCCCTAACCTGGACGAAGTTCGTCTGCCCAAGAGCGTGCGCGAGGCAGTCTGGCAGCGGATCCACTACCTTAGCCCCGATACCCAAGCGCTGCTGCGACAGGCTGCCGTCTTGGGCCAAACCTTCCGCTTTGGAGATTTGCGGGCGATGAGCGGTCTGTCCGAGTGGGAGCTCCTGGAGCACCTGGACGTGGCGCTGGAACAAGAGCTGCTATGGGAAACGCCCTCGTCCGGCGACAGTCTGCTGACCTTTGGCCACGTCGAGGTCCAACGGGTGTTGTACGATGATATGGGCCCGCTGCGCCGGCGTAAGCTGCACCGTCAGGCGGGAGAAGCGTTAGAGCGGCGACTGCTCCCCGACCCCGGTAGCGCTGCCGAGGAATTAGCTTATCACTTTAAGGAAGCCGATGAGGTTGAGAAGGGGCTGGTTTACGCGATTCAAGCGGCTCGTCGAGCCCAAGCCGATTACGCCAATGATACGGCGGTCCACTGGTTTGATACCACCCTGGAAATGCTCGATCAGCTCGATCCTGAAAAATCTACCTCTTTCCAGCAGATGCGGTTGTCAGTTCATCGCTTCTGCGGCGAAGTTCTGACCCGCACGGGCCGCTACGACCAGGCTCTGGACCATTATGCGGCCGCCCGCAAGTTAGTGGAAGCGGCGGGTAAGTCTCATGAACAAGGCCGGCAAATGGCCGCGTTATGCGCGGCTACGGCTGAAGTCCTGGAAAAGCGGAGCGAATACGACACCGCCTTCCGTTGGATTGACCGCGGCCTGAGTTATTTGAACAGTGATCAGGCCACCGATGAAGCGGCCGGCCTTTACCTGATCGGCGCGCAAGCTTACGATCATCAAGGCAAACTTGATTTAGCCATTGATTGGTGCCAAAAGAGTCTGGTCATCGCCTCTCCGCTCGAGACCCGGGAGAGCCAGCAAACTATGGCCAAGGCCTATACCCGGTTGAGCGCCATTTGTCTGGTGCGCGGTTACCTTGATCTGGTTATCCACTTCTGTCAGGAGAGCATTGGTATTTACGAGCAGATCGATGATACCGTTAACCAGGTGGGCCCTTACCGCAATCTAGGAGCTGCCCACTTTGATCTGGGCAACTGGCAGAAGGCTCAAGAGGCTTATACCAAAAGTATGGCCATTGCCCAGATGATTGGTGATGTCGATGGTTTTGGCCGGGCGACCAACCTGCTTGCCAATCTCTTTCTCAATCAGGGCAAATGGGCCGAAGCGTTGGATCTGCTTTATCAAAACCAGGAGACTTGGCGGCAGATTGGGATGGCCAGAGACGAAGCCGTGACGACCAATCACATGGCTCAGGTGTACATTTATCAGCAAGATTGGGTGAAAGCCCAGGAGTGTCTCACCCGTAGCCAGGCCATTATTGAAGGAGTTGGCGCCGCCGATTACTTACCTGCTCTGGAGCGTCGTTGGGGCGAGTTCTGGCTGGGGACCGGCGAGCAGGACAAAGCCCTGGAGCATGTGCGTCGCTCCGTTGAGCTGGCCAAGTCACAGACCACTCCTTTGGAGGAAGGCAAATCATACCGGATGTTGGGGCAGGTCTATTTGGCTCAAGGCAAGACGCAACAAGCCGAGCAAGCCCTGGCTCATAGTCTCAAAGTGTTGACTAACTATTACATTCCCTATGAGGCGGCCCGGACTCGGATGCTGCTGGCTCGGGTGGCTTTGGCCACAGGCAACCAAAACCACGCCAATCATTACCTTGATGAGGCGCAGAAAATCTTTGAATCACTGCATTCAGAGTTTAATCTGGCTGAAGTCCGCAAACTGATCAAACAACTGGACAGCCAGCCGGCCCCTCAGGTGAAAGATTAAAGCTGTTCGTCCCCACTTGTAGAATATTTGTGGTTTCGCTACAATCGCAGCCAAGAGGAGAGATCAATGCAACTTACCGTTTCCCTAGCTCAAATTGATATCGCCCTGGGCGATCCCACCGCCAATCTGCAGAAGGCCGAGCAGTGGGTGGCCGAGGCTAAACGCCGTGGTTCTGATCTGGTTGTTTTCCCGGAGATGTGGACCACCGGCTTCGATTGGCCCAACCTCTCTGCGCTGGCTGACCGGCAAGCGGAGGTTGTTGGCGCCGTGGCCGAGCTGGCCCGCACCTATGAGATCTGGCTCAACGGCTCGATGTTGGCCCTGGATGAAAGCAACCGGCCGACGAATACGTCTATCTTGTTCGATTCACAGGGGCAGCCGGCCGGCCTCTACCGCAAAATTCACCTCTTCAGTTTGATGGATGAAGATCAGCACTTGGCTGCCGGACAGCATTTGACTACGGTTGAAACGCCCTGGGGCCAGAACGGGTTGGCCATCTGCTACGATCTTCGCTTTGCCGAGATGTTCCGCAGTTATGCTCTCCAGGGTGTTAACCTCGTCTTCTTACCCGCCGAGTGGCCTCATCCCCGCCTGGCTCACTGGCGGACCCTGTTGCGCGCCCGCGCCATCGAAAACCAGATGTTTATGATCGGCGTGAACCGGGTGGGCAGCGATGACAAAAGCCGATTCTTTGGTCACTCGGCCATCATCGATCCCTGGGGCAACGCTCTGGTCGAAGCCGGCGAGAGCGAAATCTTGCTCACGGCCACCCTCGACACGGATCAAGTGGCCGAAGTCCGGCAGAAGATCCCGGTCTTTCGCGATCGGCGGCCTGAGCTGTACCGTTTGAATCAGTAAGGCCATGCTAAGACAGTGATGGACCATGAGCCCAGCCCAGTCTATTTACCACATTTTGACAGCGATCCGGAGTGAAGAGGATTTTTGGCCCTTGCTCAACGTCGGTTATGCGCTGGCCAAAGCTCGGTCCGGCCGTCTGACGATCGTGATCGTCCGCCGCTTTGAAAAAATTCGGCCCGACTGGTGCCAAATCCCCACCGCCATGGCCGATCTGCCGATCGAAGTGCTTGTGGCGCAGAGCGAAGATACGGCCGAGGTCATCGTGGATACGACCGAGGCGCTTGCGCCGGATTTGTTGGTGATGGGCTGGCGGGGGCAGCAGCCCAAGCGGGGTTTTGCCTTGGGCAGCACCCTCGATCACGTGGTCCATACCGTCCGGTGTAACTGGTTAGTGATAAAGGCCGTCTCTACCTGGCCGGGCTACGACCTGGTCGATGGCAAAGGCCTTAAAGTGCTGGCCCCGACGGCGGGTGGCCCAAATACGCCCCTGGCTCTGGACCTGGCTTTCGATCTGGCCGCCGATAAGCCGGTGACGGCCTTGTACGTCCTCCCCAAGACGGCCAATCAGGCCGACCTCTATGAACGTAAGACCTGGCTGGCTGAATTTACGGCGCCCTGGCAACATCAGGCCAACTTGGAAACCAAAGTCATTCAGGGCGATGACGCCATTAAAGCGATCAGTGTGGAGAGTTCCGGCTACAATGTCACCATGGTCGGCGCCACCAACGAGAGCATGTTCAACCAACTTCTCTTTGGTGTTTTTCCCCACAGGCTGGCGCTGAAAAACAGCGGGGCTACCATCATCGCTCAGCGCTTTGACAGTCACTTGAGTGCGGCCATCCGTCGCTTTTGGTGGCGCTCCACTCACTTTTTACCCCGGCTGACCGCCGAGGAGCGGGTTGAAGTTTATAAGCAGATCCGGCGCGGGGCTCGACCCAAGTTCGACTTCTTTATGATGATCGGCCTGGCCACCGGCATTGCCGCTTTGGGACTGCTGCTCGACAGCCCGGCCGTGATTATCGGGGCGATGCTGGTGGCGCCGCTGATGTCGGCTATCATTGGGATTGGGCTGGCGACGATTCAGGCCGACGGTCGCCTGATGCTGCTGGCCCTCCAGGCCACCGCCCGGGGGGTGGCGCTGGCCGTAGGGGTGGGCTTGGTGATCGGCCTGCTGCTCAAACCGTTCTCCCAGCCAACGTCCGAGATTCTAGGCCGGACGGCGCCTAACCTGTTCGATTTGGGCGTGGCTCTGGTCTCCGGGGTGGCCGGCGCTTATGCGATCTGCCGCAAGAATATGTCGGCCTCGCTGCCGGGCGTGGCCATTGCCGTGGCCTTGGTCCCGCCGCTGGCCACGGTCGGTATCGGCCTGGCCTGGTTCGAGTGGTTCATCGCCCGCGGCGCCTTCATCCTGTTCTTGACTAACCTGGCCGCGATTACGGCAGCCAGCGGCTTCATCTTTTTTCTGTTAGGCTTTCGCCCCCGGCTGGAACGGCTGGGGGGAACCAGCATCTTTAGCGGTGGCGTGATCGCCTCAATGGTGATGTTGGGCTTGATGGCCTGGACGCTCTGGTCGCTGTCCATTGATACGTTTCGCTCGACGGAGCGCCAAGACGCCATCGAGCAGGCGGTGCAGCGGGCAGTTGGCCAGTTAGGCCCGGGGGTCCGGCTCATTGACTGGCAGGTCAAGACCGCGGAGGAGTTGCGGCAAGAGGCCAGCTTGACCGGCCAGGACGAAGAAGGGGAAGCAATCGAAGCCAGTGGCCTGGCGTCCACGCCCGAGTTAGACTCGAAGACGCTCGCTTTAGAGATAGAAGTCCGCGCGCCGACCGTTTTTAGTTACCGGACGGTCAGCGCGCTGCGCGAGCGGATCTTCAGCGAGTTGCAAGCCAGGGGCGTGCTCCAGGCAGACGATCCGCTGGCCCTTGATCTGGTCGTCATCCGGACCACCTCGCTCAATCCGGCTATTCCGCCCACCTCGACGCCGACGCCCACGGACACGGCCACTCCAACCCCTGGCCCGACGCCCACCCCAACCAATACGCCCTGGCCCAGCTTAACCCCTTCGCCCTCGCCTACGTTGAGCCCGACTCAAACGTCGACACCGCCGGTCACGGTGACAGCCACGCCGACCTTGCCCCCCACCTCAACCTTTACCCCAACGCCTGCCCCGGCAGTCGTGGCCAATACCGAGGGTCGGGGTATCCGGCTGCGCTGGACGCCCGGCGGCCCTATCTCCGGCACGCTGCCGGAAGGGACCATGCTGTTTGTCTCGCGGCAACGGGAGACGGATGCCGACGGGGTCGAGTGGGTCCGGGTTGATCTTGAGGATGGCCGTTTTGGCTGGGTCGCCGCCGCGTATCTCGTTTTCCTCCGTTAGCGGTTTTGTTCCTTCCGCACAAACAGATACGTGCCCGCCACCAGAAAGAGGGCGAACAACCCGGCAATGATGGCTAAATTCAGCCCGGCCCCGGCCAGGACGACCTCGGAGGCATCCGGCCGGTCCTGGTAGAAGACGGCCCGAGTTAGATCGACGGCGTAACGCATCGGCGAGAGGCGGGACAGAAGGTCGAGGAACCAGGGCAGTTGGGTGATCGGGGTGAAGACGCCGGCCAGGAAGAACTGGGGCAGCATGACAAACGGAAAGACCTGGTTAGCCGCCCGCTGGCTGTTGAGTAGCGACATGATGATCACCCCAAAGGCCCCGCCGAAGAGACAGACGATCAGCAGGGCCGGACCAAGCATCAGGATCTGTCGCAGCGAGATGTCAATCCCGATGATCGCCGCAAAGGCCACAATCCCCAACCCCTGGGCCATCGACACAAGCGACTCGCCCAGCACTTTGCCGAAGATAATTGAATAGCGCGAGATCGGCGAGACGAAGATCTCCTGGCTAAAATCGTTTTCGCGATCCTCGATCAGCGAGATCAGACCCATGGCCGAGGATTGAAACAGCGTTTGGGCCAGGACCCCGGTAAAGGTAAAGGTCAAGAAGCTGTAGCCGACCACGTCACCCAAGCTGGCCTCGAAACTGCCGCCCAGGACGCCGATGAAGATCAAGGGAAAGACGAAGGTTGAGATCATGCGGACCGGATCGCGCAGGAACTTGAGCAGATCGCGGAAGGCCAGGGCGGCGATGGCGTTGGTTTCATGGAAAAAACCGCGGCGCTGCCCACTCCGCAGGCTCTGCAAAAAGTCGGTTTGCTCGTGAGTGGTTTGTTGAAAGCTCATTGGGTCTCCTCTACAATCGCCAGATAGGCGTCTTCCAGACTGGGGTTATGGGTTTGGACGGTGGTCAAGGGCGTATCGATCGCCTTGAGCACCCGGTGGGCGCTGCCGCTGCCGTTGAGATTGATCTTGATCAAACCGGCTTCCTCATACGGGATCGCCAACCGGCCGAGCTCTTGCCGCAGGGCCTCCCGGTCGGCGGCGTCGATCAACAAGTAGCGCTCGATCAGGCGAGCTTTGACCTGCTCCGGCGTACCAAAGGCGACGATTTGGCCCTTGCTGATGATGCAGACCGTGTCCGCCTCCTCGGCTTCATCCAGGTAGTGCGTGGTCAAGAAGACGGTGGTGCCGCTCTCGCGCCGGACGCGTTTGATGTACTCCCACAGATTACGCCGGCTGGCCGGATCGAGACCGACCGTCGGTTCGTCCAGGAACAAGACCTTGGGCTGGTGAATCAGGCTGCGAATGATCTCCAGCTTGCGCTTCATACCGCCGGAAAAGGTTTTGATCGGTTTGAAGATCTCGTCGCTTAGACCCAGCATCTGGCTTAGCTCCTCGATTTGATGCTTATAGCGCCTGGGCATGAGCGAAAACGTGGGCCGGAAGGGGTAGAGGCCGTACATCACGGCGTGGAAGCGGACGTTTTCCTCGGCGGTCAGGTTGAGATCCAGGCTGGGTTTTTGAAAGATAATGCCGACCTGGCGGCGGACCAGGCTGGCTTCCTGGACCAGATCAAAGCCGCCAATGCGGGCGGTGCCAGAGGTGGGGGTCAAGGTGGTGGTCAGGATCGAAATCGTGGTGGTCTTGCCCGCGCCGTTCGGGCCGAGCAAGGTAAAGAACTCGCCGGTGTTGGCCGTGAACGAGATGCCATCGACGGCGTTGGTCTCGCTGTTTTTATAGCGCTTGGTCAGCGCTTCGACTTCAATGATGGGGGACATCGCGCCTCCTTGGTCGGACTTGTTCGCCACTTCTAAGAGAAGAGGGCAAACGTGATAGCCTAGCTTAAGGGTATCACAGAGTCAAACCGGAGTCAGTAGCCAAAAGTTTATTGTTAGGGTGTAGCGAGGGGCAACTTAAGCTTTTTGGACTCTGCTTTTATCGGAAACAAGTTATAATACTAACCAAACCAACTGTGCGCTCGGCATATAGATGTTCTCACGGCGTTTGAGGCCGGACAAGTTGGCCTGTCTGACGCCGATCAATAGGCCTTCGTCGTTACCCAAAACCGGACTATCTTTCCCTTCAACCGGGGCGACTTTGTTCAATTGCACACTGATTGCCTCGCGCAAAATCGTTTTCATCCCGCCCAAAATGGTGGTGTCGTTAACGCCGGCCCCCGCCTCGTCGATCGATCATGGCCTTTCGTCTACGCAAACACCCGATCAGAATTAATTTCAACCTGTTTCGTCTACGAAAGGCCTTGATCAAAATTGA
>CALMIS010000170.1 GCA_937864185.1 uncultured Chloroflexota bacterium
AAACAGGTCGATGCCGCGTGGGATCGAGGCATGCTGGCACAAAAACAGGTCGATGCCGCGTGGGATCGAGGCATGCTGGCACAAAAACAGGTCGATGTCGCGTGGGATTGAGGCATGCTGGCACAAAATGAATGATCATTTCTATCGCGAAATAGCCCACCTGGAGCGGCTCTAACCACTCAGGTTAGTCTATCATTCTGGTCGCAAAAACCTTATGCTTAAGGAAAAGGATTAAAGTAAATGAGTCCCGTCAAGACCAAAACTAACCCAGCCCTCGCTCACCCCGGCGAGTTAAAACGTCAAAACTTTAGCCACCGGGTGGCCATTGTGGTCGGTCTGGTTATGGTCGCAGGGCTGGCCCTGATTTTTGCATACCTGTTGGTTGATGTCCTGCTGATTGCCTTTGCCGGTTTGTTGCTGGCGATATTTCTGCGAGGCTTGACCAACTACTTCAGCCACTTGACCGGTATCCCGGCCGGCTGGTCCCTGGCGATTGTCGGGGTGGCTCTGCTGGTGTTGGTTGGCGGGGGCGGGTGGCTCCTGGCCCCTGACCTGACCAGCCAGCTCGCTCAACTTTCGATGAGCCTGCCTGAGTCGATTGAGCAGTTGCGGCAGAGGCTCCAGCAGTATAGTTGGAGCGAGCAGTTTTTGTCTGAACTGCCCAGTATGCAAAATGCTCTCTTCAGCCGGCTTGATATCCTCAGTCGCGCGACCGGTCTTGTTTCCAGAACCTTAGGGCTGCTCACCAATCTGGCCCTCATTTTATTTATTGGAATTTATGTCGCTGTTAACCCAACCTTGTATAAAGAGGGATTGCTAAAACTTATTCCCGCTGATAAACGGCCCCGAGCCAGGGAAGTGCTCCACGACGTAGGCCATACCCTGGAGCGCTGGCTGATTGGTCGCTCGCTCTCGATGCTGGTCATTGGCGTACTGACCACGATTGGCTTGCAGCTTATTGGCGTTCCTTTAGCCTTGACTCTGGGCTTACTGGCGGCGATTTTGAGTTTTATTCCTTATATTGGCCCCATTCTCTCCGTAATTCCGCCGGCTCTATTAGCCTTTTCAGAGTCTTCGGCGGCCGTCATCTACGTGGGGCTGCTTTATCTGGCTATTCAGCTCTTTGAGAGCTATTTGCTTACCCCTCTGATCCAAAAGCGCGCGGTTAATTTACCGCCCGCTTTGACCATTACCTGGCAGGTCGCTTTAAGTGTGCTGGTCGGCTTTACCGGCTTGGTCTTGGCCACCCCCTTGGTCGCCACCATTTTTGTTTTGGTGAAACGATTGTATATCGAAGATGTCCTGCACGATCGGTAACCGCAGGCCGGTCAAGGTGGACGCGGCCTGAGCTTGTCGAAACCAACGCGGCCTGAGCTTGTCGAAGGCCGCGTGTGACTGGGGCTTTATGGAGAAGAGCCGTCCAGCGGTCTAACAATTTGAATAGCCTTGGGCAGGATGTTGATTTCAACCGAGTGATGACCAATGATTTCGCCATCAGCGCGCACAGGTAAAGGCCCACGAGTCCTTATTCTGACACTCCGCCGGACCGGTAGACGCCAGATATTAGGATCACGTTCGTAGTCACCGCGGGTCATATGCCACAAAGATTGAGCATACTCCGCTAAAGTCCGGCCCTTGACCACGCAAAGATCTATCTGTCCATCGTCCAGTCTGATGTTGTGGCCCCAGCGCAAGGAGGATAGCCCCACTGCCCCGGCGTTGGCAAGCAAGACCATCGAGGCCTTAACGAGATAAGGTTGATCATCCACCCACAGATCGAACCGCCAGGCGCGTCGCTCCCGCATCTTGCGGATCACGTTCCATAAGTAAGCCCCCCGGCCAAACCGCCGTTTGTCGAGGACCGATGTCTCCTGTGCCACCAGCGCGTAGAGCCCTAAACTAATGTGCGAGACAAAGACGCGCTGGTCTACTTGCATGACGTCTAGAGAACTTAAGCAGTGGCTCCCGCTAATCACCCGGCTAGCCGCCTCCACATCGAGGGGCAAACCCAGCTCTTGAGCCACCACGTTGCCCGTCCCCAGAGGCAGAATGGCCAACGGTACGTTGGCATAGACCAATCCGGTGGCTACTTCGGAGAGAGTCCCATCCCCGCCAATCACAATCACAAAATCGACGCCTTGCTCAACTTTTTGGCGGACCAGGGCACTCACCTCGTTGTGACCGGCCGTGACATGAATTTCCAAGCACCAGCGCCGGCTGCTTGCGAGCTGGCTAAGGAAATTTTGAACTTGGCGCACCCTAACGTTGCCAGCCACCGGATTAATTACCACCAGCCCGTGCTGTGGCTCCGGCAGCCGGGTGACCTGACTCTCAATGACGGTCGAAAACGCGCTCATTCCGGTATCTCCTCTACTCTTGGCCAGGCTGTAGCCCTTTGTTAGCCTTCATAGTATCAACTTCACCGGGACAGACCAATACCCTGCCAGGCAGTCTTTTCAACCATGAGAGTTATTTTTTTTAATAAAGCTCACCCGGTTGGGCTGTTTTTCCGCGAAAAGAGCTAGGGGCCACGCACCAGCTTGAGGCGCTCGGCCTGGTTATCACCCATTTGGGCGATAAATTTCCCCCAGATGTCACCCAGATCAGTGTAGTATTTATCACTCTATAATGGTACAATTCTGACGGATATAGTTTGTGAACTTTTCCTTTAGCTTTGCCAGAGGAATTAGAGGAGATTATGAAACCATTACGTATTTTACTTGTTGATGACCATGTCCTATTCCGCAAAGGAATAGCGTCGCTGATCTCCAGCCGCAGCGATTTAACCGTGGTCGGTG
>CALMIS010000171.1 GCA_937864185.1 uncultured Chloroflexota bacterium
CAACTCCTCTGAAACGAGACTGGCTTCAACCGCGGGTTTGAACAGGAGAAAGTTGGCCTGTCCCGGCCAAACCTCGACCCCCAACTCCAACAATTGACCGTAGAGCCACTCCCGGCCACGCCGCACGATCTCGACCACCTGCTGGACGTGAGCCTCGTCGCGCAGCCCGGCGACGCCGCCTTCGATCACCAGCTTGCTCAGGTGAAAGGGCAGCCGGGCCCGGGCCAAATGGCCGGCCAACTCCACCGGAGCGATGCCGTAGCCCAGCCGCAGCCCGGCCAGGCCAAAGGCTTTGGAGAAGCTGTGGATGACGATGACGTTTTTGCCCTGGCGGACATAGGCCAGCGAGTCGGCGGCGGCGGGCTCGGTGATGAAATGATGGTAAACCTCGTCGCTGACAATGGCCACGTGGTCGGGCACTTCGTTGACCAGCCGCTCCATTTGGGCGGCGGTGATCAGGCTGCCGGTCGGATTGTTGGGGCTGCAGACGTAGATCAGGCGGGTGCGCTCGGTCACGGCGGCCAGGATGGCCTCGACGTCGTAGCTGAAATCAACCGGGTTAAGCGGGGCGTAGACCACCGTGGCCCCCAATTTCCGGGCGGTAATTTCGTAAATCGGAAAGGTCGGCGGGCTGATGATGATCTCGGCCTCACTATCTAGAAAGCCGGTGGCGATCAGTTCCAGAATATCGCAGCCGCCGTTGCCGGTGACAAAGTGATCGGCGGCCAAACCCTGGCCCAGGGTCTCGGCCAGCACGGCCCGCAGATCGTCGTCGCCCATGGGCGGGTAGCGGTTGAGCGTGGCCAACGCCTGCTGCATCGCGGCAATAGCCTGGGGCGAGGGGCCAATCGGGCTTTCGTTGGAGCCGATCTTGATGATCTCCTCCACGCCGTACTGGGCCCGGATATCTTCAATCGCCGCCCCGCCGATGTACAGCGGGGCAGAAGCAATGTTGGGGTTGAGTGGTAGGGGCATAAATTTATGTCCTTTCTATTTGTCTTTCAAAAGTTCGCTCACTGACGAAATTGGTGAGTGATATCCCAATTTGACCATCTGTTTTAACACATGATCGGCTTCAGCCATTGAAAGTAAATTTTTCTTGCAGAGGGTAAGTAATACACCCAATGTACCGGATACCGGGACGTTTAGTTGAGCAGCAAGTTTTCGAGCCGCTTTATCATCAGAAAGAAAGGTCCAATTTAGGTGTTGGGCGATGGCAATACAAGCTGCTTCACCGGCGTGAAGGGTGACCAACAGTTCACCAAAACTTTTAAATTCAGCGGTTGATTTGAGAGCCGTTAAGTGTAGCCAACCATCTCCGGAAAAGGGAAAAATGAGGGCAGTAAGATCTTTGTAAAAATCGTAACCTTGAAGCAATCCGCTTTGGGTTTCTTCAAAAACCTGTTCAGGAATGTAGATTGATCCAAATAGGTTTTTGAGCAAGGTCAATCGATTTAGACTAGCAAAGTTCGAGATGATGGTTGTGTTTGCGATGACCGGCATTTAGGAGTCAGATGTGAGCGTCTGTTCAACAATTGTCAGTTCGTGCTGGGCTTCCTCAATGGTTTCAGCGCCTAACTTCGGTTGAATACCACGGTTCACCAGCAGTTCTTTCATCCGGTCATAGCTGACGTTGGCTAAGGTGGCTGCTTTAGCCAATGAGATTCCTTCAGTTTGGTACCGATATATCGCCCAGTCAACTCTTAGCTGGGGTCTTTCTCGCCAGAGAATGCGCATGGCTTCATCGATAACACTCTGTTCATCGGGATACAGACCAGCTTTAACCAGCAATTCAGGTGAAACCATCTCTACATTGCTCCACTCTTCAAGATAAGTTTGATTCTACCACGAAACGCAGCATCCAGAAAAATAAGGTCTAAATTGAGCGATTGTCTCCCCCCGCCCGGCGTGGTATACTCAAGACAGAATGGTTCAATCTTCAAGATTGAACCATTCTCTGCCATCCCAACCCCGAGGACCCGACCATGGCCGAACCGGTCAAACTCTTTTTTGCCTACGCCCGCGAAGACCAAAAGCTGCGGGCTGAACTGGCGAAGCACCTGGCCCCCCTGCGCCGCAGCCGCTTGCTTAGCGACTGGCACGACGGCGACATCACCGCCGGCAGCGAGTGGGCCGCCGATATCGACCAGGCGCTGCATGCGGCCGATATCATCCTGCTCCTGATCAGCCCGGATTTTCTGGCCTCCGACTACTGCTACGACAACGAGATGACCAAGGCCGTGGCCCGCCACGACGCCGGTCAGGCCGTGGTCATTCCGATTATTTTGCGACCTTGTTACTGGGAAGACGCCCCTTTTGGCAAGCTGCAGGCGCTGCCCAAGGACGCCAAGCCGGTCAGCCATTGGCCCCATCCCGATGACGCTTTTTTTGAGATTACCAAAGTTGTGCGCCAGACGGCCGAGCAGGTCAAGGCTAAGCGCCAGGCCGAGGCGGAAGCCAGGGCCGAGGCTGATCGCAGAACCCAAGCCGAAGCCGAGCGCCGGGCCGCTGAAAAGGCCGAAGCCGAGCGCCGGGCCGCTGAAAAGGCCGAGACCGAGCGAATGGCCAGGGCCGAAACCCTCCTGCCCCCACCCTTTGCCTGGGTCAAAATCCCCGCCGGGCAGGTGACGCTCGTTACGGAGGAAAATTGGGCGGACAACTATATCCCCAAAGGCCAGTCGCGGGTGTTCAAGGTCGAACCGTTTGCCATCGCCAAATACCCGCTGACTAACGCCCAATTCAAGCCCTTCCTCGAGGCCGGCGGCTACCGGGACAAACAGTGGTGGACCGAGGCGGGTTGGGAAGCGCGAGAGCAAGGCTGGGCCTGGGACAGCAAAGCGAAGGACTGGAAACCAACGGGCACCCCCTGGACAGAGCCGCACTACTGGGCTGATAAAAAATGGAACGGAGCCGAGCAGCCGGTGGTCGGCATTTCCTGGTACGAGGCCGTGGCCTACTGCCGCTGGTTGAGCGGCCAAACCGGCCAAAAAATCATGCTGCCCACCGAACAGCAGTGGCAGTTTGCCGCCCAGGGCCAGGCAGGGCGCGTTTATCCTTGGGGTAATGACTGGGACTGCCACCGCTGCAATAATTCCGTAAAGCCCTGCGACAGCAACGTGACCACGCCGGTGAGGCAGTACGAGGGTAAAGGCGACAGCCCTTTTGGGGTAGTGGATATAGCCGGCAATGTCTGGGAGTGGTGCTTGACCCAGTATCATAGCGGCAGTAATGACCTGGAAGGAACGGATGTTCGGGTGCTGCGCGGCGGCTCGTGGATCAACTACAGTGCAGACCACTTGCGCGCCGCCTCCCGCCTCAGGGACGATCCTCGCAACGGGAGCAACAACGGGGGTATGCGCCTCGCCCTCTCTTTATAGTTCTGGTATTCTGGCTGCTGAACTGCTGTATTTCTGATCGCGTGAGCGAAGCGGGGCAAAGAAACTACAGCGAATTGAGAATATAACGAAT